>JBIQLU010000011.1:0-40167 GCA_044463985.1 Gemmatimonas aurantiaca | reverse complement strand
GACGTCACGCCGCGCGCCGCCACGTACTTCATAGCGGTATCGAGCGCGCGATCCTTCAACTCCGCGGAGGGTTCGGCAACGAAGTCGTTGATCAGCGCCTCCGCGTTGTCCTTGAAGATGCCGGTCGGTGTTCCGGAAGCGTCCCTGACGACGGTACCTCCATCCACATCCGGAGTCTCCCGCGTCACTCCGGCCGCGCGCATCGCGACCGCGTTGGCGAACCCCATGTGACCGTCGAGACGATGCACCCACACCGGATTCTCGGGCGTGACGGAGTCGATCCATTCGTGGCGCGGCAACTCGCCGCCCCATAGCTGATGGTCCCAGTCGCCGCCGATGATCCAGGTGCCTGGCTTCACCGTTGCCGCGAACGCCTTGATGCGCGCGATGAATTCCCCGGGCGTCTTTGCGTCTCGTAGCTGCACCGAGGAAAGTCTGAACCCTGCCGGGATGAAGTGCACATGCGCGTCACCGAATCCGGGAACGACCATCGCCCCACGTGCATCGATCACCCGCGCGTCTTCTCCGACCAATCGCTCCGCATCGACGCTCGAGCCGACCAGCGCTATCGTGTCGCCGTGTACGACCAGGCCCTCAGCCCATGGCTGAGCCGCATTTCCGGTCCACACTCGAGCGTTGACGACAGCCAGTTCCGATGTAGCTCGATCGGCACCGCCGTCTCTCGAGCAGGCAGCGGCGAAGAGAATCCCGAAAGCACAGGTGGCGAGTCGAAGACGTGACATCGATGATGATCTCGTGAAGGGCCTGCGGTTGGTGACGCCAGCGCCGTCGAAGCGGAGCAGCTTCGATGGAACCGACGACGGAGTTGCGTCCGGATCAGCGACGCTCGGGCGCCATCCACCACTGGTTCGTGGGCAGCAGCTTCTGGCGCGGCCACACTTCATCCAGCGTCGCGGCATCGTAGAGGCGGCCGTTCTTCATCACGTACCGTATCGAGTTCGTATTGTGGATGTCGTCGAGCGGGTTCCGGTCGAGCACCTGCAGATCCGCCAGCTTCCCGACCTCGAGCGAGCCCAGATCCCGCACGTGGCCGATGCCACGAGCTCCCACCAGCGTCGCGGACCGGAGCACATCGTGCGGCTTCATGCCGCCCATCGCGAGCCCCCACATCTCGAAGTGGTAGCCGATCCCCTGAAGTTGCCCGTGCGCGCCGACGGCAACGTGCCCACCGGCCGCGGCGATGCGTGCAGCCTCTCTCGCATACTTCGGGAAGGCATAGGAAGAGTCGCGATGCCACTGGGCCGAAGACGCCTTGGCTTCCAGATAGCTCCGCGGCCAGAAACGCTGCAGCTTCTCCTCGGAGTACATATCGTAGCGTGAAGTGAAGTACTCCTGCAGGTTGGGTCCCCCATACGAAATGATGAGTGCCGGTGTGTACGTCACTCCGCTCTGTACCATGAGCTGGACGACGTCCTCATAGAGCGGATAGGTGGGCAGCGTGTGCTCCTCGCCCGCGTGACCGTCGAGCACGTGGGTCAAGTCGAGCATGAAGTCCGCGTCCCCCTCGTTGGTGGGCGACAGCTTCAACTCGCCCGCAGCCTGCACGAACCACTGCCGGTGCCGGCGGTCGCCGACCGCGTACATCTTCACCGTTTCCGTCTTGAAGAACTCGGAGTACCGGCGCAGCACGTTCCGGGCATCGGCCAGTGAGTTCACGTCCTCGTTCCCGAAGACCGCTCTCGACGTGGTGAATATTCTGGGGCCGATGATGTCGCCGGCGGCCACGCGGTCCGAATAGTCGATGACATCGAAAGTGCCGGTCTGCGGATCGCGAGTCGAGGTGACGCCATAGGCCAGGCTCGCGTAGTACTGCCATGGCTCGGTCCGGTGAAGTCCCCATGCCACGGAGAACATGTGCGCGTGCGTGTCGACGTAGCCCGGGATCAGCGTCTTCCCCGAGACATCCAGTTCCTTCGCACCCGCGGGAATGTTCACGCTGCCGCGCCTCCCGACGCCGACGATCCGATTGCCGCGAACCACCAGATCTCCGTTCTCGATCACCTCGGCGCCGTTCATCGTGATCAGCCGCGCGCCGCGGAAGGCGATCACGCTGTCCGTGGGTGGACGATCGCTCGGCACCGAGATGCGGATATCGACTCTGGTCGGCTGATACGCCACAGAGCTGGCCGTCGCACGCTCGGCGGAATCCAGCGCGGCGATGTCATAGAGGAAAAGCGATGCGCCGATCGAGTAGAACGGGGTCTTCCCATCCGGACTCCACCCCACGTACGTGGCTCCTATCTCCGACAGGCGGCGCACTGGCACCGGCCCACTCGCTACGCGCTGCAGCGAGATGGTTGGTGCAGTACCGCCCGACGGCAGCGTGACCAGATACGCGTTCTGCATGCCGAGCACCATCGCGTGGCCACCGTCCGGCGACAGCACCACGTCGTTGGCCGGACCAGCTCCGGAGCTGTTCCACGGAAGCTGACTCGCGCGGAGAAGCAGGCGCCGGTCCGAGCCGTCCAGCCGCAGCGAGAAGAGGCCATCCTGATCAGGGTCGTACAGGAGGAACCTGCCGGTATCGGGACCGAAGTGGGGAATTCCATAGAACGGCGGGTCGAGCTGGTTCAGATACTCGAGCCGCATGACCTCGTGCGCCTCGCCGCCGTCGGCCGGCAGCCACATCAGATCCGCATCGAGGTCCGATTGCCCCGCGAATCCCTGTTCGCTTATCTCGAAGCGGTCCGCGTTCGATGCGCGAGCGACGAGCAGCCTGGCGCCGTCCGGTGTGTACGCGAGCTTCTCGTAGTACGCGCTCGCGGCAGAGATCTTCTCCGGCGCTCCGCCGTCCACGTGGACGCGGTAGATGTCGCCGCCCGTGCTGTCGTTCCACGTCACGAAGGCGATAGTCCCGCCGTCGGGTGACCAGGTCGGTGCGTATTCGCTGACCCGGAACGAGGAGAGCCGGCGAAGGTTACGCGCCTCGAGCGTGGCGCCGGGCCGGCGTTCGGCTGGAAGATCCGCGACCCAGACGCGGTCGAGCGCGACGAACGTCACGCGCTTTCCATCCGGCGATATCCGCGGGAAGCGGATCTGCCGCACCGCTACGAGCGAGTCGTCCATCGCGTACTGAAACTGCGTGGACGCTCCCATCTTCACGTCCACGTCGGCGGTGAACGGAATCTCGGTGGCCCGGCCGGATGGTACGGCGATCCTCCATAGCTTGCCGCCGTACGACGCCACCAGCGACCGGCTGTCGGGCGTGAAAGCCATTCCCGGCATGAGATCGCGAGTCGGCTTCGTTTGCTGCTGATCGTGCTGCGCGTCGGCTACGAGCCAGCTCTCGTCACCCGAAGCGAGATCGCGCAGCCGCAGCGCCGTGGTGTCGCCTCGTCGCGTGGCATACACGAGCCATTTGCCATCCGGACTCGGAACCGGCCGGAACGCTCCACCCTGACCGTTCGTTCTCCGCACGACCAGCCCCGACTCCACGTCCAGCGTATACAACTGCGAACTGCGGCTCGTCGCGTACCAGATGCGATCCTTCCCCGCGAAGCGGGCACCGAGATGACCCGCGCCTCCCGCACCACCCGGCCCCGCCCGCGGCGCTGCCGCATTGCCACCGGAACGGCCTCCCGTGAGCTGCTGCCCTCTCCCTCCATCGAGCATGAACAGGTAGAGCTCGAATGGAGTGAACCCGCGCAGCGAAAGCCCGGTAGCTGCCGGCCCGTTGTTGTGCGAGACGAGCACCGCGGATCCATCCGGCGTCCACGATGGCGAGACGTAGTCGTAGCCGAAGCCCTCGGTACTGCTCAGTCGACGCGCGCCGCTGCCGTCCGCGTTCATGACCCACAGGTTCGGAGCGCCGTTCCTGTCGCTCACGAACGCGATCTTTCGCCCGTCGGGCGAGTATGCCGGCATCGCGTCGAACGCCTGCCCACCGGAGATGCGCGTCGCCTTTCCGCCTTCGATCGGGAGAGTGTAGATGTCGCCGAGCAGATCGAAGACGAGCGTGGATCCGTTCGGCGCTACGTCGACCGACATCCACGTCCCTTCATCGGTCGTGAAGTGGAGCGAGCGCGGAGTGGGGAGCGTGAGGGTGTCGGGCGCAGCGCTCCGCGCGCCCGCGCCGCCACCGCGCTGCGCGAGCGCCGAGCCGCCCGTGGCGCACGCCTGAAACACGATCAGCGCCGCGAACAGACAGATCGAACGCACTGGCTCCCGACCGGAGATGGTTGCTGCCGAACGCCACATGATCTCGTTCCTCCCGATGTATCAGTTTTCGCCGAGCGCGAACGCCATCAGCTTCGCCGTGGCGCCCGCACCCGTCGCGATCACGATGTACTGCCGGCCATTGCTGGTCCTGTACGTCATGGGATTCGCGTAGCCGATCTGCCCCAGCTCCCACTCCGCGAGGTACTTCCCGGTGCGCGAGTCTATCGCGTAGAGAACGCGACCTCCGCCGGTAGTGAACAGCAGGCCGCCCGCCGTCACCAGCGCGCCCGGAGATCCGGCCACGCCGAGCCGTTCCGGCAGCGCGACTCCCTTCAGCGCCGGGTGGTCACGAACGCGCGGCGAGTCGCCGAGCGGTATGGTCCACTTGGTATCGCCGGTGTTGAGATCGATCGCCGTGAGTGTTCCGTAGGGCGGCTTGTTGATCGGCAGCCGGCCCGCATCGCGCGTCGTCCCTTCCGGACCATCGCGGAAAGAGACGCCGAGCGACGATGTCGTGAGGTCGACCATGTACGGAGCGTCGATGGTGTCGCTCGGAGTCTCGACCTTCACGATGCGGAACAGCGCCGGCGAGTTCGTAGCCTTCACGTACGCCCAGCCGGTGGTCGGATCGATGGACGCTCCGCCCCACCCGGAACCGCCGATGGCGCCGGGCACCACCACCGTGCCCGCCTCCGACGGTGGCGTGTAGAGCGGCCCGATCCTGTACTTCTCGATCTCCTCGAGCGCCGCCTTCCGCACCTCGGGCGTGAAGTCGACCACGTCATCGAGAGTGAATCCCTGCCTGGCGTACGGAGCCGGTTTCGTGGGAAATGGCTGCGTGGGCGAAGCGCGCTCTCCGGGGACATCGCTCTCCGGCACCGGACGCTCTTCGATCGGCCACAGTGGCTCACCCGTCAAGCGGTCGAAGACGAAGAGAAAACCCTGCTTGGTGGGCACCACCACGGCATCCACCATTTTCCCGCCGTGCTTCACCGTCACCAGATTCGGAGGAGCGGGAAGGTCGTAGTCCCACAGGCCGTGGTGCGTGACCTGGAAGTGCCAGACCCGCTCGCCGGTTCGAGCATCGAGACAGACTATCGATTCGGCGAAGAGATTGTCTCCCTTCCGTTCGCCGCCGTACCAGTCGTTGCTCGGCGTGCCCACCGGCAGGTAGACGAGGCCACGCGCGCTGTCCACGGTGAACGGAGCCCACACGTTGGTGTGGCCCGCGTACTTCCACGAGCCATCCTCCCAGCTCTCGTTGCCCGGCTGGCCCGGACGCGGCACGGTCTCGAAGCGCCACACTCTCTTCCCCGTGCGCGCGTCGAAGGCCTGCACATCGCCCGGTGGATCGCCGCGATACGCCAGTCGATCGCCCACGGCGTTGCCCACGATCACGAGATCTCCCCACACGACCGGTGGAGACGAGCTCGCGAAGTGTTCCGGTCGCACCACGCGCGAGAGATCTTCCAGCATCGAGACCTCACCATCGGTGCCGAAGCTGGAGACCGGCTTCCCCGTTGATGCATCGAGCGCGATGAGGCGCCAGCGAGTGTTGATGAACACGCGCCGTTCGCTGCCATCGGACCACGTCGCAACTCCGCGGTGCACGAAGCCGGTGCCGACGTTCGGCTGGCCGTATGTCTTCCATGCCTGGGGGTCGAAGCTCCACAACTCGCGACCATCTGTAGCATCCAGCGCCACCACGCGATTGTACGGCGTGGAGAGAAAGAGCGTGTCGTTCACCGCCAAGGGAGTGGCCTGGAACATCCCGGGGCGCGCCGGCTTCTGCCCCGGCCCCTCCGGGATGGCGCTCTCGTGCGGCTCCCACGTGAACGCCACCGCCAGTCGTGCTACGTTGTCGCGATTCACATCAGCGAGTGGCGAGTACTTCGACCCTCCGGCATCGTTGCCGTATGCTGGCCAGCTCACCGCGCCGGCCGAGTCGGAACCGGCGGTGCAACCGGAGATCGACATGGCCGCGGCCACGCCGACGAGCAGCATGGCCGCCGTGACGAGACGAAGTTTCGCTCGCCCGATCGTGACGGACCACGGCGAACGGGAAGTATCGGGGCCGCCGCTCATAGCGGCGGCCCCGATCGAAGCGCGGGTCACGCGTCTTCGTTCAGGCATCCGTGAAACGCGGGATGATTGCGCTCCGCGGCGAGTGGGTAGGCGACTATCTGGGTGCCGTACGTACCGCCCTTGAAGTACGAGCCGCTCGGGAAGACATCCCCGGCATCGCGACCGTACTGCCGGATGAGGCGGCGCATGTCACCCCAGCGGTGGATCGTCAGATACAGCCACATCGCCCGCTCCTGGAACACGAGATCGACACGTCCATCCGGCGTTCCGGGATCCGTCAGCGATGACAGTGGAGCATCGAGCGCGAGCCCCGAGATGTCGATTCCGCGAGCGCGAAGATCGTTGAGCGTTCCGAGCCACGACGGATCGCTCGCCTTCAACTGAGCTTCCGCCTCCACGAGCCGTGCTTCGACGCCGCTGGCCACCGGGAACGGACTGCTGAAGTCTCTGGACCAGGGCACACCGGGCGGATAGATGGGAGTGCTGCCGTCCTGGCCATTGCGGAGGAAGGGCTGGGCGCGCACGCGCGGGTCGGCGCCGTAGTCGAGACCGTTCGCGGTCTCCTTCCCCGGTCCCGTGAGCGTCTCGTTCAGCGGAAGGCCGAAGTTCGCGTTGAGGACGTAATCGGGGATGACGTTGTAGACCGAGGCCGTCGAGTACTCGACGTTGTACACGAAATCCGTCGGCACCTCGGGCGAACCGGTGCCATCGCCGCCCGCCTGCACCACTGCCGCGGCCTCGGCCTGCCTGTCGAGATCCACGAGCGCGCGAGCCTTGCCGATACGCGCCAGGAATCGAAGAGGGTCGCTGGCCGGAAGACTGGTCAAGGCGCTGTCGAAGTCGGCCACCGCCTGCTCGAAGAGGTCGGCGTTCGTGTACACGTTCATGTCGTACACCGCGCCGCCGTTCGCGTCGAACGACGAGAGCGTGAGGCCGTTGCAGTACATCTCCGCGATGATGCTCGTGCTGAGGCCGCGAATGGCGTAGAGCTCGCCGACGAGCGAACCGGTGGCATCATCGTCGGGAAGGTACTGATGCATGGCGTCGATCGCCGTCTCGACGGCGTATCTGACGCTGGAGTAGTCGTCCCACACGTTGACGCCGTGCGGGTTATTCTCCTCCGGCCAGCTTCGCAGATCGATGGCGTTGAAGTCCTGCCGCGCGTTTATGAGCTGATCGGTGAACAGCGCATCCATCAGCCACGCTCTGACCTGCGGCCCTCCCGCCGTGAACACGGCGAACTGGCGCAGCGCGGCCGCCCTCATGGCCAGCGCTCCCGAGGGGTTGGCCGCCTGAGTCGGCGTTACCATGTCGGTCGTGACGTCGAGCAAGTCGCCCCAGTTACAGGAGGTCAGGAGCGCGGCGAGCGCCACACAACGGGCGATTCGCCGGAGCGGGCGCCGCGCCTTTCCGGCCGCTGTATCGCGCGCTGACGTACGCGGCCCGTGATCGATGATATCTCGCATTGTAGGCCTCTGGTCAGAACGTGAGTGTGACGCGGGCGAGGAAGTACCGGAGCGGCGGCACTATCCAGTTGTCGTTGAACTGTCCGCCGGCCTCGGGATCGAGCCCGGGATACTTGCTCCAGAGCGTCGCCAGGTTGCGCGCGGTGAGCGAGACTGTGCCGCCCGGGATCCGGGAGAGGGGGCCGAGCGAACGCGGGAGGTCGAAGTTCAGCGACAACTCGCGCAGCTTGATGAAGTCCGCGGGCTCGATGTATCCCCAGGTGGTGCGCGCTCCGGTGGTGGCGGCAACGCACTTGGCCTGGAGCTCGAGCGGCGCGTTCGGATCGTTCGCCTCGAACGCGCTTCCGCCGTTGCAGCGGTCGCGCCCGCCCCCGAAGTAGTGGTAGTTGCCCCCGCGGTAGTCGAAGAGCGCGGTGAGCCTGAGCCGCCGGTCGAGCAAGCCGAAGGTGCTGGTGAGCTGCGTCTGATCCACCGGCTGGACCGGACCGATGTACGCCCAGTCGGCTCCCACTGTGACTTCGGACTCGGTGATGATCCCGTCGCCGTTGGCGTCGGCGAAGCCGAGTATCGGCCGCCCCCATGCGCCGTTGATCGGATAACCAGGAATCGTCCGCTGCGGCGCCGGCGCCGGAAGCGGCTGGTCGTTGAGAACGATCACTTCGTTGGTGTTGTGCGAGCCGCTAACGCGCAGATCCCAGCTCAGCGCGGGAATGTCGAGCGCACGGACGTCCACCGCGTACTCGAATCCCTTGTTGTCCACCCGGCCCACGTTGATCGGATACAGCGTGGCCGTGCCGAGCGACGGAGCGAGCAGTGAGTTCGTGATACCGTTCCTGTTCGCCTTCCGGTACAGCGTGAACTCCAGGTTCACGCGCTCGTCGAAGATGGTCGCATCGAAGCCACCCTCGAGCTCCGACGTGATCTCCGGCTTGATCGCAGGGTTGTAGCCGTTCTCCAGCATGAGCGTGGGCAGGGTGGCGCCCGCATACTGCACCGTTCGCGGCTGCAGAACCGCGATCGCCTGCGTCGGCCCCGGTGCCGAACCGGACTTGCCCCACGAAGCGCGGAGTCGAAGCCTGTCGATGAAGCCGTCGGACGGGAAGAAATCCTCGTCGGATATGACGTACGATGCCTGCGCCCGCGGATAGATCGGCCGCTTGGCCTCCGGCCCGAACACGTTCGCCGCATCGTATCGAACGCCGCCGCTCACATAGAGCAGATCGCGCCACACGAACTGCTGATCCAGGAATATCCCGTACGAGGCGCGCTGGAGGATTCCCTCGGCGTCGATGGTCTTGGCGCCGGCGGAAGGAATCGTCTTCGTTCCCGGCGCCAGTCCGTAGCCCGAGAACTGTACCTCGTATTGATCGTCCTTGAACCACTGTCCTCCCACCGACGTCCTGGAGGAGAGATCACTCCTCACCGCGAAGCGTGCCGAGGCACCGACGTCGACCGAGTAACGGGCCAGGTCGGTCAGCGCCTTCCGGTAGCCGCCGTTGCGTCCCCTGAGCTGGCCCCACCCGCCGTTGGTACCCTCGCCCACCGCCGCGTACTGCTCGGCGCTCTGGTCGCTGCGGTCGATTCCCAGCGTGGCATGCGCATCGAGCCAGTCGATCGGGCGGATGGTGTACGCGACGTTCCCGGTGAAGCGCTTCTCCGTCTCGGGCTGCTGGACGGACATGATGTCGCCGAGGTATTGCGCGGCGTAGCCGTTGAAGGCTGTTCGATAACCGGGCGCCGTGAGCCCCTGGATCTGGATACCCTGGAAGAAGCTGCCGTTGAACGGCGTACGGAGGTTGCGGTCGGTGTATGCACTGGAGACCGTGATCTCGGAGTTGTGCGAGAGCTGCGCGTCGAAGTTTCCGCGGAAGCTCATCTCGGTCTGCGCGTTGGGATGGATCTGCTCATCGCTCGGTCTGCTGCCCAGCAGAGTGGTGAGCCGGTCGATCTCGCCGTCGGGCATGGTGTAGGGGCCGACCTCCTCGGTCCGCTCTGCGGAGGTGTAGTAGCGGATCTTGTCGGTGCCGCCCGACACGGAGACGCCGAGCGCCCTGCGCGTGCCCATGTCGCCGAATGGCGTCGTCTCGCTGTTCTCGAAGGGGCTGAACGACGTGAGGCTGTCGACCACGCACTGGCCGGCGGCGCTCTGCGAGGGGCGGCACTGGACCGCCGCGCCGGCGGGGAGTCCGGTGACACCGTCGATGTTGCGCCCCCAACTGCGATAGTTCGCCGGCCAGTCTACCGGCTGGTCATTGAGGCCGTACTCACCCCACGCTCGCCAGCTCGTGCCGCCGGCGCTGCCGCGCTTCGTCTTGACGATCACCACGCCGTTGTTGGCCTGGGTGCCGTAGAGCGCCGTGGCGGAGGGCCCCTTGATCACCTCGATGGACTCGACGTCCTGCATGTTGAGCGAACCGATGGTGCTGTTTCCGTTCTGGGTGAAGCTGCGATTCACATCGCCGGCCACCATCCGCATGCCATCGATGATCCACAGCGGATCGCTGGACGCGCCTACGCTGGTCTGTCCTCTGATCACGATGCTCGGGGAGCCACCGATGGTGCCGGACCCCTGCACCACGGTGACGCCGGGCACGCGCGACGTGAGAACCTCGGTGGCCGAGGTGATGCCGCTCCCGGCGACGAGGGAATCGGCGCCGATGACCGCGACGACGTTTCCGACCGCGCGGCGCGATTGCTGGCCCGTGGCGGTGGTGACGATCTCCTCGAGCTCGATGACGCTGCGCGCGACTGTGAAGTCGGCCGTGACCTCGCCACCATCCGGAACGGAGACGCTTCTGGTGGTCGGGGCGTAGCCGATGCGCGCGAACCGGACGGTCTGCGCGCCGGCGGGGACACCGCGGATGACGTAGTTGCCGTTGTTGTCGGTGGTGGCGCCCAGACGGGTACCGACGATGACGACGGGTGCGCTGGGGACAGGCTGGCCGCCGGCGGAGTCGACGACGGTGCCGCGAACGACGCCGGTCGCCTGCGCCGCGGCGCTCTGCGCTGCGGCCGCCGTGAAGACGAGACCGAGCGCGAAGCTGATGGCGCGCACTCTGGCGCGCCTTATCGGACCACTCATGGCTGCCTCGGGAGGTGGGTTGGGGGCGGGTGACGGTACGCGCCGTGCGCGGGGCGCGGCGGACGTACGGTGGTAGCTGCGGCGGATCGTGCTTCGTGGAACGGAAGTGGGCCCAATATTACGAGCGGTTCCCCGCGACGCAAGATACCAGTTCGCCATACCAAATCGAGGAGCCGTTGCGGTATACCAGTTTCGATGTAATTTTGCCCGTCGTCCGGCGATCAGCGCCGGCGATGGTCGCCACCCTCTCTCCTCCACGCCGATCGGGCCGGCTCCCCGGAGTGCAAATGCCAGATCAAGAGCTGCACCGCACGCTCGGTACGACCGACCTCGTCCTGATCGTCATGGGCACCGTGGTCGGGTCGGGAATCTTCCTCGTCCCCGGAGCCGTCATGCGGATGGCCGGCGGCGCGGTCGGTCCCTCCCTGCTCGTCTGGGTCCTCGGCGGCGTGCTATCGCTGCTCGGGGCGCTCACGTACGCGGAACTGGGAGCCATGAAGACGAACACGGGCGGCCTCTACGTCTTCATACGCGACGCGTTCGGACCCCTTCCCGCATTCCTCTACGGCTGGACCAGCTTCCTCGTCATCTCCACCGGCGGAATGGCCACCCTCGCCGTCGCATTCGCCGGCTACGTGGGCCAGGCGCTTCCCATAGGCGCGGTCGGCTCGCGCGTCGTGGCCGTCGGCATGATCGCGATACTCGTAGTGGTGAACGTGCGCGGCGCCCGCAGCGGCGCGACGCTTCAGAACTGGACGAGCAGCTTCAAGGTCATCGCCCTCGTGGCGCTCTCGCTCGTCCTCATCGCCTTCGGCCACTCCGGTGCACCATCGGAACCGATCTGGCCCGACCGCTTCACGCCCGCTCTGGCGTCCGGCATCGGCGCCGCAATGATCGGGGTCCTGTGGTCGTACGAGGGATGGCAGTACGTCACGTTCTCGTCCGGCGAGGCGACCGAGCCTCAGCGTACGATTCCGCGCGCGATAGTCCTGGCCACCGCAATCATCGTCCTGCTCTACGTTCTGGCCAACGTGGCGTACATCGTCGCGCTGGGTGCGGCCGATGCCGCCGCTACCGATCACGCCGCCGCGGATGCGGTGACGCGACTCTTCGGTCCCGCGGCCGGCAGGGTGGTCACGGCGGTGATCCTCGTCTCCATCTTCAGCGCGGCCAACAGCCTCCTTCTCACGACACCCAGGATGTACTTCGCCATGGCGCGCGATGGAGTATTCTTTCGCCGTCTCGCCGTCGTGCATCCTCGCTATCGGACTCCCAGCTTCGCCATATGTGCCATGGGCGCATGGTCCGCGCTGCTCGCCGTGAGCGGAACGTTCGAGCAGTTGCTCACCTACGTCGTGTTCGCGGGATGGATCTTCTACGCACTCGGCGCGGCCAGTGTGTTCGTCTTCAGGAAGAAGCTCCCCGATGCACCTCGACCCTTCCGCGTCCCTGCCTATCCCATCACTCCGCTGTTGTTTATCGCTTCGGCGACCTTGCTCGTCCTGAATACGGTGATGGCCCAGCCGCAGCGCGCTGCAGGCGGGATCGTCGTAGTCCTGATCGGCATTCCGGCTTACGTGGCGTGGCGGCGTCATGCCGCGACCGCCGCGCCAAGTATCGACCAACCCATCAGTCAGCAAAATGACTTCCCTATCTGATTCCGTAGATGATGAAATCGAGGATGCCGTCGAGGGACTCCGCGAGGAGCTCACCTGTTTTCTTCAGGCGCTCGTGCGGACGCCGAGCATGTCGGGAGCGGAGCAGGCGGCGCAGCAGCTTCTGGCCGAGAAGTACCGCAGCCTGGGACTGGCGACGGAGATCATATCGTCCGAACGCTCGGAGCTCGAGCGACATCCGGCCTTCTGCGACGACGGATTTCCGTTCGTCGACCGGCTGAATGTCGTGGCTCGATGGCCGGGCACGGGTAACGGTCGCTCGCTCATCCTGAATGGGCACATCGATGTCGTGCCTCCCGGCGACGTCGACAAGTGGTCGCTCGACCCCTGGAGCGGCGAGCTCCGGGACGGCTGCATCTACGGACGCGGCGCCTGCGACATGAAAGGCGGGCTGGCGGCAGCGGCCTTCGCCGTGCAGGCGCTCCGCGCCATGGGAGTCGCCCCGGCAGGCGATCTGCTTCTACAGAGCGTGATCGGGGAGGAATCGGGAGGAGTCGGCTCGCTCACCACGATAGTCCGAGGCTATCGCGCGGACGCGTGCATAATCATGGAGCCGAGCGCGCTCGACATCTGTACGGTGCAGTCCGGCGCGCTCACGTTCCGACTGACCGTGCATGGTCGCGCCGCACACGCCGCGCTGAAGTCGCGTGGCACGAGTGCCATCGACGAGTTCGCGCCGCTCGTGCTGGCCCTGGTTCGGCTGAATGAGGAACGCCACCGTACGAGGGGTCATCCACTCTTCGATGACCCGTCGAACATCGCGCCGATCAGCATCGGGACGGTACGCTCCGGAGACTGGCATTCCTCGGTGCCCGATCTGCTGGTGGCCGAGGGACGATTCGGCGTGTTTCCCGACGAGTCGATCGAGGACGCGCGCGCCGTCCTGAGTGCGGCCGTGGACGAAGCGGCATCGGCGAGCCGCTGGCTCTCCGAGCACACGCCCGTCCTGGAGTGGTTCGAGGGGCAGTTCGAGTCGGGCGAAACGGCTCCGAACGCGCCTATAGTGAGCGCCCTGCGTCAATGTCATCGGCAGCTCACCGGCCGGCTGCCCGCGCTGCGCGGCGTCCCGTACGGAGCAGATCTCAGACTGTTCACGCGCCACGCCGGGATCCCCACGCTTCTCTACGGGCCGGGAGATGTGGAACACGCACACGCCGCCGACGAGCGAGTCGAGATCGACGAAGTGGTGACGTGCGCCAAGGTGCTCGCGCGAACGATACTGCATTGGTGCGGATCGGCACGGCCGGCCTAGCGACGTTGCGACCGCCCCGTGAGGCTGCAGAGCGCCTGAGGACCGCGCGCTAGCGGCGTCCCCTGCTCTTCCCGGGGGCGGCCTGCCGGATCTGACCGCTCTCCGGGGCGGCCGAAGCGTGCCAGCTTCCACGCTCGCCATACTGACCGATGACGCTCAGCAACCGTTCCGCGGCGTGCTGCCAGTTCATCTCCGTTGCGAGCTGCGCGGCTTTCGCGTCGCCCTTCTGGATGGCGCGGATGATCGCTTCGTGTTCACTGAGCGAGTTCGGCAATTCACCGAGTAGCACGCCGATGTACGCCCGAGCGTAGCGTTCGATCTGCGGCTTGATCGCCCGGTGAAGCGCCAGCGTGCGTGGGCCCGCAACCGCCTCGACGAAGAGGCGGTGGAACTCCAGGTCCAGGTCGAAGACGCGCGAGAGTTCGCGCAGCACGCGCAGCGCCGTTTCCAGCTCGCGGTTCACGGAGCGGAGACTGGCGACGAGCTCCTTGCGTTCCGCGACGGGTCGCATCGCGGCAAGTCGGGCCGCGAATCCTTCGAGATGCCCCACCATGAGGTAGAGCTCCTCGCCATCTTCGCGCGTCATTGGAGCAACGATGAGGCGCTGCTCGGCACCGTTGCCGGCGGTGGTGATGAATCCATCACGCTGCAACCGGTGGAGGGCGCTCCTGACCGGAGTCCTGCTCACACCGAGCCGGTCGGCGACCGTGCGTTCCGTGATGCGCGCTCCGGGCGGAAGCTGACCCCACACTATCAATTCGCGCAACTCGCGGAATACGCGTGAAGCGTTGTCGTCGCGGGCTCGCGACGTGGCGGCGTGACTGCCGGAGGCATCGGAGCGCGCCGCTCTGCGCGGAACCGTCGATCGTGATCGCGTGGGCACGAGGGCAAGGTTACGCATGCGAGAGCGCTTGCGCAAGCGTGATGGCCTTCGTGGCGACGCTCGCGGCCGCGTATTGCGCGCGCGGACTCCGGGCTGTACAATGGCGGAACTTGTCGACCCGTTCGGTATACCTTTCTGGCATACGTGGCCGGCTTGTGAATCCACCAGAGAGACGAATACTCCCATGATCAGCCTCCGCCATCGCGTCTCCGTCGCTGCCGCCCATCTGCGCGCCGGGCCTCTCGCGGCGTGTCTCGCCATCTGCCTCGCCGCACCCATGGCCAGCCCCAGCGCCCAGAATGCCCGGACGGCCGCCAGCGAAGCCGGGAAGTCCGGCCTCCCGCTCGAAACCACGCGCGACGTCTCCTTCACTACGTCGGAGGGGACGTGGATGTCGCTGGATGTCTCGCCGGACGGCAGGACCATCGTCTTCGACCTCCTCGGTGACATCTACTCCATGAGCGTGAACGGAGGCTCGGCGCGGCCGATCTCGAGTGGACCGGCCATGGATGCCCAGCCCCGCTACTCTCCCGATGGCGCCAGCATCGTGTTCTCCAGCGACCGGAGCGGAGCCGAACAGCTCTGGATCATGGATGCGGATGGCGGAAACCCGCGGCAGATCACGCGGGGCGACAACGCACACTATGTGTCCCCCGTCTGGACTCCGGATGGAGACTACGTCGTCGTGGCTCGCGGCGTGTTCCAGACGGCAGCCTTCACGGACGCCTACGACATCTACATGTACCACGTGCGCGGTGGTACGGGGCTCCGCTTGCTCGGTGGCGGAGGAGCGGAGCGCGGGCGCAACGCCGTGGAGAACTTCCTCGGCCCGGCGTTCGGCAGGAATCCCCGCTACCTCTACTTCACACAGAAGCGCGGAGGATGGGGCTACAACCTCCAGTTCCCCGGCTGGCAGGTGGCGACGTACGACCGCGAAACCGGACGGGTGGCCGCGCGGACAGGTGCGTACGGCAGTGGCATGCGGCCGGCCCTCAGCCCCGACGGCAAGTGGCTCACCTACGCCACTCGCGTCGATACATCGACAGTGCTGCGGCTGCGCGACCTGGGTACCGGGGATGAGACCACGCTTCTCCCCCACATCCAGCGTGACGACCAGGAGTCGCGCTTCTCGCGCGACCTCCTTCCCGGCTACGCGTTCACTCCGGACAGCCGCGCAATAATCATCTCGTTTGGCGGCGGCTTCTGGCGTGTGGAGGTGCCGTCCGGAAGCGCTTCCCCGATTCCCTTCACTGCCCTCGTCGAGCAGAAGCTCGGGCCCCTCGGCAAGTTCGCCGTACAGGTTCCGGACTCCAGCATCACCGTGCAACAGATTCGCGACGCGCGCCCGTCTCCCGACGGGTCACGTCTCGTATTCAGCGCGCTCGATCGCATCTGGATCATGGATCTGCCGCGCGGCACGCCACGCCGCCTCACTCACGGCGAGACCGGTGAGTTCGACCCCGTCTGGTCGCCCGACGGACGCTACATCGCCTTCGTGACCTGGTCCGACGACAGCGGCGGCAGCATCCAGCGCATACGCGCCGCCGGACGCGGCGAGCCGGAGCGCCTCACGTCAGGTCATGCGTTCTACCAGCGCCTCGCCTACACCCCGGCTGGAGACAGGATCGTCACGGTGCGCGGCTCGCTGCGCGAGCACATGGAGGAAGAGCGCGGAGCAGGCGAGGAACTCGTGTGGATTCCCGCTGCTGGAGGCGACGCTACGGTCATCGCGCCGGTGAGCGGAGCGCACCAGCCGCACTTCGTCCGCGACAGCGAGCGGGTGTACTTCTACGACGGCCGCGCGCTCACTTCCATGCGATTCGACGGCACCGACGTCCGCGAACACGTGCGCGTGAGCGGGTGGAGGCAGCAGACATCCGGGCCTTCCTCGCCGCCGCAGGCAGCAAGCGAGATCATCATGGCACCGGACGGCAGGATGGCGATAGCCACGGTCTCCGACAACGTCTACCTCTTTCCGGTACCTCCTGCCGGCGGGGATGCGCCCACCATCTCGATCGTGAACCCGTCGTCGGCCACCCTCCCCGTGAAGCGCCTCACACGTGTCGGTGGTGATTTCATCGGCTGGTCGAGCGACGGGAAATCGATCCACTACTCGCTCGGACACTCGTACTTCACGTACGACGTCGCTGCCGCGCGCGAGACCTTCCACGCCGACTCGTCCTCGAACGCCGCTTCCTACGAGCCGTCGCGCGTCGACGTGAAGATCGTGGTCCCCGTCGACAAACCGCGCGGCACGGTGGCGCTGGTAAACGCGCGCGTCGTGACCATGAAGGGCGACGAGGTGATCGACAGGGGAACCGTGCTGGTACGCGACAACCGGATCGCCGCCGTGGGTCCGACGGCAGATGTCGCGATTCCAGCCGGCACGCGTACGTTCGACCTCGCGGGAAAGACGATCATTCCAGGCTGGGTCGACATCCACGCCCACCAGGGATCAGCACGCGGCGTACACAGGTCGCGTGTATGGCAGTACATGATCGACCTGGCCTTCGGCATCACGACGACGCGCAACCCACAGACTTTCACGACCGACGTACTCTCGTACGCCGACATGGTCGCCACCGGCGCGATACTCGGACCGCGTATCTATTCGACCGGTCCCGGAGTCTTCTCGCGCGAGAACATCCGGAGCCTGGACGACGCGCGCGACGTGCTGCGGCGCTACTCCGAATACTACGACACGCATACCGTGAAGGAGTACGAAACCGGTCAGCGTAACGTACGCCAGTGGTTCATAATGGCTGCACGCGAGCTCGGCTTGATGCCGACCACCGAGGGAAGCCTCGACCTGAAGATGAACATCACGGAGCTGCTGGATGGCTATCCCGGTCACGAACACACATATCCGATCTATCCGCTGTACGATGACGTCGTCCAGCTGGTGGCTCGCAGCGGAATCACGTACACGCCCAATCTCATGGTGCTGTACGGTGGTCCCTGGACCGAGAACTACTGGTACGAGCACTACGACATCCACTCTGACGCTAAAGTTCGGCGCTTCATGCCGCACGATGAGGTCGACCGGCGCGCGCTGCGCCGTGGACAGTGGTTTCGCGACGATCAGTACATCTTCGCGCAGATGGCCGAGCAGGCCAGAAAGATCATGGACGCCGGCGGGAACGTCGGGCTCGGAGCGCATGGCCAGATGCCGGGCCTGGGCACGCACTGGGAGCTCTGGTCGCTCGCCTCTGGCGGGATTGACCCTCTGGCCGTGATCCGGATCGGTACCATCTCGAGCGCCAATGGGATCGGCCTCGGTGGAGAGCTCGGCTCGCTCGAGGTCGGCAAGCTGGCCGACCTTCAGGTGCTTGCCCGGAACCCGCTGGATGACATTCGCAATACCACCAGTGTCGAGCTCGTGATGAAGAACGGCAGGCTATACAATGCCGCGTCACTCGCCGAGATCTGGCCGCGCGAGCGCCAGCCCGCTCCGCTCTGGTGGTGGGAGAACGGTCGATGATCGACCCCGACATTCGACAGTTCGTCGGCGCCATCGATCGCAGCTATGCTCGGTACCCCTGTTTCGATTCTCTACCTATGGAGCGCAAGCGGAGCATCGCCGCAGCTACGCGCGCGCCCTGGTGCGCTGGCGGTCCAGCGGTGGAGCGGATCTCCGAGGCGACTACTCGACGGTTCGATGTAAGGGTAAGAGTGTACGACCCTGGCGGACCGGAGCCGTGCCCCGCCATCGCTTACATGCACGGCGGCGGCTGGACGTTTTTCGGCATCGACACGCACGACCGCCTCATGCGCGAGTACGCGGCGCGGACCGGCGCGATCGTGATCGGCGTCGACTATTCCCTCGCACCAGAGCATACTTTTCCTCGGCAGATCGAGGAGGTAGTCGACGTTGTCGACTGGCTGAGTGATGGCGGTGCCGCGCCGCGGGCGGACGGCGGGCGGATCGTTCTGGCCGGCGATTCGGCGGGGGCGACCCTGGCGCTGACAGCGGCACTCGCCCTGCGCGACGCCGGGCGTCCCGGAATAGTGGACGCTCTCGTCCTGAACTATGGAGCATTCGATTCCGAGTGCAACAGCGATTCTCACCGGCACTTTGGAGATGGCAGCTACCTCCTCTCGACTACCGAGATGCGATGGATGTGGGAGCAGTATCTCGGCGCGGACGAGAACCGTGCGAATCCGCTCGCATGCCCGTTGCTCGCGGAGCTCTCCGGCCTTCCGCCATGCTTCCTCGTCATCGCGGAATCGGACATCCTTCATGACGAGAACGTCGCGCTCGCGGCCAGACTGAACGCCGCCGGCGTCCCGACGCAGTCGATCGTATATCCCGGGACCGTGCATGGATTTCTCGAGGCAGTGGCCGTGGCGAGAGTGAGCGGGAAGGCGCTGGAGGATACGACCCGATGGCTCCGTCCGATTTTCGACGGCCAATCGCATGTCGGCCCGGCAGCCGCCGTCGAACCTCGCGACGATCAGACTGACTGATCCCCCGTCGCAAAGAACGAGAGTGACAGGCCGCGCCCAATCTGGAGAGACAATGCTCTACAACAAACCCGAGTTCGCTCCACTCACCCCGGAGGAGGTTTTCGATCTCATCGAGCGATCCGTGTTCGCCACGATGGTGACCCGGGCGGACGACGGGCTCGCCGCTTCGCATCTCACTTTCCTCGTCGACCGCACTCGTGGACCGCACGGCACGCTCATCTCGCACCTCGCCCTGGCCAACGACCACGCCGCGCTCATCGCGGAGGGGCGCGAGAGCGTGGTGATCTTCGGCGGTCCGCACGGCTACATCTCGTCGTCCTGGTATCCGGCGAATCCTGCACGCGACAGTGCGCCGACGTGGAACTACGCCGTAGTCCACTGTCATGGCCATCCTGTGTCGCTGTCGACAGCGGACACCGCGAGGCACCTGAGTGATCTCGTGAAGCACCTCGAGCGTGGTCGCCCGGACGAGTGGCGGCTTCGCGAACTCGGGCCCGGCGGGATGGAGCGCCGACTCCCGCGCATCCTGGGTTTCGAGTTGCCCATCGCCAGACTCGAGGCAAAGTTCAAGCTGGGCCAGGACGAGCGCATTCTCGACACGCGCGCCGCGATCGCCCGACTGGCGGACGGGATCGACCCCGACCTCGCCGAGATGATGGAGCGGTACAACGCCCACCGCACTACCGAATAGCCCGACCGACTACACCAGTGAACGAAGAAGACATATCACAACTCAGGTCCCACGTGGAGCGCCTCGCCGCCACTCCCGTCGGTGATCCACTCGACGATGGGGCACCTGCCGTCGTCGAGGCGCTGCTCTCGGCGCTCGAGGCAGGCAGCATACGAGCCGCCGAGCGCGGAAGCGACGGCGCATGGCGCGCCGTGCCGTGGGTCAAGGCCGGTATCCTGCTGGTCTTCCGCGCCGGTCACCTCGCGGACATGTCGCCCGCCGACGGCCCGTTCCGGTTTTTCGACAACCACACGCTTCCTGCACAACGCCTCGAGATCGCGCAACGCGTACGCATCGTACCGGGCGGATCGACCGTGCGCCGTGGCGCGCGCCTCTCGCCGGGCGTGGTGTGCCTTCCGCCCGCATACGTGAACATCGGCGCGTGGGTCGGGGCCGACACCATGATCGACTCGCACGCCCTCGTGGGCTCGTGTGCGCAGGTCGGGGCGCGCGTGCATCTGAGCGCGGCGTCGCAGGTGGGCGGCGTGCTCGAGCCGATCCACGCGACTCCGGTGGTGATAGAGGACGACGTGTTCGTTGGCGGCAACTGCGGCATTTACGAAGGCACGGTCGTGCGGGAGCGCGCGGTGCTGGCTTCGGGCGTCATCATCACGCGAGCAGTTCCGGTTTTCGACCTCGTGCGCGAACGCGTGTACCGCGCCGCGGAAGGCGAGCCGCTGGAGATTCCCGCCGGCGCGGTGGTGGTGCCCGGTGCCCGAACGATCCGGAGCGGGTGGGGCGCGGAGCAGCATCTCGCTCTCCAGACGCCGGTCATCGTCAAGTATCGCGACTCCGACACCGACGCATCGACGGAGCTGGAACGCTGGATGCGCTGACGGCGCGCGCCTCTCTGCCGTGGAGTCGCGAGCGCCGGATCGAGTTCAGTCGCGCGCGAAAGCGGCGATCGACACTCCGGCCGCGGTGAGCCTGTCGCGCACCGCGCGAACTATAGCGAGCGCACGAGGTCCATCGCCGTGCGTGCAGAGCGACTCGGCGTTCACGACGAGAGTTCCACCGTCCACCGTGGGCGCGACTCCCTCGAGCACCATCCGCACCGCACGCTCCGCCATCGCTTCGACGTCGTCGAGCACCGCACCGGGCTCGCCGCGCGGGACGAGAGTGCCGTCCGCACGGTAGGCACGATCCACGAACGCTTCGCGCACGGCGCGGATCCCGGCTCCCTCGGCCGCTCGCACCATCGCGCTGCCCGCGAGACAGAGAAGCGCGAGCGACCTGTCCACATCGCGAACCGCGGCAGCGATAGCGCCTGCCGCGCGTTCGTCGCGCGCGGCTCGATTGTACAGGGCGCCGTGAGGTTTCACGTATCTCAGACGCGTGCCGGCCGCCGAGCATATGCCCTGAAGCGCACCCACCTGATACGCGACGAAGGCGCGAATCTCATCGGGAGATGCCGCGAGCTCGCGCCTTCCGAAACCCACCAGGTCGGGATACCCGGGGTGAGCTCCGATCGACACACCGCGGCGCGCCGCACCCGTGACGGTCTCCAGCATCACCACCGGATCTCCCGCGTGAAATCCGCACGCGATGTTGGCCGACGTCACGAGATCGAGCAGCGGCTCATCGTCCAGCCGGTAGCGGCCGAATCCCTCGCCCATGTCGGCATTGAGATCGACGGTTCGCTGTGTCATGGTTAGGTGGGTACGGGGTCAGCCCTTCAACGGAGGTCGCATCGTGATAACCGGTGTCGTTCCGCAGATCCGCAGCACGGACATGGAAAAGACCGTCCGCTTCTACACCGAGGTACTCGGCTTCGAGGTGGAATTCAACTACGAGGACTTCTACGTCGGGCTTCGTGCGGGCACAAACGTAATACATGTAAAGCGGGTCGACGATCCTGACCCGTCGATCCCGTACGTGGCGGAAGGCGGCCATCTACACCTCTATCTGGAGACCAGCGGAGTGGTGGCGATGGCCGAGCGACTCGCTGCCCGTGGAATTCCGCTGGTGCGCGACGTCTGCGAGACGGAGTGGCAGACGAGGGAGATCGTGCTGGAGGACGATCAGGGACATACGCTCTATCTCGGGGAGCCGCTCTGAGAAGCTGGCGTCGTGGCCGTGGGTCGATGGCGTTGCATTGGCATTGCATCCGGAGGCGGACGGCGCTTTCGGGTCGTGGGTTCCCCGGCCGGTCGGTTGAACGGTGGCGGCCGCCGGAGTACATTCAACGCTTGTCCGCGGAACGTTCGCGCGGACGGGACGTGGCGCAGCCCGGTAGCGCACCTGAATGGGGTTCAGGGGGTCGCGGGTTCAAATCCCGCCGTCCCGATTCGACTGCAGTTCTCAGTTCACGCCGGCTCGAGCGCTCAGCTCGGGCCGGCGTTTTCTCTGCCGGCCGACCGCCGTGACCGGACCATGCACATATCCCGCGCGGGCCCATCGAACGCCGCGATCACCTTGCCCGGCTAGCGCGCCTTCACCCGCAAGGTTCCGCCCCGCCGTCCCACTGTGCACATTTCTGTCGCCCGGACGGCCCGTGTCGTGAGACGACTTCCACTCGCGACCACGCGCCGGCCGGTCTCCTGCTCCCGAACGCCAGCGCGGCGCGCGGGCGGCTCGCCACTCCGCACGCTCAATCCCTGATCGAATGAAAATCGCCGTACCTCGCGAATCCACGCCGGGCGAGAAGCGCGTTGCACTCGTACCCGAAGTGGTCGCGCGCCTCATCAAGGATGGCCACTCCGTCGCGATCGAGCGCGCCGCGGGCGAGCGCGCCGGCTTTCCGGACGATGCGTTTCGCGCAGCCGGCGCATCGATCGCCGACGATGCGGCTTCGCTCTACTCGAATGCCGACGCGGTAATCAAGGTGCAGCGGCCACGCCGCGACGCCAACGGTGCTGACGAGGTCGAGTTGCTCCGCGGCGGCACCGCCCTCATCGCGCTCCTCTCTCCGCGGTCGGAACCCGAACTCCTTCGCGATCTCGCCGCGCGCGATGTGACCGCGATCGCGCTCGAGCTCGTTCCGCGCATCACGCGTGCACAGATGATGGACGTTCTATCCTCACAGAGCACCGTGGCCGGCTACAAGGCCGCGCTCATCGCCGCGAACTCCGTGCTCCGTTTCTTCCCGCTGCTCATGACCGCCGCGGGCACGATCCGTCCGTCGAAGGTGCTCGTCATCGGTGCCGGCGTCGCCGGCCTTCAGGCGATCGCGACTGCGCGCCGGCTCGGTGCCGTGGTCGAAGCCTTCGACACTCGCCCCGTCGTGAAGGAGCAGGTGCAGAGCCTCGGCGCTTCGTTCGTGGAGCTCGAAGTGTCCGCGAGCGAAGCTCAGGACGCGGGCGGCTATGCGAAGGAGCTCGGCGAAGATCACATCCGCCGCGAGAAGGAGCTCATCCACCAGCACGCGTCGAACGCGGACGCCGTCATCACGACAGCGCTCGTTCCGGGACGGCGCGCGCCCGTCCTCATCCCCGAGTCCACCGTGCAGGCCATGCGGCCCGGCTCGGCGATCGTCGACCTGGCAGCGGAACAGGGTGGCAACTGCGGAGTGTCGGTACCCGGTGAAACCGTGGTGCGCCACGGCGTCACCATCATCGCGCCGCTGCATCTGCCGAGCGAGCTGGCACACGATGCGAGTCAGATGTACTCCCGCAACGTCGCGGCGCTGCTGAAGCATCTCGCGCCCGAGGGGAAACTGACCATCGACCTCGCCGACGAGATCACCGGCGCCATCGCCGTCACGGCCGGCGGCAAGGTCCGTCTCGATCCCACGAGCGGCGCGATCACACCCGACGCACCCGCGGCGACTGCAACCAAGGAGAAGAGTCGATGACGCGCGAAACCGTCCTGGCAGTCTACGTGGTGATTCTCGCGATCTTCACCGGATACGAGGTCATCTCGCGAGTGCCGTCCATCCTCCACACGCCGCTCATGTCGGCCACGAACGCGATACACGGAATCGTGCTGCTCGGCGCCATCATCGTACTCGGCGGGGCCGACACCACGCTCCTCCGCGTGCTCGGCTTCATCGCGGTAGTACTCGGCGCCGCGAACGTGTTCGGCGGCTTCGTGGTCACCGACAGGATGCTCGAGATGTTCAGGAAGAAGACGAAGGAGGAGGTCAAGTGACGCTCGCTCCGATCGAGAGCTTGATCGAGGTCAGCTACCTCGTCGCCGCGGTACTCCTCATAGTCGGTCTCAAGCGCCTCAGCTCTCCAGCTACGGCGCGCTCGGGAAACCGGCTCGCAGCGGTTGGTGTGCTGCTGGCGCTGCTCGTCACGTTCCTCGACAAGGGAGTCGTGTCGTACGGGGGGATCATCATCGGCGTGATCATCGGCGGCGGTATCGGGATAGTCGCGGGACGGAAAGTGCAGATGACGGCGATGCCGCAGATGGTGGGCCTGCTCAATGGACTCGGCGGCGGAACCGCGGCGCTCGTGTCGCTCGCCGAGTACATGCGGCTCGCTCGCGACGCGCCGCCCGTCGGCGCCGGCGAATCGCTCTCCGTTGCGCTCGGGACGACCATAGGCGCGGTGTCGTTCACCGGCAGCATTATCGCCTTCGCGAAGCTGCAGGAGCTTCTTTCAGGCAAACCGCACCAGTTCCCGCTCCAGCGGCTCGTGAACCTCGCGCTCGCGGTCATCATCGCGCTCCTGGCCGTGCTGCTCATCACCGGCGCCGGGGGAATGCCGGTGCTGTGGGGAATCTTCGTCGTGGCGCTGGCGCTCGGCGCGCTGCTCGTGCTCCCGATCGGCGGCGGCGACATGCCGGTTGTGATCTCGACTCTGAACGCGCTCACGGGAATGGCGGCGGCGTTCACGGGCTTCGTGCTGCACAACCAGATGCTGGTGGTGGCGGGAATTCTCGTGGGAGCATCCGGAACGTTGCTCACGATCCTCATGGGCCGCGCGATGAACCGCTCGCTGGCGAACGTGATGTTCGGCGCGTTCGGCGCCGGCGGACAGACCGAGGCCGCTGCCACTGGTGGGATTCCGCGCACCGTGCGCCAGACCACGGCCGAGGACACCGCCATCGCGCTCGCCTATGCGCGGAGCGTGGTCGTGGTGCCCGGCTATGGACTTGCAGTCGCCGAAGGACAGCACGCGGTGCGCGAACTGTCACAGGAGCTCGAGAGGCGCGGCGTGGACGTGAAGTTCGCCATCCATCCGGTGGCGGGTCGAATGCCGGGACACATGAACGTGCTGCTCGCCGAGGCCAACATTCCGTACGACCAGCTCCTGGAGATGGAGCAGGTGAACGGCAACTTCGGCAACACCGATGTCGTGCTGGTGGTGGGGGCGAACGACGTCGTGAACCCGGCTGCCCGCGAGGATCCGACGAGTCCCATCTACGGGATGCCGATCCTCGACGTGGACAAGGCACGCAACGTGATAGTGCTGAAGCGCAGCATGGGCCACGGGTTCGCGGGCATCGACAACGCGCTCTTCTATCGGGACCGTACGCGGATGCTCTTCGGCGATGCGAAGAAGAGCCTGACCGAGCTGGTGGAGGCGCTCAAGTCCGTCTGAGCCGCGTGCCGCGGCACTCGCACATATGCAGATCGACGTCAACGTAGCGTACGACACCGCGGAGCGCATCCTGCTGCAGCTCTATCAGGCGATACCGCGCCTGATAATCGCCACGGTCGTGGTGGTGGCGCTGTACTACTTCGGGAAGCTGATCCGCGTCGTCGCGATGGCGGGAAAGGATCGCTGGCGCGGACGGGAGAACCTCGAGCTCGCGATCAGCCGGATCTTCCAGTCGTTCGTGATCGCAATCAGTCTGCTGATCGGCGCTACCGTGGTGTTCCCGACCGTGACCGCCGGAGGACTGATCCAGCTCCTCGGCATCAGCGGCATCGCCGTGGGCTTCGCGTTCAAGGACATCTTCCAGAACTTTCTCGCAGGCATACTGCTGCTGGTGACCGAGCCGTTCTCCATCGGCGACGAGATAAGCGTGGCGGGTTTCGAGGGAACGGTGGAGGATGTACAGACGCGTGCCACGATAATCCGCACGTACGATCACAGGCGCGTGGTGGTTCCCAACGCTACGCTCTTCACGCAGTCGGTGGTAGTGAACACGGCGTTCCCGGTGCGCCGCTCCGACTACGACCTCGCGGTGCCGTCATCGCTCGACATCGACGCGCTGAAGAAGCGCATCACCGCGCGGCTCGAGGCCGGGGTCGACGGCGTCGCGAGCGCCCCTCCCCCGCAGGTCCTGGTTCTGAAGACCGACGCCACCAACACCACTCTCCGCGTGAGCTGGTGGGCCGCGCCGCGCCAGCAGGACTCGCTGGCCGTGCAGGACAGGGTGATGGAGGCGGTGAGGGAGGAAGTGGGAAGGAACAGAGAGCAGGCGGCAGAGAGCGGAAAGCAGTAAGGGCACACCTGCTCTCTGCTTTCTGCTTTCTGCTTTCTGTCTCTTCTATCCCGGCCATTCCCCCGGCTCCGCGCGTCGCCCCACGTAGAAGTCGCCGAACTCGGCGTAGCGCGCGGAAGCTTCGTCGAATCGCATCTCGGTCACGAGCCTCTTGAAGTCGAGAGGGTCTTTCGCGAAGAGCGTGACGCCCCATTCCCAGGAGTCGAGGCCGATCGCGCCCGTGATGATCTGCATCACCCGCCCCGCGTAGCGCCGGCCAGTGAGGCCGTGCGAGTACATCAGGCGGCTTCTTTCCTCGAGTGTCAGCGAGTACCAGTTCTCATCCGGCGCGCGGCGTTTGGACATCGGGTAGAAGCAGACGTAAGGCATCTCCGCCGGAGGCTGCGGATAGAGCCGCCGTCGCGCGTGCTCGGTCTGCAGCTCCTTCGCACTGCGCTCCGCCAGCTCGCGCTCGAATTCCTCGTCGCCCACCGAGCCGCCACGCTCGACTGCCTCCTTCGCCAGCTTGGCAGTAAGGTGATAGAGGCCCGCCTCCGCAACGCTGAGAAACGAGTAGACCGGTTGCAGCGCTCCGAGGAAGGGATCGCGCCGTACCAACTGCTCCGCCGCGGAGAGCTCCTCCAGCGTCGGTCGCAGGTGAACCAGCATCACGTCGCCCACCGAGCCGGTGAGCGGAACCGCGACGCTCCAGCTTCCATCGCTGCCCCGAGCGATGTCGGCGAGCGTTCGGCGCGCACACGCGACGTCGGCCTCCGACGGGGCGCCGCCGCGTGGGTATCTCAGGATGTGATGCGATGCATACCACCCTTCGAGGGTGGCAGGGGGATGAGCTACGACATTCATGATGAGCGCCACTTTGTTGGTTGCAGCGCTCAATCTACTACGCGACGCGTACGCGGCGCGCGTCGGTTACCCTGCAGCGGCTGCGAGCGCGCCGAACTTTCTCTCGCGTGTGCCGAAGAACGCCACCGCCTCAGCCAGCTCCTCGCTATCGAAGTCCGGCCACATGGTGTCGGTGAAGTACAGCTCGGCGTACGCACATTCCCAGAGGAGAAAGTCGCTGAGCCGCCGCTCGCCGCCGGTTCGGATCAGGAGATCCACATCGAGCGCTCGCACGCCGTTCTCGGGTGTACAGGCGCGCGCTACCAGCGTTCCGAAATCCTCGCGCGAGATATCAGCATCGGAACCGGCGAGCTTCGCTGCCCTGATGATCGCATCCCGCGCCGAATAGTCGATCGCGAGGCGGAGATGCAGTCTCGTGCCGTGGCCCGTTCTACGTTCCGCGTCGTCCACCGCATCGCGCAGGACGCCCGGGAGGCGGTCGCGACGTCCGATGACCGAGAGGCGCACGCCGTTGTCGATGAGTTTATCGGTCTCGTTGCGCAGATAGCTGCGGAAGAGACGCATGAGCGCCGCGACCTCGCGCGGCGGCCGACGCCAGTTGTCGGAGCTGAACGCGTAGAGCGTCAGCGTCTGGATTCCCAGCGAAGGCGCAGTCTCGACGACGCGCCGCACCGATTCCGCGCCCTGGCGATGTCCGGCCGCGCGTGGCATACCGCGCGCGGCTGCCCACCTTCCGTTGCCGTCCATGATGATCGCCACGTGGCGAGCGGCGCCGGGCGTCGGCGCGAATGGAACACTCGTCGTCATGAAGTCCGATGAGAGAAGTAGAGGGTGCTCAGCGATCGAGCGTATCGCGGGTGGCCTGGATGAGCGCTTCCATGTGATCGAGGTAGCGCTGCAGTGCGTCGCGGCCCGCCGCCGTCAGGCGGTACTCCGTACGCGGCCTGCGCCCCTCGAAACGCTTGGTACACGTGATGTACTTCGCGTCCTCGAGCTTGCGCGCGTGGACGCTCAGATTCCCATCCGTCGTATCCATCAACGATTTGAGGTCGTTGAAGGTAAGCGTCTCGTTCGCGGCCAGAGCGCTGACGATGCCGAGGCGCATGCGATGATGGATGAGGTTGTCCAGTTCGCGCGACTCCGCCGGACCGGTCGCATCGCGCCCGATCACGCGCTCCAGCCGCCGCCCGCGATCCTCCTCCGGATCCGTCCGCCTCCTGGGCGCTGCTCCAGACTTAGCCACCATACCTCCATGCGATTACCAATCCGAATACGATGTGCAGTGCTCCGAACCCCGCGATCAGCAGCCACGGATTCCACGCCGCTCCGGTGAAGAGCGCGAGCGCTCCGACAGCCATGAAGCAGGCGCCCATCACCGGCACCACGCGCACCGAGAATACGCCGCCGGTTATGACTGCCGCTCCGTAGAGGAGGAGCCAGAGACCGGGTAGCGCCTCCCAGAGGTCGAGGCGCGCATGGGCCAGAGTTATCACCGCGCCGGCCAGAACCGGCGGCGTGAAGCCGAGCACGAACTTGCGCAGTGGACCGTTCAGCACCGGCAGCCGTGCCGCTCTCGCCTTCCAGATCGACGTCAGGAGCCCGACCAGGATCGAGAGCGCCGCCTCGGCGAGCCATACCGCGAGCCACCGCTCGTGGCTCGGCTGCCGCATCGCGAGAAGTCCCGCTCCAACTGCCGTGACACCGATGATCGCCTGACCCCACCCCGAGACGGCGGTGAAGGACGATGCGTTTTCCATGGTGCGCCTGATGAAGCGCAGGTCGTCCATGGCGCGCGCATGCAAAGCTGGCGGCGCCTCACCGTCTTCGATTCGCAAGGGTCGAGGGGAATGCATTGGGAGGGATGATATGGTTGCGCGGGTTATCTGTCAAGTACTTTATGCAATAAAGTGACGTCGAGGGGGTCAGGTACTTCAAGTAGAGGTCCAGGCAGCAACGCTGCCTGGACCTCTACTTGAAGTACCTGACCCCCTACTCGCGTCGCACACCGGCCGAGTCGCCCGCCGTCACCATGTCCGACGACCGACGACATGGTATCGCGAACGCGAAGACGGAGCCGTCCTCCCGGAAATCCGCCCAGACGCGACCGCCGAGCGTCTCGACGGTCTCGCGCACTATGCTGAGCCCGAGTCCCGAACCCTCCACCGCCGGCGCTCTATCGGAGTGCGCGCGAAAGAAGCGCTCGAACAGCTTGCCGCGTCGGTCGCGCGGCACCCCGAGGCCGTTGTCGCGAACTTCGACCACGACCTCGCTCGGGCGATCCTCATCGCTCAGCATCAGGTAGCCGCCGACCTCGGCGCTGCGTGCCTCCTTCGCGGGGTCGGCGTACTTGATGGCATTGGAGATGAGATTCATGAGACAGAGCTCCACCGCGGCCGCGCTCACTTCCACATCCGGAAGATCGGGTGCGATGCGGATCTCCACCCCGGCCGATTTCGCGGCGTCCCTCAGGTGACGGCGCACTTCGGCGGCCGCGCTGCGAAGGCGCACGTGCCGTTGCTGCCGCGTGTCGTCGTTCACGCGTGTGAGCTCGAGGAGATCCTCCAGCACCACGCGCATCGCCGTAGCGTTTCGCACGACGACGCCCCCGAGATCGCGACGGCGCGAGTCCGCGAGCTCCGGCATCTCCAGGAGCTGCGCCGCGCCGGAGATGGCGCCCATCCGGTTTCGCAGCTCGTGCGTGAGCGCGCGGTGGAACGAGCGCAGACGCTCTTCGCGCTCTCCCAGCTCCACCTTCACCAGTTGCAGGTACTGCGTGGCGGTGGCCTGCTGGATGAGCGAGATCGCCTGGAAGAGACGGTGCGCCACGATCGCCACGTCGCCTCGTGGCAGCTCGTCGCGCGTCTCGTTCGCGATCCTGCCGAGGAACGCGAAGAGTATTCCGCCGAATATCTCGTACTCCTTGAGGATCTCGAACTCGTCGAAGCCCTGAGAGTGGCGCAGCGCACCCAGCTCGCGCGCCTTGGAGATGACTTCCGTGTCGGCCGCGACGGCGCGCGTGGGGTCCTCGACGTAGTCGGCCACTCCTTCCACCAGAAGCGGCGCGTGATCGAGCAGTGCTTCGGTGGGAAAAATGCGGTCCGGCGAAATCGACACCCGCTCACTGATGCGATCCAGCCACCGCATGGTCAGCTCGGAACGCGCTTCTCGTAGCCTTCTGGCCGTCACCGTGGCCAGCCGGCAATCAACCGCTGAATCCATCCTGCTGCTCTCCATGGATGCTGCACGCGAGACACCGCCCACCGTGCGGCGTCCGGAACCGAGGGCGCGAAGCAACTGACTGTACTACTGCAGCGCTCCGCGCGTCGGCGGCTACCCGTTGGCCGCGCGGCCGATGATCACCTCGGGGCGGAAGCCGAGGAAGAGCCCCGTCTCCACCACTCCGGGTCGATTACGCATGGCGCGCGCCAACTCTTCGGGGTCATCGAGACCATGCGGGAACCGCGCATCGATGATGTAGTGACCCTCGTCGGTGATGTACGGCGATTCGCTTCCCTCCTCCGCCCGACGCAGGACCGCCTCGGCCCCGAGCTCGCGGAGCGCCTCGGCGTGCGCCGACCACCCGAACTTCACCACTTCCACGGGTATGGCGTACCTGCTCCCGAGTCGATCGACGGTCTTGGTGGAATCGCCGATGATGACCCAGCGCGTCGATCGCGCGGCAACGATCTTTTCGCGCAGGAGCGCTCCGCCGCCTCCCTTGAGCACCCGATGCAGCGGATCCACTTCGTCTGCGCCGTCGATGGTGATGTCGATCACCGGAGTTCGCTCGATGTCCGCGATCGGAATGCCGAACTCCAGACCGAGTCGGTGCGAGGCGTTCGAGGTCGGTACGCCGGTGATGTCGGAGAGCTCCCCCGCCGCGAGCCGCTGCCCCAACTCCTCTATCGCGAGCGCTGCGGTGGAGCCGGTGCCCAGCCCCACCACCTGACCGGCCGTGACCAGCGCGGCCGCGCTCCGCGCTGCCGCCCGCTTTTCATGCGCGATGACGTTCGTCATGGCTCTCGCCAGGCGGCACCATCGCGCGCTATCAGCGCATCCGCCGCGCTCGGGCCCCACGAACCAGCCCTGTAATTCGGCAGCCCGGTCGGTATCCCTTCGTGCCACGCCGACACCACGGGATCGATCACCTTCCACGCCGCCTCTACCTGATCGCCCCGCGCAAAAAGCGTCGCATCGCCCTGCATGGCGTCGAGGAGGAGCGTCTCGTACGCCGAGTGTGTGCTCTCGCCGAATGCGAGCGGATAGGAGAATACCATGCGAACGGGAGTGAGTCGCACCTCCACGCCCGGCACCTTCACCTCGAAGCTCAGCGAGATCGCCTCGTCGGGCTGGATGCGGATTACCAGGACGTTCGGTTCCATCTCATCATCCGCGTCGAGCGGGAAGAGGAGATGCGGCGGCCGCCGGAACTGTACCGCTATCTCGGTCACGCGCTCGGGCATCCTCTTTCCCGAACGCAGAAAGAACGGCACTCCCTCCCAGCGCCAGTTGTCGATCGCGAGGCGGAGCGCGGCGTACGTGGGCACGCGCGAGTCCTTCGCTATTCCCTGCTCCGCGCGATAGGCGGGGACCTTCTCGCCATCCACCACGCCTGCCTCGTACTGACCGACCACCGACGCGGAGCGCGCCTCCAGCTCCGTCATCGGGCGGATGGAACGGATCACCTTCACCTTCTCGTCGCGAACCATGTCGGCCTCGAATGAACTCGGCGGCTCCATCGTGGTGAGCGAGAGGAGTTGCAGCAGGTGGTTCTGAAACATGTCCCGCAGCACGCCCGCTTCTTCGTAATACGAAGCGCGGTGACCCACTCCCACCGTCTCGGCGGCAGTGATCTGGATGTGCTGGATGTGATCCCGATTCCAGAGCGGTTCGAAGATCGAATTCGCGAAACGGAGGACGAGGAGATTCTGAACCGTCTCCTTGCCCAGGTAGTGGTCGATGCGGTAGATCTGCCGCTCGGAGAAGCTGCCGCGAACCAGCGTGTTCAGCGCCTGTGCGCTCTCGAGATCGTGCCCGAACGGCTTCTCGATCACGAGCCGTACCCACTTCGACTTCGCTTCGCTCGCGCGAGGCGCGAGACCGCTCGCCGAAAGGTGGCGCAGCACATCGGGATAGATGCTGGGCGGGATCGCGAAGTAGAAAAGCCTGCCGCGTTTCCCGACGTCGTCTCCCTCGATCGTCGCCAGCGACTCGGCGATCGAAGCGTACGTACGCTCGTCGAGCAGATCGCCGGACACGTAGCGGAGCGTGTCCAGGAACTTCGAGCGCTCGGCATCCTTCAGATCGCCGGTTTCCTCGGAATTATGGATTGCGCCATCCATGTCGCGCCGGAAGGTCGCATCGTCGATCGCTTCGCGTCCCACCCCTATCGCCGCGAACGACGGATCGAGCAGGCCATCTGCGTGCAGGTGCGCGAGCGCCGGCATGAGCTTGCGGCTCGTCAGATCACCGCACGCACCCATGATGATCATCGTGCACGGCCCCGCGCCCTTCAGCTCCTGCCTCGTCCCTTGCTGCTTCCCGAGCTCGTAGCCGGCGGTAAGCACGGTGGTCATGGTGCTCACTGCTCCTTTTTCACGGCGTGACCGCCGAATTCGTGGCGCAGAGCCGCGATCACCTTGGCGCCGAACGATTCGTCCTGGCGCGAGCGCAGGCGTGCGAGAAGAGAGAGGGTGATCACGGGCGCGGGGACATCGATGTCGATCGCCTCCTGCACCGTCCAGCGCCCTTCGCCGGAGTCATCGACGTAGCCGCGGAGATCGGCGAGCTGCGGATCGCCGGCGAACGCGCGCTCCGCCAGCTCGTTGAGCCACGAGCGAACGACGCTCCCGTGATTCCACACGCCCGCGACCTGGTGCAGGTCGATCTGGAAGAGCTTCGAGCCGTGCAGAATCTCGTAGCCTTCCGCGTATGCCTGGAGCATGCCGTACTCGATGCCGTTGTGCACCATCTTCACGTAGTGCCCGGCACCGGTGGGGCCCACGTGCGCGTAGCCGTTCTCGGGAGCGAGCGCGAGAAAGATCGGCTCGCACAACTTCACGGCTTCCGGCTCGCCGCCCACCATCAGGCAGTAACCGTTCTCGAGTCCCCAGACACCACCGCTGGTTCCGCTGTCGACGAAGCGAATGCCCTTCGCGCTCAGCTCCTCACCCCGGCGGAGAGTGTCGTGGAAGTTGGAGTTGCCGCCGTCGATGAGAACATCGCCCTTCGACAGATGCGGCAGCAGCGTCGCGATCGTGTCATCGACCGGCTTTCCCGCCGGCACCATCAGCCATATCACACGCGGTGCCTGAAGCGCCGCGCAGAGTGCGGCGAGGTCCTTCGCGCCGGTCGCCTCGGCCTTGGCGCTGCCCTTCCCCTCCGCCCTTACTCTCTCGATGGCTTCGGGATCACGGTCGTAACCCACCACCTCGTGCCCGGCCCGGTTGAGCCGCAGCGTCATGTTGCCGCCCATCCTCCCAAGACCGATCATCCCCAGTCGCATTTCACTCTCCTCCCGAATGACGTCGCGAGGCCGCCGATCAGCGGCCCAGCATCTCGAGCGCCTTGCTCACCGCGTGATCCGCCGTGAGCCCGAATTCCTGATAGAGCTTCTCGTACGGCGCCGACGCACCGAAGTGGTCGAGACCGATCACCGCTCCGTCGTCGCCCACCACTCGATACCACGGCATCGTCGCGGCCGCCTCCATCGCGATGCGCAGCTTCACATCCGGCGGCAATACGGAGTCGCGATACTCCGCCGGCTGCGCCTCGAAGCGCTCGATACTCGGCATGCTCACCACACTCGCGCGCACGCCTCGCTCCGCGAGCTTCGAGCGGGCCTCGAGAAGTATGTGAACCTCCGAGCCGCTGGCGATGAGCACGATTTCCGGCTTTCCGCCATCGGCTTCCGCCAGCACGTAGGCACCGCGAGCCAATCCCTTCGCGGGCGCGAGCTTCGATCTGTCGAACGTGGGAACGTTCTGCCTGGTGAGCACGAGCGCCACGGGCGCGTTGCTCATCTCGAGGGCGCACGCCCACGCTTCGGCTGTCTCGTTCGCATCTGCTGGGCGGAAGAGCGTGAAGCCCGGAACCACCCGCAGTGCCGCGAGCTGCTCGATCGGCTGGTGCGTGGGACCGTCCTCGCCGAGCCCGATCGAATCGTGAGTGAAGACGTAGATGACGTGCTGCTTCATGAGCGCCGCCAGACGCATGGGCGGCCGCATGTAGTCCGAGAAGATCAGGAAAGTACCGCCGTAGGGGATTATCCCGCCGTGCAGCGCCATCCCGTTCATCGCGGCGCCCATCGCGTGCTCGCGGATGCCGAAGTGCATGTTGCGCCCGCGGTAGTTAGTCCGCTCGAACGCGCCGCTGTCGGAGAGCAGAGTCTTGGTGGACGGCGCCAGATCGGCCGCGCCGCCCATCAACTCGGGGATTCGCTCCGCGAACGCGTTGAGGACCTTCTCCGATGCGGCGCGCGTGGCCATCCCCTTCTCGCTCGGCGGGAACGTGGGCATCGCGCCGCGCCAGTCGGCTGGAAGTTCGCGACGCATGCGCCGCTCCAGCTCGCGCGCCTCGGCTGGATGCTTCGCGGTGTAGTCGCGCAGGCGCGCTTCGTATGCCTCGCGCAGCGGCTTCCCGCGCGCACCAGCATCGCGCCACACGCGCAGCGCTTCATCGGGGACGTAGAACGCCTCGTTCGGCCGCGGCCAGCCGAGGTTTTCCTTGGTGAGACGGATTTCCTGCTCGCCGAGCGGAGATCCGTGGGCCGCCGCGGTGTCGTGCTTGTTCGGGCTGCCGTAGGCGATGTGGCTGCGCACGATGATCAGCGACGGCCGGTCCTTCACCGACTTCGCCACAGTGATCGCCTCGTCTATCGCATCGAGATCGTTGGCATCCGGCACACGCTGAACGTGCCAGCCGTAGGCTGCGAAGCGCGCTGCCGCGTCGTCGCTGTACGCGAGATCGGTGCTCCCCTCGATCGTGATGTGGTTGTCGTCGTAGAAGCCGATGAGCCTGCCGAGGCCGAGATGACCGGCGAGCGACGCGGCCTCGTTGGAGATCCCTTCCATGAGGTCGCCGTCGCTCGCGATGAAGTACGTGTCGTGATCGATGAGCGGCGGCTCGCCCTCGTGATTGAAAACGGCAGCGAGATGGGCTTCGGCGATTGCCATCCCCACCGAATTGGCGAGCCCCTGTCCCAGCGGACCGGTAGTGACCTCGACGCCTGGCGTGTGGCCGAATTCCGGGTGTCCGGGAGTGGCGCTTCCCCACTGGCGGAACTGCTCGATCTGCTCGAGCGGGAGATCGTAGCCGGTGAGATAGAGGACGCTGTAGAGCAGCATCGACGCATGGCCGGCGGAGAGGATGAACCTGTCGCGCTCCGGCCATTCGGGGTGCGACGGGTCGTAGCGCAGATGCCGCGTCCAGAGCACGTAGGCAAGTGGAGCGAGTGCCATCGGAGTGCCCGGGTGTCCCGAGTCCGCCTTCTGCACAGCATCGATCGAAAGGGTTCGGACGGTGTTGATGCACAACTCGTCGAGCTCCGTTCCAGCGAGCGCCGTAGCTTCTTCCATCGCAACTTGCTCCGGGTAGTCAGTGGTCATTCGGCGCGGCGGCGCCGGTGTCGTATGTATCGCATGCGGCCACGGCGGCTCCGATCAATCCGATGTGCTCGTTCACGACCACGCTCACCGGAATCTTTCGAAGCAGCTCCCCCATGCGTCCCTTGTCGCGGAACGCCTCGATGAAAATACCATCGCGAAGGCGGGGCAGGATCGCCTTGGCGATTCCGCCCACGAGGTAGACTCCGCCAGTGGCCAGGACGTGCAGGGCGAGATTTCCGGCGTGCGAGCCGTACGCGCCCACGAAGATCTCGATCGCCTCCGAACAGGTCGGGTCGCTCCCGTCCAGGGCGTGACGGGTGACCGCCGCCGCGCCCTCTCTCCGCACGTCGGCGGTGACTGTCGCGTTCTCCGGCGCTGCGCTGGAGCTCACCAGAAAGCGGTAGATGCTCTCGATTCCGGGGCCCGATACGACCCGCTCGTACGAAACGTGGCCGTACTCGCCAGCGAGGGCACTCCGCAGCCGCCACTCGCGATCTGTGCGCGGCGCGAAGGTGGCGTGCCCACCCTCGGACGCGAGAATCTCGTAGCGGGCGTCATGCTTCACGAGAAACGCCTGCCCCAGGCCGGTCCCCGCCCCCACGAGTACGATCGGCCCGTTCGCGGCCGCCGGTGTAGCCTGCAGCGCGACGAGGTCCTCCGCGCGCATCCGCGTCACGCCGTGCGCCATGGCCTCGAGGTCGTTGATCACGGAAGTGGCGGCGATCCCCGTGGCCTGCGCGATCGCGCGCGCGCTGACCTTCCACGGGAGATTCGGCGTGACGCAGTCGCCATCGGTCACCGGGCAGGCCACGCCGAACACGGCCCGCTCGAACCGATCGCTTCCGCTGCCGATGAAGTCGGCCACGATCGGCGCGAGCGCCGGAAAGTCGCGGCTCCGATACTCGTGATGCCGGACCACGCTCACCGAGTCGCGACCCACGTCCACCGCGGCAATTCTGGCGTGCGTGCCACCCACATCTCCCGCGAGCACTCTCACGTCCGCACCGAGCGCAGCAGCGACGCAGCCTCCGGGTCGAGGATCCAGCTACCGCGCAGAGCGAACTGCACGGGGAGCTCGAGCGGGTCGAAATTTCCCTCGAGGGCGCCTGCGACAGCGGGAGCCTTGGCGGCGCCCGCGGTGAACACCGCGAGATGCCGCGACGCCTCGATGACCGGCGGGGTGATCGTGAGTCGCCGTGCGGGCGGCGATGGACTCGTGGAAGGGAGCACGAGCCGTTGGCGCTCGGCGAGTTGGGGCGCGCCGGGGAAGAGCGAGGCCGTGTGGCCGTCGACACCCATCCCCAGCATGAGAACGTCGAGCGCAGCGGGGAGCAGACTCTCATATTCTCGCGCCGCGGCCATCGCGTCCGCGCGCTCGCCCGCCATGCGAAAGACTCGCGCCGGATCGATCGGGACCCGGCTCAGCAGCGCTTCGCGAGCCATTCGATAGTTGCTCGCCGCATCGTCGGGCGGGACCTGGCGCTCGTCCCCGAAATACACGTCGAGGAGCGACCACGGGAGGTCGACGTATCGCTCCGCCAGATGCTCGTAGATGGCGCGGGGCGTGTTGCCGCCCGCGAGCGCGACGGTGCAGCGCTTCCGCTCCGCGAGCACCGATCCCACGGCTTCGCTGAACCACGCCGCGGCCGCAGCCACGAACTCCTCCCCCTCACGCACCACCACTCTCAGCGGTTGCCCGCGCCGTGCCGAATTCGCTTGCACTTCGTAGTCCTCGTCCACTCGCTCCCCTTTCGAGTCTCCTCCGATCGACTTCGGTGACCGGCGCGCGCACCCGCCGCTCACCCTCCCTAATTGAAGCCGTGCAGTCCTGTTGTCCAGCGCGGAGGAGCGAGCGCCTGAACGAGAGCAGCAATACGCGCGCCCGTCGCGCACGCGATGGCCCTTCACGGCCGCAATTTCCGCCGAACGAGGGGTGGGTGGGCAGGGACGGGGTTGTTCCAGAATATGGAATCCAGATCCAGTCTTTGGGAGCCTCCCCCGCCCCGGCAGCATGGCGCTGCCCGTACCTGTAATGCTAGTTTCCTCTTTCCGACGCCTTCTCCCACACCCAAAACATGACTGCCAGATACCGCATCCTGGTGACCGACGACATCGATCGCGAGGGGATCGACCTCCTCGCGAGCGAGCCGGAGCTGTTGGTGGATTCCGTTCCCACGCTCCCCAGCGGCGACCTCATCGCGCGAATCGCCGACTACGACGCCCTCATCGGACGCAGCGCGACCAGGATCTCGGAGGATCTGCTCCGGCACGCCGGCAAGCTTCGAGTCGTGGGCCGCGCTGGCGTCGGAATCGACAACATCGCGCTGAATGCGGCCACCGAGCTGGGCGTGGCGGTAATCAACGCTCCGGCGGGCAACACGGTGGCGGTGGCTGAGCTGCTCTTTGGCGGCCTGATCTCGCTCCTCCGCCATCTCCCCGCGGCCGACGACTCGATGCACGCCGGCCGCTGGGACCGGAGCCTGCTCCTCGGTCGCGAACTGCGCGGGCGGACGCTCGGCATCGTGGGCGTGGGCCGTATCGGAGGAGAGGTGGCGAAACGGGCGCGCGCGTTCGGCATGACGCTCGTGGGATACGATCCGTACGTGGCCGATGAGAGGTTCGCGACGCTTCGAGTTCGGCGCGCCGAGTCGCTGGACGAGCTCCTCTCGGTAGCGGACGTGCTCACCGTGCACACGCCGCTCAACGAGGAGACGCGTGGAATGATCGGGCGTCGTGAGCTCGCGCGCCTTCCGGGCGGAGCCGTCGCGTGCAATCTGGCCCGCGGCGGGATCGTGGAGGAAGCGGCGCTCGTGGATGCACTTCGCTCCGGTGCGCTTGGCGGAGCGGTGGTGGACGTCTATACGACGGAGCCGCTGGCGTCCGATCATCCGCTTCGTTCGATGTCGAACGTGATGCTGACTCCGCACATCGGCGCCTCCACCGCCGAGGCACAGCGCAACGTCGCGGTCGACGTCTGCCTGGCGGTGCGCGACGCGCTCCTCTCCGGGGAGCTCTCGCGTTCGCTCAACGTGGCGTCGGTGAACGGCCTGAGGTGGGACGAGCTGCAGCCCGCACTGCTCGTCGCACGGCGCGCGGCAGCCATCGCGCGTGCCCTCCTCACCGAACGCGGCGTTCGCGCGCTGAGCAGGCTCACGCTTCGCTGCGGCACCGCGCTGAGCGGTGCGAGCGGGGCGATACTCTCGGCCGCGGCGATGGGTGCGCTGGAGGGCGTGCTCGACGTCGAGCGGCTGAACCTCATCAACGCCCGCACCCTCGCCGAGTCGCACGGACTCGAGCTGATGGTGGGTGAATCGGCGCAGCTCGAGCATCCGAACACCATCGAGGTAGGACTCGGCGGCGGCGTGCAGGGGATAGCCGTGAGCGGCGTGGCTGCACCCGGCGCGCCGGGCAGGATCACGCGCATCGGCGATTTCCCCATCGAGATCACGCCGCGTCGATCGCTGGTGATACTCACCAATCACGATGTGCCAGGCGTGATCGGGCGCGTGGGCACAGTGCTGGGGGCCGCGGGCGTGAACATCGCCGAATACCACCAGGCGCGCCTCCTCCAGGGCGGCGAGGCGCTGGCGGCGATCTCCGTGGACGACGAAGTCGGTGAAGCGCTCCGGAAGAAGCTGCTCGAGCTCCCCGACGTACTCTCGGCAGCGATCATCCGCTTCCAGGATACATGACGGCAGCGTGGCCGCGCCAATACCGCGGCAATCGGCGATGAGCACACTGATCAACTCCGACGAGTCCGTGCGCCTCGCCTTCGCGCGGGATGCGTCGGGGATCGAGCTCGTACCGGAGTCGGTGGTGCGCCCCGAATCGGAGCAGGAAGTGGCGGAGATCGTGCGCGCTGCGGCAGCGTCGCGCACCGCCGTCACCGCGGCAGGCGGTCAGTCGAGCACCACGGCGGCATCCATCACCGATCGCGGGATTCTCCTCTCGCTGCGCGCGCTCGACCGGATCACGAACCTGGACGCAACGGCGCGCACCGTGCGCGTGCAGCCCGGCGTGTTCGTGGCGGACGTGAAGCGCGAGGCCGCGAGACACGGACTCCTCTTCGCCCCGGATCCCACCAGCGAGGCAGAGGCCACCATAGGCGGCGCGGTGGCGTGCAATGCATCGGGCGCGCGATCGCTGCGCTACGGCACGACACGAGAGCACGTCGTCGCACTTCGCGTCGTGTTGGCAAACGGAGAGATCGCGGAGTTTCGCCGCAACCGTCTGGAGAAGAACACCGTGGGCTATTCGATGGCGCAGCAGCCGATCGACTGGTTCATAGGGAGCGAAGGTACGCTGGGTGTGATAGTGGAGGCCGAATTCGCTCTCCTGCCGCTCCCGGAATCGGTGCTGGGACTCGCGATTCCCTTCGAGAGCGAGGCCGACGCACTGTCGTTCGTGGTCGCGGCGCGTCAGTCGCGCGACATCGAACCGCGCTGCCTCGAGTACTTCGATCACGGCGCAGTCGAGATCGTGCGCGAAACGGCGGGCTCCGGAGTGGAGGAGTGGAATCCGGGAGGGATCGGCTCGGCGCTCGTCTACGGCGAGCAAGC
>JBIQLU010000010.1:36428-41827 GCA_044463985.1 Gemmatimonas aurantiaca | reverse complement strand
TCCCCGTCACGCGACGTATACTGATTATCCGGCCGTAGTTTCGCCGGATGCCCGCAACGCCGTCGCCTCGAACGCGGGGATGAGGATCGAACGTGGACGGATTGATCGAACTCCTCTTCAAGTATCGCCCCGTCGTGTTCGAGCGTGGGCACTTCGTCTTCGGCGCATCGGGCGCCGCGCGTATCGTGGCGATCGCGCTCCTCGTCGCTGCCATCATCGCCGTGGCCAGCTACACTCGCGCACGTGTTCGCGGCACGACGCGCGACCGCGTCATCCTCGGAACGATGCGCGCCATGGTCCTCGCGCTGCTCCTGTTCGCGCTCTTCGACCCCGCGCTCCTCGTGGCATCCGCCGTTCCGCAGCGCAACGTGGTCGGTGTGCTCATCGACGACTCGCGCAGCATGCAGGTGGCCGACGCGGACGGGGGGACGCGCGCCGATGTCGCCAGGTCGCTCCTGGATCCGGCCAACGGCGCGCTCGTGCGTGCCCTCGAGGGGAAGTTCGTGGTTCGCGTCTTCCGAACGAGCGCGGACGGTGCTCCCGTCAGCGATGTAGGTGATCTCGCCTTCGATGGCTCTGCTACGCGACTCGCTCCGGCGCTGGAAGGCACGCGGCAGGCGCTCGAGGGCGTTCCGCTGGCGGGCCTCGTGCTCGTGAGCGACGGCGCCGACAACGGCTCCGCTGGGATGCTGGACGAAACTCTGCGCTCGCTGTCCGCTCGCGGCGTGCGCGTCTCGACAGTCGGAGTCGGGGAACAGCGTTTCGCCAGAGACATCGAGATCAGTCGCGTGGATGCACCCCGAACCGTGCTCGAGGGCTCTGCGCTGGTGGTGAACGTGGATGTCACGCAGCGCGGATTCGGCGGCCGCAGCGTACCGCTCGTCGTCGAGGACAGCGGGCGGATCGTTGCCACACAGAACGTCACCCTCCCGCCGAACGGCGATGTCGCGACGGTACGCGTGCGCATCCCCGCCTCTTCGCCCGGAGCACGATCGTACACCGTTCGCATCGCGCCGCAGCCGAACGAAATGGTCACGGAGAACAATTCGCAGACGGTGCTCGTGGCGGTGCGCAACGCCCGGGCGCGTATCCTCTACGTGGAAGGAGAGCCGCGCTTCGACGTGAAGTTCCTCCACATGGCGGTGGACGATGACTCGCTCCTCCAGCTCGTGACTCTGGTGCGCACGGCGAAGGACCGCTTCTTCCGCATGAGCGTCGACGACAGTCTCGAGCTGGTGACCGGTTTTCCCAGAACGCGGGCGGAGCTCTTCGCGTACCGGGGGATCGTGCTCGGCAGCATCGAGGCGAGCGCGTTCACCCTCGACCAGTTGCGCATGATCTCGGACTTCGTGAGCGATCGCGGCGGCGGACTGCTCATGCTGGGCGGTCGGAAGTCGTTCGCCGAGGGCGGCTACGCCGGTACGCCGGTCGCCGATGCGCTGCCCGTGGCGCTGCCGCCCGATCGGGAAGGGAAGCCCGCGTTTCACGAGGTGAAGGTGGCGCTGGCTCCAGCCGGTGTGATCCAGCCGGCTACGCAGATCGCTCCCACGGACAGCGCTTCGGCGGCGCGCTGGAAGACGATGCCGGTCGTGACGAGCGTGAACGGCATCGGCCGCGCCAAGCCGGGAGCTACCACGCTGCTCACAGGTTCAGCGCCTGAGGGTGGCGGCGACGTCTCGATCGCGATGGCATATCAACGCTACGGACGCGGGAGGGCGATCGCGTTCCCGATCCAGGACTCCTGGCTCTGGCACATGGACGCGACGGTGCCCGTCGGTGATCCGGCGTACGCGACGTTCTGGCGTCAGACACTGCGCTGGCTCGTGAGCGACGCACCGGAGCGCGCGACTGTCGCGACGGCCACCGACCACGCCGCCCCGAACGAACCGCTTCCGTTGACCGCCGAGGTTCTCGACAGCGCCTTTCGCGGCGAGAACGGAGTCGACGCGTCGGCCACTGTCATCGCGCCCTCGGGCGCCGAGCAGCAGGTCCCGCTGCGGTGGTCGGGAACTCGCGACGGACGGTACGAGGGAAGTGTCACGCCGACGGAACGCGGGGTATATGCCATAACCGTCACCACGCGAGCCGCCGGCGACACGCTTTCGAGTGATACGACGTTCGTGGCCGTGGCGGATCCGACGGTCGAGTCGTTCGGCGCCGAGCAGCATGCGGCGCTGCTGAAGCGGATCGCGGAGGAGACGGGCGGACACTACTACACGCCGGCGCAGGCCGCCGACGTCGCGAGCGATCTCGTTTACTCGCAGAGCGGGAACACCATGGTTCAGCGCCTGGACCTGTGGGACATGCCGATCGTGTTCGTGGCGCTGCTCGTGCTCGTGGGCGGCGAGTGGGCGTACAGACGAGCGCGGGGGTTGGCATGAGCCGCTCCACGTTCCTGACGGCGCTCGCCGCGTGGATGCTGCTCGCGCTGCCGACTCTCGCGGCGCAGACTCACGTGCTCATCGTGGCAGGTGTAGGCGGCGCGCCGGAGTACGAGCAGGCGTTTCACGACGAGGCCATGCGAATGGCCGACGCTGTCCGCGCTGCCGGCGGACTCCCGGACAGCGCCATCATCGTGCTCACCGAGCGTCCCGAGCGCTCCACCCAGCGCATCGCCGGCCGCTCCACGAAGCTGGAGATCGAACAGGCGCTCGGGCGGATCGCGAAGAGTGCGCGTCCGGGCGACGCCGTGTTCGTGCTCCTCATCGGTCACGGCAGCACGCGCGGAGGCCATTCACTGTTCAACATTCCCGGTCCCGACATGTCGGCCGCCGATTTCGCGAATGCGCTGAAGCCTCTCACCGAGCAGCGTGTGGCCGTCATCAACACCTCGAGTGCGAGCGCCGAGTTCATTCCGGCACTATCGGGCATGAATCGCGCGATCGTGACCGCCACGAGCTCGGTGATGGAGCGGAACGCGACTCGTTTTGCACGTCACTTCATCGCTGCCTATTCCGGAACCGGTGCGGACTCGGACAAGGACGGACGCATCTCCCTTCTGGAGGCGTACACGTACGCCCGCAGCGAGGTCGCGCGCGAATACGAATCTGCGAACCAGCTCCAGAGTGAGCACGCCATGCTCGATGATGATGGCGACGGGAAGGGAACGGCGGAGCCCGGCGTCGGCTCCGGCGACGGAGCGTTCTCCGCCCGCCTCTTCCTGCGCGATCGCGCGGCGGCTGCTACGGTGGCCGAGCGCGCGAAGTCCAGCGATCCGCGCGTTGCCGAACTGCAGCACCACAAAGATTCGCTCGGCGCCAGGATCGACGCGCTCCGACGGCGCAAGGCGGACATGGATTCCACTGCCTACGAAGGCGCGCTCGAGAAGCTCCTGCTCGATCTCGCGACCACGAACCAGAAGATCGAGCAGCTCACGGGGGGCACGCCATGAGCGGGCATCGAACAGTGCTGCGAAGGATTCGCCTGGCGGCGGCTCGTGGGCCGTTCGCAGTCGCGATCGCGGTTGCGACGGCGGCTGCGGTGAGGGCTCCGCTCCCCGCGCAGGAGCGCGCGTCGAGCGCGAAGCAAGCCTCGCTCGGCGAATCGCTGCTGGCGCGTGGCCGACTCGATGCTGCCGAGCGCGCGTTCACCGCCGCGATCCGTGGATCGGCGCCCGACAGCCTCACCGCGCGCGTCCGGCTTGGCGAGATCCACTGGATGCGCGGCGAACGCGCGGCTGCGATGCGCGAGTTCGACCATTTCATAGACGTCTACAACCAGCGTCAGGCGAGCCTCACGTCGCGCGAGCTCACCGCGGTCGGCATCGCCTGCCGCTACCTCGGCGAGGACGATCCCGCGCTGTTCAAGGATGCCCTGAAGGCGTTCGACGAGGCGATCGAGCGGGATCCCACCGATCTCGAGCCACGCATCCTCGAGGCGGAGCTCTTCCTCGACAAGTACAACAGCCCGGATGCGCAGAAGGCGATCGTCGAGGTGCTTTCGCGCTCCCCATCCGAGCCGCGTGCGCTGCTCGCGCTGGCGCGACGCCTCGCCAATGATGGAGAGCCCGGCGCGATGGAGGCGGTCGGCCGCGCTCTGGAAGCGGACCCGCAGCTCGTGGACGCACACGTCTTCGTGGCGCGAATCCGGCTGGACGCGGAGGACCCCGCCGCTGCAACCGAAGCGGCGAATCGGGCGCTGGCCGTCGATTCGGCGTACGCGCCCGCGCTAGCCGTACTCGCAGCCGCGCGTCTCATGGCGAACGACAGCGCGGGTTTCACTGATGCCGAGCGACGCGCGCTCACACGCAATCCGCATGACGGCGAGTTCTTCGCGACGCTCGGCGAGGTGATGGCGCGCAACCGCTTCTACATGCGCGCGGCGGCCTTTGCACGAGAGGGAGTGAAGCGCGACCCCAAGTCCTGGCGTGCGCACGCAGTGCTGGGGCAGAACCTCCTGCGTACCGGCCACGTGGCCGAGGGGCGACGCGAGCTCGAGCGCGCCTTTGCCGGCGATCCATACGATGTGCAGGTCAAGAACACGCTCGATCTTCTCGACACCTTCGGGGAATACGCGGAAGTGCGCACGCCGCACTTCGAGTTCATGATCGAAAAGAAGGACGCGGATCTTCTCACGCTGTATCTGCGCGAACTCGCGGCCGAAGCGTACGACTCGCTCGCGGCGCGCTACGGCTACACCCCGCCCGATCCCGTGCGCGTCGAGCTCTATCGCAGCCATGCCGATTTCTCGGTGCGCACCATGGGGCTCCCCGGGATTGGGGCGCTCGGTGTGAGCTTCGGCAACGTGCTGGCCATGGACTCCCCGTTCGGGCGCAAAGTGGGCGAGTTCAACTGGGGTTCCACGTTCTGGCACGAACTGGCGCACGCGTTCACACTGGGCGCCAGCGATCACCGAGTGCCGCGCTGGTTCTCCGAGGGGCTATCGGTGTTCGAGGAGCGGCGTGCGCGCTCTGGCTGGGGTGCGCGCGTCACGCCGGACTTTCTCGCGGCGTTGAAGGGTGGCGCGCTCCCGCCGGTGAGCCGGCTCAACGACGGCTTCACGCGCCCCGCGTATCCGCAGCAGATCATCCACGCGTACTACGAGGCATCGCTGGTGTGCGAGCTCATCGCGCGCGACCACGGAATGAAGGCCCTGGTAGCGATGCTCCGTGCATATCGCGATGGCGCTAACACCGCACAGGTATTCCAGAGGGTGCTCGGCACCACGCCCGAGCGCTTCGACGCCGCCTTCGACGCATACCTCAGAGAGCGCTTCGGCGACCGGCTCGCCATCGTGGATCCGTTCCGCCCCGGAGGCAGCAGGGCCGGTGGCGGCATATCCCGTGATATGCCGATGCGCGCGGGCGACGGGAAGTTCGCGAACGCGATGCGATCCGGCGTCGCGGCACTGAGTGCCGGGCGCGACGCCGAAGCGACGCGACGCTTCGAGGAGGCGAAGGC
>JBIQLU010000010.1:32669-36328 GCA_044463985.1 Gemmatimonas aurantiaca | reverse complement strand
TATCTGCAGAAGGGTGGGCTGCTGATAGTCGACGACTTCAACCGGCGCCACTGGTACAACTTCGCCGAGCAGATGCGCCGGGTGCTGCCGGAGGGGCAGCTCGTCCCGCTCGAAGTCTCGAATCCGGTCTTCCAGTCGTTCTTCGGAATCGAATCGATCGAGATGTCCGGATACCGGGGCGGAGCGCAGTTCTTCGGGATCTACGAGAACAACGACCCCCGCAGGCGGGTCATGGTCATCGCGAACTACGACAACGACATCGGAGACTACTGGCAGTGGTCCGCGGAGGGATTCCTTCCCATCCCGCTCACCAACGAGGCGTACAAGATCGGTGTCAACTACATCATGTACGGCTTCCTGCACTGAGAAGCCGGCAAGAATGGGGTCAGACCCCATCTACTAATGGTACTAATGGGGTCTGACCCCACTAAGTAGATGGGGTCTGACCCCCCGAGTGTTCACACAGACGACGAGGGTTTGCCGTGGGAATCGTGACTGGACAGGACGCCGCTCTCGAAGCGGCCGATGATATCGCGCTTGCCGATCGTCTGCGCACCGGTACCGCGGAGATCATCCGCGAGATGCGCAAGCTCATCGTCGGCCAGGACGAGGTGATCGATCAGGCGCTCATCGCTCTCTTCGCGGGCGGCAACTGCCTGATCGTGGGTGTGCCGGGACTGGCGAAGACTCTGCTCATCCACACGATGGCTCGCGTCCTGGATCTCCGCTTCTCACGCATCCAGTTCACGCCGGACCTGATGCCCTCCGACATCACGGGCACGGACATCATCCAGGAAGACCCCGACACCGGCCAGCGCAGGATGGCATTCACCGCAGGGCCCGTGTTCGCCAACATCGTACTCGCCGACGAGATCAATCGCACGCCTCCGAAGACGCAGTCGGCGCTTCTGGAGGCGATGCAGGAGCACCGCGTCACGGTGCAGGGAACCACCTACGAGCTCGAGGAGCCATTCGCCGTCTTCGCCACGCAGAACCCCATCGAGCTGGAGGGGACGTACCCTCTCCCCGAGGCGCAGCTCGATCGGTTCATGTTTCAGGTGATCATCGACTACCTCGACGCGGAACAGGAGGTGGACGTCGTGCGCGCTACCACTTCCGTCCAGCGGCCGGAGTTCACGCGTGCGGTGACGGGACGCGACATCGTCGCGTTTCAGGAGTTGGTGCGCCGCGTGCCGGTCTCCGACACAGTTGCGCAGTACGCCGTGGCGCTGACCCGCGCGTCGCGACCCACCGAGCCGGGTGCGTCCGACCTCGTCAGGAAGTGGGTATCGTACGGTGCCAGCACGCGCGCCGCGCAATATCTCGTGCTCGGCGGGAAGGCGCGCGCCCTGATGCGCGGCCGCTATCACGTGAGCTTCGAGGACGTGCGCGCGCTCGCCCACCCCGTGCTGCGTCACCGCGTGCTGCTCAACTTCCACGCGCAGTCGGAACGGGTGGCGAGCGATCGGGTGGTCGATCATCTACTCGAGCACGTCCCCGTCCCGAGGAGCGGGATGTGAAGACGGCCTCGCGCCCGACGCACTCGGAGGGCCGACCCGCTCCCTCCGGCGCCGCGGATCGCGGAGCCGCGCCGGCGGATGCCACGACCTTTCTCGATCCTGCCACCCTGAGCAGGATCGGGAATCTCGAGCTGCTCGCGCGTACGGTGGTCGAAGGCTTCATCAACGGACTGCACCGTTCGCCGCATCTCGGCACCTCGCTCGACTTCGCTGAGCACCGCGCCTACATGCCCGGCGACGACACCCGCCGCATCGACTGGCGCCTCTGGGCACGCACGGATCGCTACTACGTCAAGGAGTTCGAGGCCGATACGAACACGAACCTCTCCATTCTCCTCGACGTGTCGGCCTCCATGAGCTACACGAGCGGCCCGGTCTCCAAGCTCGACTACGCCAAGTATCTCGCGGCATCCCTCGCGTGGTTCGCGCACGGACAGCGTGATCGAGTGGGGCTGACTACCTTCGACTCGGAGATCGTGGAGTTCGTGCCGCCGTCGGCCAGGCACCTTCCTGCGCTGCTGCACGCTCTCGCGCGCGCCAGGGCCGAGCGCCCTGGCTCGCTGCGCGAACCTCTGGCCATCGCGTCCGAGCATCTGAGGCGGCGAAGCATGGTCCTGCTGATCTCCGACCTGTACGCCGAGCCGGACCAGGTTCTGGACGCTCTCGAGCAGCTCCGCCAGCGCGGCAACGACGTCATGGTGATGCACGTTCTCGACAGCGCCGAGCTGGAGTTTCCCTTCGACGAGTCGGGAATGTTCGAGGATCTCGAGACGGGAGAACGGATTCCGCTGCTTCCGGCGCGGATGCGGGAGCGGTACCGCGCGGCGATTCACGCGCACATCGCGGAGTTGAGCGCGCGCATCGGCGACCACGGGATGGACTACTCGATGTTCGACACTTCCAGGCCGCTCGACTACGCGCTCTTCGATTTCCTCAGCCGGCGCGAACGGCTCGCGCGGGTGCGCTGATGCCTGGTCTCCTCGCCCCCTGGTTCCTGCTCGGCCTCGCCGCGGTGGCGATCCCAGTGTTCGTGCACCTGACGCACAGGGAGCGCAAGACGGTGCTGCGCTTCCCGTCGCTCATGTTTCTGGAGCGAATCCCGTATCAGGCGGTGAGGCGTCAGCGGCTGCGGAATCTGCTTCTCTTCGCGCTCCGTTGCGCCGCGGTAGCGCTGCTGGCGTTGGCGTTCGCGCGGCCGTTTCTCGCACGCGCATCGGTGCTCCCCGGCGCGTCGGCCGGCGCGCGGGATGTCGTCATCCTGCTCGACCGTTCGTACAGCATGGCGTACGGCGATCGCTGGGAGCGCGCTCGCGCCGCCGCGACCCGGATAGTGAATGACCTGGGTGGCGAGGACCGTGCGACCATCGTGTACTTCGACGAGTCGGCGTCGGCCACCGGCGCACTCACAGGCGACAAGGCGGCTCTCCGTGCGGCGATCGACTCGGCCCGTCCGACCGCTGGAGGAACCCGCTACGATGCCGCGCTGCGTCTGGCGGGAAGAATTCTCGGTGATACGGCGCGCGAGCGGCGTGAAGCTGTGCTCATCTCGGATGCACAGCGAGCGGGGTGGAACGGACGCGAGCTTCCGCCGCTCCCGGCAGGCGCGGCTTTCTCGCAGGTGAACGTGGGTGACGGCCCCACCGCCGACGTCGCGGTCACGCGGGTGGATGTGCGCCAGGACAGCGGCGGCGCTGCCACGGCCGTATCGGCGATGCTCGCCAATCGGAGCGCCGAACCGGTTTCGGCGCGCACCGTCACGCTCGAGGTGAACGGGCGAACCATCCAGAGCCTCGACACCGACATCCCACCGAACGGCGCCGCCGTAGCCCGCTTCGATCCGCTCCCGCTTCCCGAAGGAGTATCGCGCGCCAGCGTGCGCACGGAGGCGGATGCCCTGGTGCCGGACGACGTATTTCACTTCACGCTCACACGCGCGGCGTCGCTTCCCGTACTCGTGCTGGGCTCTTCGGGTAGTTCATCAGGCTCTGCGGTCTACATCCGCAACGCGCTCGGCATCGGTGAGCGACCCGCGTTCGGCGTCACGATATCGCGCGGTTCGCAACTCTCCCGCGACGCTCTGCGGAACACACGATTGGTTCTGCTCGACGATGCACCATTTCCCGGCGGCAACGCTGGTCG
>JBIQLU010000010.1:13475-32569 GCA_044463985.1 Gemmatimonas aurantiaca | reverse complement strand
ACACACGATTGGTTCTGCTCGACGATGCACCATTTCCCGGCGGCAACGCTGGTCGGCTGCTCGCAGAGTACGTCGACGGTGGCGGTGGGCTCATCGTCGCCCTCGGCGCACACAGTCGTCCCGACGACTGGCCCGATGCGGCCGCGCAGCTCATCCCGCGCCCGTCGGAGCAGGTCGACCGTCTCGATTCCCACGGGGCCACGCTCGGCTTCGTCGATCGTACTCACCCGATCTTCGACGATTTCTCCGGCCCGAATGGCGGCGACTTCTCCTCGGCGCGCTTCTATCGCTACTGGAGCGTGACGCCGGCACCGGGCGACCGCGAACTGGCGCGCTTCGACGATGGCCACGCCGCGCTCATCGAAAGACGGGTAGGGGCAGGGCGGGTGCTCCTTCTCACGTCCGCGCTCGACGGAGTCTGGAGCGACTTCCCGATTCAGCCGATCTTCCTGCCGGTGCTGCGTGAGGCGGCGAGCTACGTGGCGGGGTACAGCGAGTCGCGACAGTGGGCAACTGTGGGCGATGTGACCACGATCGCGGCCGACGCCACGCCCGCCGTCGTCGTGACTCCTTCCGGGGCGCGTCTGCACGTGGGCAGCTCCGGAGCGAGCGCCGCACTGCAGTTCGCCGAACAGGGCTTCTACGAGATCCGGCCGGATCGAGGGGCTGGCGACTCCACACGCGTCGTCGCGGTGAACGTCAACCTCGAAGAGTCCGATCTGACGCCGCTCGACACGGCGCTCTTCACGGCAGCGGTAGCGCCACACGGCTCCGCTGGTGATTCGCGCGCGCCCGACGGAACGATCACTCCGGCAGAGCTGGAGCGGCGGCAGCGCACGTGGTGGTATCTGCTCATCATCGCGCTGCTCGTTCTTGCGGCCGAGACGATTTTGTCGAACAGAACGCCGCGCCCGGCGCACTGAGCGGCGGCAGCGTACACGGGGGATCCCATGGCCAGCGCACTCGACCTGACGACTTCGCGGAGCAGTCTGACCGCCGCCATGAGGCGCATTCGCAACCGCTGGCGGCTCAGACACTTTCTCTCGGGCCTCGCCATCGTGCTCGCGATCGCGCTGGTCGAATTACTGGCGGGCGCGTGGGCGATGGAGCGCTTCCGCTTCGAGCCGTCGGTGGTTACCGGAGTGCGTATCGGAGCGTGGCTTCTGCTGGGCGGCTTTGCGGTGCGCCTTCTCGTGCTTCCTCTGCTGCGCAGGCCGAGCGAGACGCAGGTCGCGTTGTACCTCGAGGAGCATGACCCGACGCTCGACGCGATGGTGGTGAGTGCCGTGGAATCGTCTGCTGCTGCAGCACCCCCGGCGCGCTCTCCGCACCTCGTCTCGCGTCTCGTGCAGCGCGCCGTGGCGCGCACGAGGGTGGCGGGGAGCGGGACGGGGCTCGAGGGGCGGAGCATCATGCTTTCGCTCGCGGCCATCGCGGGAATCGCAGCGGTCGCCGTGCTGGTGCTCCGAGCCGGGCCGGACTTCCTGCGGAACGGTGCGCGATTCATAGCCGCACCGTGGACGAGCGCCGAGAGCGCGCGTCCGTATTACATAAGCGTGGACCCGGGAAATGCGGAAGTCGCGCGAGGAGGCGGACAGCTCGTGCGCGCGCAGCTCCACGGTTTCGACGCGAGCGACGCGCAGATCGCCGTGCAGCGTGGCGCGGACAGCGCGTGGCAGCACATCCCTCTGGTGGTGGCGGGCGACTCGGGAGCGTTCGAGATCCGGCTCTTCGACCTCGTGGAGCGCACGGCTTACTACGTGGAAGCCGACGGCGTGCGTTCGCCGGTCTTTCATCTCGATGTGCTCGAGCTCCCGTACGTCAGCGGCATTCGCCTCGAGTACCGGTACCCATCGTACACTGGTCTGCCCAGCGAGACCGTCGAGAATGGCGGAGACATCGCGGTGCCGAAAGGCACGTCGGTCATCGTTCGAGCGACCACTACGATGCCCGTGAAGGGAGGCCGGATAGTGGTGGAAGGCGAGCCGCCGATTCCGATGACGCTCGGCGCGGACGGCGCGCTCACGGGAACCATGACCGTGACGCGCTCCGGTTTCTACCGCATCGAGCTGGACATGACCACGGGGCGCACGGTCCGCGGTTCGCTCGACTACGTGATAGATGTGCTGGAAGACAACGGGCCCGCTATCGCTTTCACGACCCCTGGTCGCGACTCGCGCGTGACGGCTGTGGAGGAGGTGTACGTCGAGGTCGAGGCGAGCGATGACTACGGCCTGGGTTCGGTGGACGTGCGCTACTCCGTGAATGGCGGCGCCGAGAAGGTGGTGCCGATGTATTCGAAGCGCGCACGCAGGACGACTGTGACGGCCGGGCACACGTTCTTCCTCGAGGAGCTCGGCCTGCATCCCGGCGATCTCGTCTCGTATTATGCGCGCGCGACCGACAACGACAGTGCCGGCGGCCGCGTCGCGAAGACGGACATCTACTTCATGACGATTCGTCCGTTCGAGCAGAACTACACGCAGTCGCAGGAGGCGCCGCAGCAGGGTGAAGGTGCGGGGCAGGGGGAGAGCCCCGGAGAGCTGTCGCAGCGCCAGCGCGAGATCATCGCCGCCACGTTCAAGGTGGACCGCGACAGCACGCAGATGTCGAACGACGATCTGCGCGCCAACTTCGCGACGCTGCTGCTCTCGCAGAGCCGCCTGCGCGCGCAGGTCGATACGCTGGTGCAGCGACTCGCCACCCGCGGCATCGTTCGCCAGGACTCGACGTTTCTGGTCATCGCGCAGGAGCTGCCGAAGGCCGGCGCCGAGATGCGTGCGGCCGAAGAACGGCTCGGCGTGCGCCGTGCCAGCGAAGCGCTCGGTCCCGAGCAGCGCGCGCTGCAGCACCTGCAGCGTGCGGAAGCGGCGTTCCGTGACATCCAGGTGCAGATGGAAAGCGGCGGTGGCGGCGGTGGTGGCGGAGCGGACGATTCACGCGCCGAGGATCTGGCGGACCTCTTCGAGCTGCAGCGCGACCAGTTGCGGAACCAGTACGAAACCGAGCAGCGAGCTTCGTCGGGTTCCCCCGACGAAGTGGTGGACGAGACAGCGGAGAAGCTGAAGCAGCTCGCCGCGCGCCAGCAGCAGGAGAACGAGCGGCTGCGCAACCGGCTCGGCGCGGCGGGAGGAGAGCAGTCGCCGAGCGGTAGCGCGGGTGCCGAGGGAGCGCGGCAGCCTGCGAGCGGCGGCAGCAGCGCCGGCGGCGGCGGGAACTCTCAGCGCCAACTGGCGGACGAAACCGAGAAGGCGGCGCGCCAGCTCGAGCGCCTCGCGCGCGAGCAGCCTGGCAACAGAGAGCTGCAGGAGAGCGCGCGTCGACTCGAGGAGGCGGCCAGGGCGATGCGGCGTGCGGCGTCCGGAGCGAACGACGGCGGCGTGGGACAGTCTGCGTCCGCGCTCCAGCGGCTGAACGATGCACGGCGCCTGCTCGATCAGAATCGCGAGGGGCGTGGCGCCCGTGATGCGAGCGATGTCGAGCAGCGTGGAAGGGAGATCGCGCGCGAGCAGCGCGAGATAGCAGGGGAGATGCAGAGGCTCGGCTCCAGCGGGGCATCGGGTGCGCAGGGCACGCCGTCCGGCGCGAGCGGAAGCGCTGGCGAACGTATGCGACGCCTCATGCAGCGCCAGGATTCGCTCGCGGGCGAGATCGACTCGCTCGAGTCGCGCCTGGGGAAACTCTCGCGCGAGTCGCTGCGCGATCAGCCGGAAGCATCGCGTCAGTTGGGGAGTGCAGCCGACGACATCCGTCAGAGTCGGCTGTCCGATCAGGTGCGCTACTCCAGGGGACTTCTGCGCGATCCTTCGTCCGACTACGCTCGCGCATTCACCGAGCAGCTCACGCGACAGACCGACTCACTGGCGGAGCGCGTAGGACGGGCGGCCGATGCACTGCGCGATGCCGGACGCGAGCGCCAGCAGGCAAATCGTGCGCTGGACGACGCGCGCGATCTGGTTCGCGGACTCGAGTCGCTGCGGGCCAGAGGGAGGGGGAGGGGGAGGGGGAGCGAAACAGGGGCAGGCACGGGCACGGGCACGGAGACGGGGAGCGCCGGCGCCGGACCGAGCGACGTGCGGCAGCTCACGCGCGAGTACCGCGAGCGCCGGCGCAACGCGGAGGAGCTGCGCACGGCGCTCCGGGGGCAGGGGATCGACACCGACGAGCTGGATCGAGCGATCCAGCGCATGCGCGCGCTCGGGGTCGAGAGCACCTACGAGGACGACGGTGAGGTGAATCGCCTGCAGGCGTCGGCGGTGGAGGGGGCGAAGGCGTTCGAGTTTGCGCTGCGTCGAGCGCTGCAGAGCGACGAGTCGGCGAGGCCGACGATCGGCGGTGAGGGGAGGGTGCCGGAAAAGTTCAGGGCGCTCGTCGAGGAGTACTACAGATCGCTCGGAAAGTCGAAGACTCCCTGAACCGTCGAGCGCGCGGGTACGTCGAGTACCGGCGCGCTCGCTGCGGCCAAACCCTCAGGACGGTCGGGACTCGTTCGCCGCCTGCCTCGCGATCGTCACTACCCTGACGCACGCGATGATCGCCAGGATGACGCCGACGCCGATCAGCACGAATCGCAGCGGCCCGGCTCCGAGCAGAACGAGTCCGATGGTGTCGAGGCTGATGCCCACCACGAGCACCGCCATCCAGCGTGCGAGCTGCAGGCGCGTGGCGTCGTTCTCACTCACTTCGCTCTCCTGGTAGAAGTTCGGGAATGAGCGTCACTGTCCTTCGGGCGGCTGCCACAGTTCGACCTTGTTTCCTTCGGGATCGATCACCCAGGCGAACTTCCCGAATTCGGAGTCGTTGATGTCATCGAGTACGTTGCACCCTTCCGCCTTCAGCGCCGATACCAGCGCGCCGAGATCGTCGACGCGATAGTTGATCATGAAGGGAGCCGTGCCGGGAGAGAACTGCTCGCTGCCAACCGGAGCGATCGACCAAATCGTGGTGCCGCTGGCCGGCTTGCCGTCGGAGTCGGTCCACGTGAATGCCGCGCCACCCCACGGCTGGACATCGATGCCGAGGTGCTGCTGATACCACGCCTGCAGGGCGGGCGCGTCCTTCGCCTTGAAGAAGACTCCGCCGATACCGGTGACTCGTTTCAAGTGAACCTCCGAGAGTGGTGGCCAGGTACCATCAATCTCGCGTCCCGGTTCATCGGCGTCCACCTGGTTCGTCGCGCGACTCGGCATCGAGGAGCGCGCTCTTCGCACTATCCGGGAGCGCGTTCGAGTCCGCTCTTCGCGCGAGGGCCAGCGTGCCAGCCGCCGACCCCGCACCCGCGATCGCGAAGAGCGGACCCAGAATCAGGAACTCGCCCGCGAGACCTGCCGCGAGCGCGAACACGCCGGAGAAGAGAAGACCGCCCAGCGCTCCCCACCCCGCGAAGCGCGGCATCGATATCTGATCGAATCGCCGTCGGTTTTCCGCGATTCCCACGATCACTGAAAAAGTGGCGCCGGCGAGGAAGCCGAGCAGGCCGAACCCGAGCGGGAAGGGGACATCCGCCGCGTCCGGCCCGACTATCACGAGCAGAACCATTCCGGCGGCGAACCAGGCTGCAGCCCACGTGAGCCCCAGCCCGATCGCGCCGCGTATTCGTTTCGACCATCGTCCCATCCTGCACTCCCTCCGCACCAGGCGGACACGGCTCAGATTCGTTCCGGATACCATGTATAGTACTTTGCGTCGCAAAGTAAGGTACGGCGCCGTGCGCTGACAAGAGGGAGCGCTCGAATGGATGCAGCTACCGCGCGGGTGCGCGTTGCCATTCGGCCAGGATCTCGAGGACTCCCTCGGCCGGCTCGTCGCTCTCATCCCAGTCAGTCGGCGACCCGGCGTCGAGCAGAATTCGTCCAACGGCGGCGTGGTCGGTACCCGGCCGCGGATGCCGCGACCCTTCTGCGGCGCCCACGAGCGCGGTCGCGTTGAATTCGCGATCGCGTGCGGTCACGGATGCTCCATGCGCGAGAAGCACGCGAACGGCGTCCGGCCAACCCGCCATCGCGGCCTTGTGCAGCGCGTTCATCCCGATCGAATCGTCGCCGCGGTTCGGATCGAAGCCGCACGAGAGCAGCGCCTCGAGCGCGGCAACTTCATTCCGCTCTGCGGCGCGATACAGTGCGTCGTAGTGCTCGGGGCCGATGCGCTCGCGGAGTTCGGGCCGCTCGCCGAGCATCGCTTCGGCGGTCGCGGAATCCCCGCGGCTGCATGCAGCCACCAGGCGGTCCACATCCTCGACATCCTCCGACGCTCCATGGTCGAGCAGCCACTGCGCGACGCCGTCGTTCCCGTTGAGAAGCGCCACCGCGAAAGGAGTGCGCCCGTCGGAGCGGCGGCGCGAGATGTCCGCGCCGCGCTTCACGAGCGCGTCGGCAAGCTCGGTTCCCCAGCGCGCGGCGACGATATGGAGCGGCGTCTCACCGTTCGCGGCGTATGCCGTGTCCACTGCTGCTCCGTGCTCGATCAGCCACTTCGCCGCATCGACGCTCTCGGACCACTGCAGCATCGCGTACAGCGCCGTCGATCCATCGGTCGCCCACGGGCCATCCGGGTCGACGCCGAATTCCTCCAGCAGCTCGAGGGCATCGATGTTGCCGCCGCTCGCAGCTATCGTGAGCGTGACTCCGTCGCTCGGGTTCGCTCCATTCTCGAGCAGCACGCGCGCGAGTGGAAGCGACCGAACGACGGAAACGGCGCCCCACAGGACCGGTCGGAACACTTCGTGGTGGCGCCACGGGAATCTGAGATTCGCGTCTGCGCCGTTGGCGAGCAGGCGGCGCGCGATGGCAACGACTCCGCTCTCCCGATCGCTCGACCCGCGCACGAGCGACGTGTAGCACAGGTAGTGCAGCGGCTGCCAGCCGCGCACGCCGCCGATCCTGGTCGCCAGCGACGGATCGCGCTCCAGCCGGGCCGCGACCGCTGCGTCGTCGCCGAGCACGAGTGCTGCGTGGAAGTTCGCCGATGCGGTTCCGGGGTGCAGCGAAAGGAGGCGCTCGGCGCGGTCGGGGCGGCCGTCCGTAGCGGCGCGAACGAATTCGTCGCCGGCCTCGTCGTGCTCCAGCGTCAACTCCTCGACGCGTTCGCGCAGCGCGTTCCAGGAACTGAATCCGTACTCGCGTGCGACCGCGGACTGTGCGTCGTGCAGCGCGAGTGACGCCTGCAGGTGTGCGTCAGCGTCGTGCGTCGCGAATGCCGGGAGAGCGCGGATGCGCGCGAGTGCGTCGGGCTTTCCTTCGCGGGCGCGCCGCAGCAATTCCTTCGCCTGCCGCCGGAGCTGGTCGAGGCTGGGACGCGGGGGCAACTGTCTGGCTGTCATACGACCTCCATGCCGAGAGCCAGCGGTCCGCAAGCCGGCCAGCACGGAGACAGCCGTGCAGTGATCCTGAGATGGAGGGTGGACTCAGTCCTTCGCGCGGACCCGCGGGCGCCCTGTGCGCACGCGCCCAATCTCGCGAAGAAAGGGCGCGGGTGTCAAGCAGGTCACCCGCGTTTCAGTCGTCGTCCACGTGCGCCAGCTCGCCTCGAACCTCGGGATGACGGCGGATGATGTACGACGCGGCCGTCGCTAGCCCGATGATGCTGCCGGCGTAGATCGCCGTCCACGCAAAGACACCGCCCAGCCCCTCGCTGGCGAAGATCATGGTGATGCCTACCAGTGCGAGCAGCACCAGGATGGTGATCACCGCCGCCAGCAGCAGCACGGCCGGAGTCCCGGTGGCCACGCGCAACACCACGGCGACTATCTCCGCGATGGCGAACCAGACCACGAAGTGGAATACTGTGAAGACCGCCACGGCGACCCATTCGGGCGTTGCGCGCGCTCCGACCACGTGCGTCAGACCGCCGCCGATCATGGTGGCGACTCGCAGCGGATCGCCGTTCAGGGCGCCTATGATCAGGATCCAGAACCAGACCACTACCGCTCCAAGCGCGCCCGCTCGAAATACTTCGTGCGAGTGGCTCCGCTCGGAGTCGGCCATGAAGTGCGTGACGTTCCCTCGGGATTCCGAAATCTCCATGATTTCCTCGTGCAGTTTTCACGTCCATGGAGATGCAAGAATCCGGCGCGCGTACCCTGCTACCGGCGGAGTCCGCCGATGGCTATCTTCCACTCATGACGCACACCGACGCGAAGATGCGCACCGACTGGTGGCGGCCCCATCCGGGAGCGGCCCACTAGAACGCGTTCATCCATACGCGCGGATCAGCGGGGTCGCTCGACATCGAGCGACCCCGCATCGTTTGCGCCGGCCACGAGCGGCGACGCTGCGCGCCCGGGCCCGATGTCGAGCATTCCCACGGACTCTTTCGAGGAGCTCGACCCATGCAGCACCAACACGTTCTCGAACCATCGACAATGAGCGAAGACTCTCCGTCATCCAGTGACACGCCGGCGCAGCCGGAGGTGACGGCTACGGACCGCATCCTCACCGGCGACCGCCCGACCGGTACCCTCCATCTCGGGCACTACGTGGGCTCGCTCCGGACGCGTGTGGCGGTGCAGGGAAGGTGCGCGCAGACGCTTCTCATCGCCGACCTGCAGGCGCTGACCGATTCCTCGGGGCGCGCATCGCACGTCGCGCGACACGTGATGGAAGTGGCGCTCGACTATCTCGCGGCGGGCATCGATCCGGCGTTGACCGACATTGCGGTGCAGTCGCGCCTGCCGGCGCTGGCCGAGCTCACGGTGCTGTACCTGGATCTGGTGACGGTGGCCCGACTGGAACGCAATCCCACGGTGAAGGCCGAAGTCGAGCTGCGCGGTTTCGCGCGCGACATCCCGGCGGGTTTCCTCTGCTACCCCGTGAGTCAGGCCGCCGACATCACCGGCTTTCGCGCTACGCTCGTGCCCGTGGGTGACGACCAGCTTCCGATGATCGAACAGACGAACGAGATCGTGCGACGCGTGAATCGACTGGCCGAACGGGAAATTCTCCCCGAGTGTCGCGCACTCCTCTCGCACACCCCGCGGCTCCCCGGAGTCGACGGCAGGAAGGCCAGCAAGTCGCTGGGGAATGCGATTCCGCTCACTGCCTCCTCGGAGGAGATCACGCGCATGGTGAACGCCATGTACACGGATCCCGGGCACGTCCGTGCTTCGGATCCCGGTCGCGTGGAAGGGAACGTGGTCTTCGCGCACCTCGAGGCGTTCGACCCCGATCAGGACGCCGTCGCCGAACTGAAGGCGCAGTACCGACACGGCGGACTCGGCGACATGGTCCTGAAACGGCGACTCGCCGGCGTGCTGGAAGATGTGATAGCGCCGATGCGCCGTCGCCGTGAAGAGCTCGAGCGCGACCGCGCCTATGTGCGCGACATACTTCGCGAGGGCACCGCGCGGGGTGATGAGATCACGCGCGCGACGCTGCGCGATGTGCGCTCTGCGTTCTCACTCGACGAGAGCTTCTAGCGGGACGGTCCGCGCGGCGACGGCCGTACACCAGGCAGCTCACTCCTTCGTCTCGCCCACCGCGAAGCAGCAACGCGGTCTTCCCTCGCGCTCGCAGCACTCGCGGACGGGAGCGCCGATCACGCCCGCGAGCATCGTCTCGACCGCGCCGCAGACTTCGGGGTGCCCGGCCACTGCCGCGCCCAGGGGGCAGGCAAAGCCACGGATGCTGAGTTCGCCCTTCTCGTCGCGTACCACCTCGGTCACGCCGCCGAGCGAGTCGAGCAGCTCGGCGGCCCTGGCGGTGCGCTTCTCGAGTTCATCGGAAGGAACTGCTCTTCCGGCTGCCATTCGAGTACCGACCTCGTTCATCACTCGGTGCAGCTCCTCGCGGGGAAGCTGGTCGCGGAGCACGTCGAGAAGCTGCACGAGAACGGGCACGTACGCCTGCGAGAAGAGCGGCTCGGCGCTCGGCGCGATCCGGTACTCGAACGCGGGCTTCCCCACACCTCCGCGGCGCAACACGCGCTGCTCCACCAGCCCGTCTCGCTCGAGCGTGGTGAGATGCGAGCGCACCGCATTGTCGGTGAGGCCAAGCGTCGCGGCGATCTGATCCACTGTGAGGGCGGCCTTCCTCAAGAGGGCCACGATGCGTCCGCGCGTAGTCTGGTAAAACTTGTGGCTCCAACGTGTTAGGAGCATTTCTCCCTCGTCGTTGCTCTCCCGAATATAGCTACAGTTCGCTTTCGCGGATTACGGAGTGGCGGAATCCGGTGGCGCTATCGCGACGGCTTTCCGCCGGGCGTCCGCCACCAGCGAGTCCGCACGCGCACCGGCGGTACGGATGATGTTGTTCGCCTGGTCATCCGCCTCGCGCCGCAGCTTGTCGGCGCCGGCCTGTGCGGCGATGCGCAGCGCGGGGTTACTCGCCTTCTCCACGAGCGCCTTTCCCTTTTCGTCCGCCTCGCTGCGCATCTTCGCCGCGGCGGTGTCGGCGGCCGCACGAATCTGCGCGGCGCGCGTCTCCGCTTCGCTGACGATCTTCTGCGCTTCGGCACTGGCGCGGCGTCGGGCCTCGAGCGTGGCGGAATCCACCTTCTCCTTCCCTTCGGCTACGCGGCTCTCCACCTGCGTCTGGACGGCCTGCTGTATGCCCTCCTTCAACGAGCCCGCCGTTCCCGTGAACGAGGGTCTGACTGTCGGGTTCGTGATCGTGCCCGTCACTTTCACTCCTACCGATACCGCTTCGGCAGCACCGAGATCGATTCCCGCACGCCCGGCGGTGGAGGCGAGGTTGCTGATCGCCTGACTCGCGCTCGCGCCGAGCATCGATGTCGGTACCGCGAGCGCGAGATCGTAGTCGAGCGACTGATCGATTCCGTTCGAGCCCGACACGGTCATCGCGATGTCGCCGACGTTCAGATCGAACGGCTTGACGAAGAGCCTGCCCTTGTCGATGGTGAACGCGGCCTTCAGCGCGCGCATCGTCGGGTCACGAAGCTGATCCACGTGTATTACATCGGCCAGCTTCTGGAGCGGTGGGAAACCCTCTATCGCGATGCCTGCAGTCTGGAAGTTTCCCTTGCCACTGAGCACGTCGAAGACGGGCATCATGTTCTCGGCCAGCGGTCCGTCGATCGCGAGCCTGGAGGAGAACTTGCCGCGCGCGAACTTCGCGATGGGCACGAGCTGCTGCACCGTAGCGAGCGAGGCGAACGCCGTAGGGATGTCCACCGAGTCCACGTCCACGTCGAAGGCGAAGGTGGGCCTGGCCGGCGTCGTGGTCTCGTAGTAGCCGTTGGCCAGCACGCCTCCGCCGAGCATGTTCATGCGGAAACCGTCCAGTGTGATGCGCTGGTCCTTGACGAGCACACGGCCGCGGGCGTCGGCGATGTCCAGCTTCCCGTACAGAACCTGCTTCGCGGAAAAGCCGAGCGTGAAGTCCACGTTCGCGGGGACAGGGATGATCTCGGATTCTTCCTCGGAGCGCCACTCGTTCAGGTCGAACTTCTGGCTCGTGACGGTGGCCTGACCTCTGAGTACCTCGTCATGCAGGGCGAAGCCGATCACGTTCTGGAGCGAGCCGTTGGCGCGCACGTCGCTGTTGCCGATCTTCGCGACGAAGGTCGGCAGCTCGGCGCGCTGCGGCGTGAAGCGAAGCTGCGCGGTGTCCACCGAGACGGGATGCGGAAGCGCGTCGCCTTTGGCCGTCACGCGCGAAGCCACGAGCGTGCCGGAAGCCGCGATGCGATCGTACTGCGCGGCGTCCACCCACGATTTCTTCGTGTGAACGGCGAGGTCGGCGTTCACTAGCCCCGCGAGCTCGTTCAGTTGATCGAGCTTCACCGTGCGGCGAACGTCGCCGAGGTCCACGCCGCCCTTCAGTGCCAGCTCCACCTCGGGATCGCTCACCGGCGTGCTGAGGACGAGCCGCGCGTCGATCGGGCGCTGCCCGATCACCACGTGGAAGCGGTTCAGCTTCACCACCGTCCGGTCCACACTGCCGCCAGGGTTGTCGACGGCGAGGTCGAGCGCGATGTCGCGCGCGGGGAGTGGCAGATCGGGGTAGCGGAAGCTGCCGTCGGCGACCTTCGCGCGGATGGCGAGAGCGGGGAAGGCCTTCGGCCCGTACTCACCCTGAACCTTCCCCTCCACCGACATGGTGCCTGACGTCTGCACCTTCGCGAAGTCGCTCGCGTACACGGCGGGAACGAGAGAGAGGATCTCGCCGAAGTCGGTACTGGGAGTGGAGAACGTGAGGTTCACGGCCGTATTCTCCTCGCCGATTCCCACGGTTCCATCGAATGCCAGCTCGAGAGCATTCAGACGAAGCCGGTCCTTGTCGAATGTGAAACGCTTCGCACTCATGTTCGCGCCGATGTCGGTGTCCAGACCCACGGCGACGTGATCCAGATAGGTCATACCGGCGAAGCTCACCGTGACGTCGTCCGCCTTCACTCTCGTGCCGAGGTCGATGCTGTCCTGGGTGAAGTCGCCGTTCAGCTCGACATCGAGACCCACGAGCGCCGCGGCGAGATCCGACTCCCTGCTGTCGAAGGAGATATCCGCGTCGCTCACGGCGAGGTGGCGGAGCGATACCGCGAGCGCGCCCGATGTATCGGATTCGGCGGCAGCCTTCTCCTTCGTGATATCCCAGTTCGCGGTGCCATCCTTCAGCACCTGCAGACGGGCGACGGGCGCCTGGAGCCCCACTTCGCGAACGACTATCGCGCCGCCGCTCATCACGTTGCGCACGACGCTCGCCAGGTCCAGCACCACCCGGAACTCCCGCATCGCCAGCAGCGTATCGCCCGCGAACGGCTCGTGGTTGATCACCGCGAGGTCGTTCAACTTGAACGTGACGTTGGGGAAGCTGCGCAGGAGTCCTATCCCGACGCCGCTCCAGCTCACGTCCGCGTTCACCGACTTCGCTATCTCCGCGCGCACGCGTGCCGCGATGCGGTCGCGGAAGAGGTAGGGAAGTACGGCGAGGAGGATTACGACGACGCCGATGGCTGCGGCGATTCCGATTACGAGCTTGCGTTTAGAGCGCATGGACGCGATCCCGGCGCGGGCGGTGTTGTTGGATACTTGCGCGGCACGGCGACGTGGCGTCGCCGTGGCGGGGTGATCAGATAAAGTAAGGCCCGCGGCCCGATTTCGCGCTCGCGTGCGACCCATCCGGACTCGTCCGCAACTGTGACTTGCGTCACCCGTGCGCGGTTCCGGTCGAAGGACCTTGCCAGGGTAGTCCCCAACCGAAGCACAACCCAGGGAGGTCTGCCATGAAAATGAATATCGCCGGCGCGATCATCGTGGCCGGTACGTTCTGCGCGACGGTGTCAGTCGCCGCGGCGCAGGGCGGCAACGACGGTTCGGCGCCCCGCGTGTACGTAGCACATCTTCATTCGCTCAACGCGGGAGCCGCGGGCTCGAGTACATCCGGTGTCGCGCGCTTCACGGTCAGCGGTGATTCGCTCGCGATCACTGTCGACGTGCGCAACGCTCCAGCAAACATGGAGCATCTGCAGCACTTTCACGGCTTCACGGACGGGCGCGACGCTACCTGTGCCGCCGCCGGCGCTGATGCGAACGGCGACGGTGTGGTCGATCTGATGGAGACCGAGCCCACCTCCGGCACCACGATGGTGCCGTTCACCGCCGATCCCGTGAGCATGGAGGTGGTCACCGACACGTATCCGCGCGCCGACGCCAGCGGCTCCTACCACTACAGCAAGACGGTATCGCTGGCTGCCCTCGAGAAGGCGTTCGCCGGCAAGTTCCCGGGCCAGCGGCTGGACCTCACGAAGCGCGTCGTGTACATCCACGGTGTGCCCACCGCCACGAAGCTCCCGTCCACGGCCGCTTCGCTCGGCACGATCCCGGCGCAGGTCACGCTGCCGATCGCGTGCGGCGCCATCGAGGTCGAGAGCCGATAGTATCGAGTCGCGTGGCGCGAGTGCGACGCGCTACGCGCCCACGCGGGGGGCCAGAACCATCCGTCCCGTGACGCGACCTTCCCGGAGTGCATCGAGCGCGGATGCATACGACTCGAGCGGCACCACCCGGTCCACTATCGTCCGCACCTTCCCCCCGGCTACGAGGCGAACGGCTTCCTCCAGCTCCGTGAGGGTGTTGCCGACGGAGCCGAGCACCCGCGCCTCGAGAATGACGAGCTGGATCGGGTGCGCCGTGAACGAGTCGGGAGAGTAGCCGACGAACACGAGCCGGCCGCGGCGTGCGAGCATCGCGGTGGAAGCGGCCATCGTTTCCGCCGTGGCCACCAGCTCGAACACCACGTCGGCGCCGCGACCATCGGTGAGTTGGCGGAGCTCCGCAGCCACATCGGCAACCTGCGACGCGTTCACGACCGCGTCCGCGCCGAGCTCGGTGGCGAGGGCGAGCTTCTCCGACGATCGGCCAATTCCGATGACGCGCGCGCCGCGCAGTCGCGCGATCTGCACGAGTCCGTAGCCCACCCCTCCCATCCCGTACACCGCCACGGTATCGCCCGCGCCGACGTTCGCGAGCGCGCAGGCGTGCAGCGCCGTGGTGACGCCGCAGCCGATGGGCGCGGCGTCCGCGAACGAGAGCGATTCCGGAATGGGCACCGCATTCCGCTCCCGTACGACGACGTACTCGGCGTAGCCGCCGTCGCTGATGAAGCCGAGTTCCGCGCGCGGGGTCGGGCAGAGATTCTCCTCGCCGCGCGCGCACCACTCGCACGCACCGCACCCCGTGTAGTAGTAGAGAATCACCCGATCCCCCGGGCGACGCTCGGTCACCCCGCTTCCGACGGCGTCGACCGTGCCGGCGATCTCGTGTCCCATCGTGACGGGCGCGATTCCCAGGTCGAGGAGACCCGACTCGAAATGCAGCTCCGTGTGACAGACTCCGGCGGCCTCCACGCGCACACGCACCTCGCCGGGCCCGGGCTCGGGAAGCGGAACGTCTTCGAGGCGAAAGGAGACGTGCGGGCCGTGGTAGCGAACTGCTTTCATGGTTCGATGCGCTCCGGGATGCGGGATGGAGAAACTTATTCGACTCGAGGAGCGACCGTGCGGTGCCGGCCTGCGTGTTCAGTCGGGTCGCACCGTTGGCGAGCCGGTCTCGCCCTTCGCCTCGAGCCTCGCCAGCAGCAGATGGTAATAGAGCATTCCGCGCTGGTCGCCGAGTGCGCTGGTCACGTCCTCGACGCGCAGCGCGGCTTCGCCGGCGGCCAGCGCGAGGTTGCGCGCCACGCCGGAGTCGTTCATGGGAAATACGTCGAGCCGGCCAAGTCCGCGGAGAAGGATTACCGCGGACGTCCACGGGCCAATTCCCTTGATGCTCACCAGGCGACTCGCGATTTCCGCCGTGGGGAGCGACTCCAGCTCAGCTTCGTCGAGCGTACCGGAGTCGATCGCATCGCTCGCGCGGCGGAGCGTCGCGAGCTTCCCGGCACTGAGCCCCAACCCACGCAGCGTGTCGTCGCTCGCCGCGAGAACGATGCTCGCGTCCGGGAAGAGGGTGACCGCAGAGTCGCCGTCCAGGAGCCGGGTGCCGAACATGGCGACCATCCGCTGAACGACGGCGCTCGCCGCATGCAGGCTCACCTGCTGGTACACCACCGCGTTCACGAACGCTTCCCAGAGATTGCGGTAGCGCGGCGGTTTCAGCCCTCGCATCCGCGCGGCGAGCGGGGCGAGCCACACGATGGACGTCGAAGCGCGATAGAAACCATCCAGCTCACGCCTCACACCCAGAGAGCGCGCCGTCGACGCAACGATGGCGTCGAGCCGGTCCGAATCGCGCGCGTCCGCGTGGATCGACAGCGACAGTCGCTCCGGGGCGGTCTGGCGTACGCGCACGAGCGCCGGCGTGTGCGGCGCGGCGACGGCGTGCAGGTAACTGCCGTCGCCGGTTATGACATCGACCTGGTTGGAGGGGAGTCTGCGGAGTGCGCTTACCGTTAGATCGAGACGGAATGGCGGCAGTACCTCGATCATATGCTCGGTTCGAACGAGCTGCGAAGACACCTTTGCCGTCACCTGCCGCCGCTTCGACGGCTGCCGGACCACGCCAGCGGGCCGAGTTCGGCCATCAGCGCCCGAGCTTCAACTTGACCAGCTCCGCGATTCGCTTTTCGAGACGGCCGGTGGTGCCGCAGTTGACCGAAGCGGTGCTCGACCCGGATGGATCCTTGGCCGATCCGACGATCGTGCTACTGATCGTGGTGCTGTCGCCCGCCGCAGGCGTCACCGATGTCACGATGGTGTAGGCGACATCGTAGCTGTCCACGCGCGGCCCGGTGATGCCGCTGCCGCAGTCGAAGTAATCGCGGAGCGCCTTGCCACCGATCTTCCGCGGAGCGCGTGCATCGGTGCTCGAGATCTTGTGCTTCTGCTCGTCGATGGTGGTCACCGGGAGCCCGAGATCGTTGTAGGTCACGACCACCGTCTTCCAGACGTCCGCGGGGGGCGCCCATATGTTCGCGCTCACGGAGCCGTCGCTCCGATTCACTCGATAGAAGATGTTGGCACCTTCCAGGCCGCCGCGGATGTCGATCTCGGACGGTGCACCGCTCGACTCGAGATTGGGAGTGCTGGTGCCTGTCGATTTGCACGCTGCGAGTCCGAGCGCCAGAACGGACAGCGTGAGAGCAGAGGAACGGCGACTGATACGGGTCATCACTGTGCACTCCTCACGATCGAGTGGAGGTAACGCCGCGACTTGTACTGCGCCGAGCTCCTGCAACTCGACCTGCTGCTCGGAATGTTCTTACGATATCTCGCGGTAAGGGCGAGCACAACGCTGCCGGCACGCCCCGGAACGGCAGCCGGTGCCGTCGCGGCGCGGTGGTGCGGACTGCGGGTCGAGCTGTATCTTGAGGCGGCGCGCGCTCTCCGGAGGCGCCACTCTCCCGCACACCGTCCCTCTCTGACAGATCAGCCATGAGTCTGGAACTCTTTCGGATGGAGCGCATGCAGTCGACATGGGAGAACCTCGTCGACTACGACATGAGCGAGTCCGGCATTCGTGCGATCACGCTGCGCGAGTTGATCGATCTGGGTTTCGACCTGGAAAGGATGCTCGACACTCCCCTCGGCTACAGCCAGTCCAACGGTACGCTCGCTCTCAGGGAGAAGCTCGCGGCGCTCTATCCCGGGGCGGCGGTGGACAACATCGAGGTGACCAACGGGACCTCGGAGGCGAACTACCTGCTCGCCCTCAGCCAGCTCGGGGCGGGCGATCGCTTCGCTCTCCAGCTCCCCAACTACATGCAGCTCTGGGGAGTGCCACGCAGCGTCGGCGCCGAAGTGGACGTGTTTCACCTCCGGCCGCACGCGCAGCTCGGATGGCAGATCGACTGGGCGGAGTTCGAGCGCGCGGTCGCGCCGGGGACGAAGCTGGTCTACATCACGAACCCGAACAACCCCACGGGCTCAGTGCTCTCCGAGGCTGACATGCACCGCATCGTGCGGAGATGCGAAGCCGTGGGTGCGTTTCTCATCGCCGACGAGGTGTACCAGGGCGCGGAGCTGGCCGCGCCGCTCACGCCGAGTTTCTGGGGGATGAGCGATCGCGTGATCGTGACGAGCGGTCTTTCCAAGGCATATGGAATCCCGGGCGTACGCATAGGCTGGATAGTGGGACCGGCGGACGTGATCGAACAGTGCTGGACGCAGCACGACTATCTGACGATAGGCCCGAACAAGATCTCCGACGCGATTGCGACGGTGGCCGTCGAGCCGCGTGTCAGGCGACAGCTGTACGATCGTACGCGTGCGATTCTCGAGGAGAACCAGCCCGTCGTCGACGAGTGGATCGCGTCGCACGACGGCTTCCTCACCAGCATACGGCCGGCTGCCGCGGCGATGGCCTTCGTTCGCTACGCGGCGGAAGTGCCGAGCGAGCTGGTGGCCGACTGGTTGCGGACCAACGAGAGCACTCTGATCGTACCGGGAAGCCATCTGGGGCTCGAGGGGCATCTCAGGATCTGGACGGGAGGGCGGCCGGAATTCCTGCGCGAGGGGCTTCGTCGCATCGGAATCGGGATCGGGGCGCTCCGACGCGGAGAGATCGAACTGGCAAGTGTCTGACGCTCCCGTGGCGGGCCGCCACTCCGATCCGCGCGTGGTACGCCTCGAAGAGATCCGGCGTGCCGTCGACGTTCCCCGCCTGATCGACGAAGTGGCCGAGGGATTCGTGGCCTATTCGTCCGGGAGCGTGGTGGTGCCGCCCGTGGGGCACCTCGGCTTCGATGCGCCGCGTGGCGACGTGCACATCAAGTACGGTTACATCCAGGAGGATGACGTTTTCGTCATCAAGATCGCGGATGGCTTCGATGGCAACGCGGCGCTCGGCCTCCCTCCGGGCGACGGGATGTTGATCGTCTTCGATCGACGTACGGGGATGTCGCTCGCCGTACTGCTCGACCGAGGATGGCTCACGGATCTCAGAACCGCGGCGGCCGGCGCAGTTGTCGCGCGGCTGCTCGCGCCGTCGAACGTGCAGCGCATCGGCGTCATCGGGACCGGCGTGCAGGGGAGGCTGCAGCTCGAGCTACTCGGCAGGGTGCTTCCGTGCAGAAGCGTCAGCGTCTTCGGCCGCGACGAACGTCGAGCAGCGAGCTACGCCGAAGAGATGGCCGTCCATGGTTTCGAGATCACCGTCGCCAGCGACGCCGACTCGCTCGCGAGCGAGTGCGATCTCATCGTCACAGCCACCACGGCGCGAGCCCCGCTCTTTCGCGCAGCGTCGGTGAAGGCGGGCGCCCACGTCTCCGCCTTCGGTGCCGATGCGCCAGGGAAGCAGGAGCTCGATCCCAAGCTGCTCGCGAAGGCCGATGTCGTGGTAGTCGACAGCCTCGCGCAGACGTCTCACCACGGCGAGCTGGCGCACGCTCTCGCGGCGGGGATCCTCGCCCCGGACTCGGTGCACGAACTGGGCGCGGCGCTGCGCGATCCGGCGCTCGGTCGCACGCGCGATGACCAGATCACCGTCGCTGACATGACAGGCGTGGCCGTGCAGGACATCGTGGTGGCGAAGCACGTGCTCACTCAGCTATGAGCAGCTTCCTGGCGGTACTCGACCGGGACGTAGAGCGTCGTGAGGCGTTCGCCCGGACGGCGGCGGCACGGGTGGCGCCGCTCCCTGCGCTGCGCTCCGGAAGCTGCGCGGCGGGCGACGCCACGGTGATCTGGGCGGCAGGCGAACGGGC
>JBIQLU010000010.1:6913-13375 GCA_044463985.1 Gemmatimonas aurantiaca | reverse complement strand
CCGGAAGCTGCGCGGCGGGCGACGCCACGGTGATCTGGGCGGCAGGCGAACGGGCGCCGCTCTCGACGAGCTCCGACGAGTCCGGGTTCGCTGTGCTCTGGGGGGATGCGCTGGTCGAGAGTGGAGCACGCATCGATGCCGTAGCGCTTCGTGCCGCCTGCATGGTGGGAGACGATTCGCCTCCAGTCTTCGATGGCTACCACGGCTGGGTCGCGTTCGATGCTCGCGGTGGACTCGCTGTCGGCACCGACATCATCGGCATGTTCCCCGTCTACTGGTGGGCAGACGGGAGCGTAGTGCTCGTCGGCTCCAGCCCAGAGCTCTTCCGCCTGCATCCGTGCTTCCGCCCACGCGTCGACCTCGAGGGAATGGTGGGCATTCTGCTCACGATGCACTCCGTGGATGGGCGCACGCTGCTCGAGGGCGTACGGCGCTTGGCGCCCGGGCACCTGCTTCGTGCGGATGCCGAACGTGGCGCGCGCGAGATCGAGAGCTACCGGCTGCCGGTGTCGGAGCGATATCACGACATGCCCTTCTCGGCGCAGGTGGAGCTGTTGCACGAGGTGCTGCTGGACGCGGCACGGCGACATGCGCCGGGCGGCGCGCAGCATGCACTCGCGCTCTCGGGTGGACGGGATTCGCGGCTGGTCGCGGGGCTGTTGAAGCGCCAGGGGAACGAGGTGAGCGCAGCCACTTTCGGCGAGCGGGGCGACATGGAGCTTCGTTGCGCAACTGCAGTGGCGCGCACGAGCCGATTCCGCCACACGGTGCTGCCGCTCGAGGTCGATGCGGATGGAAAGTGTGGTGAACTCCAGGCGACCTGGTTCCATTGCACCACCGGCTTCGGAGCGATCGCGAACTGGGGGTCGCCGCCGCACATGATGGATCTCCCGGCGCGCATCGCGACGGGGTACGCGATGGACGCAATCATCGGCGGTACCCACATCGCGTGGGCGTGGGATCGTGCGAGCAGACGCATGAGCTTCGAATCGTTCCATGCGCGTGTCAACGCACACGGGGTGGCGGAGGAGGTCCTCGGTGGGCTGCTCGGTGTGCCGCGCGCACGCGACCTCGTGCATTCGGTGAAGGAAACGATCCACGGAGTCTACGACTCGTATTCCGATGTCGAGTCCAGGCGGGCGTGGTGCTTCGACATACACCATCGGCAGCGACTGCACGTGGGAAACGTTCCCTGGAATTTTTCCTTCGCGACGTGGCCGGTTCAGCCGGCCATCGATCGGCGCGTGCTGGAGGTGGCCGGGGGGATGTCGCTCGCGGCACTCGCCGAGCGTCGTGCACAGGACGCGGTGCTCACGCGCTTCTACCCCGAGCTCGCCGAGCTTCCGCTCGACCGCAACAGCTACGACACCACGCCGCTGTCGCCCCGCGTGCGCTATCTCATGGGACGCTGGGTTCGGGATCGGCTTTCGCCGTTCGCCGGTTCGAGCTCACGACGGGCCGGGCACGCTGCCGGAGAGCGGCGGTTCTATTACCGGCTCTACGATTTCAACGGCGCCGGGTGGCGTGCGATCCGCAGACTGGCCGAGCCGCACCGCGCGAGGCTGGAAGGGCTGCTGGACATGGAGCGGTTGAACGAGTATCTGCCCGCACCGGAAGTGAATCTGCCGATGCGCAACGGGATCGTCGAACCCTCGGGGAGGAAGATGCTCGTGGGTCTCGTGCTCTGGGCGCGCGACCACATCTGATCGGCAAGCGCACACAGCCATGCTCACACGGCAATCGATGGCGACGGCTTGGCACTTCGACGTTCGCACGGCCATAATGTACGGAAGGCAGCGATGCTCGTACACTGCGCGCGCGGCAGGCGGGGCAGGCTCTCTGGATACGAGCTGCCCGCACGCCGTGCCTTCCGAAGCCAGGTAATGACACGTACGGTACTACTCTGCGGCGCCACCGGACTGGTCGGAAGGGCATGCCTTCCGATGCTTCTCGACGATCAGCACTTCGACACGGTCGCAACGCTCACACGGCGCGCCCTCCCTCCGGAGATGATTCCGGCCGGCCAGGAACGCAGGCTGGAGCAACGAGTGGTGGACTTCGATCATCTCGCCGACAACGCTCCGGCGCTGCGCGCGGACGCGATCATCTGCGCACTGGGCACTACCATCGAGCAGGCCGGATCGCGCCAGCGCTTTCGCGAAGTCGATTTCGGTTATCCGCTCACCATAGCGCGGCTGGGACTGCAGGAGGGCGCGAAGCACTTTCTGCTGGTGAGCGCGCTGGGGGCCAGCTCGCGGTCGCTGATCTTCTACAATCGGGTGAAAGGCGAGCTCGAGGAGGCAGTGCTCGCGCTGCCGTACCGTAGCGTGAGCATCGTGCGTCCGTCGGTTCTGGTCGGGCAGCGTCCACAGCCGCGCCGTGGGGAACAGGTCGCGCAGCGGCTCGCCTTCCTGGTGCCGGCGCGGTACAAACCGATCCCCGCGCACGCGGTGGCCAACGCGCTCGTACGCATGGCGCGCGAGGATCGTAGTGGGAGGCGGATCGTCGAATCGAGAGAGATGCTTCGTTTCGTGTGAACGGGCGGTGCATGGACAGCCGCCGCTCCCGGGCACACTTTCCTTCGCATCGTCGCGCGGCGCGAGCGCGCCTGTCCGACGCAGCCAATCAAAAGAGGAGCAGCGCATTGTCCGCTAATGACGGAAGGTCGATGACGGCGTTCCGCGCGGCACTGGGTGCCGCACTCGTGCTGTCGCTCACCGGGCTCGGCTTCCGGATGGTGGCGCCGCTCGGTGCGCAGACTCCGGAGCGCAGACCGATTGCGCCGTCGGACATCTACAACCTGCGCTCGGTCGGCGCGCCTCGCATCTCTCCCGACGGAGAATGGGTGGCGTATTCGGTGAGCTCGGTGGACTCGGCGAAGGATCGCAACGTATCGCACATCTGGATGACGAGCTGGGACGGTTCGCATACCATCCAGGCGACCGCGAGCGGCGAGAGCGAGAGCTCTCCGCAGTGGAGTCCGGACGGCAAGTACCTCTCGTTCCTGTCGTCGCGTGGCGGCGCGGACGGTTCTCAGCTCTGGCTCATGAACCGGATGGGTGGCGAGGCCGAGATGGTCTCGCACGTGAAGGGCGGGATTTCGGAGTATGCGTGGTCGCCCGACGGCAAGCGGTTGGTGTTCGTCGTGACCGATCCGGATTCCGCGAGCGACTCCACTGACGCGCCGAAACCGATAGTCATCGACCGATTTCTCTTCAAGGACGACAACAGCGGCTACCTGACGGATCTGCGCGACCACCTGTACCTCTTCGACCTCGGCACGCGGAAGATGGAACAGCTCACTTCCGGGCCGTACGACGACGAGAGCCCGGTGTGGTCGCCCGATGGCAGCAGGATCGCATTCGTCAGCGCGCGCGGTCCCGATCCCGACCGCACCGGGAATACCGACATCTTCGTGGTCGACGCGCGCGTCGGCGCCGAGCCGCGACGGCTCACCACCTTCGAAGGTCCCGATGATGGTGATGTGAGCTGGAGTCCCGACGGCAAGTACATCGCGTACATCCAGGGGAGCGAGCCCAAGTATTTCGCATACGACATGCGGCATCTGGCCGTGATATCGGTCGATGGCGGCGAAGCGCGCGTACTGAGTGGCGCCCTCGATCGTTCCATCTCTTCACCGCGGTGGAGCGGCGATGGCACGGGCATCTACTTTGTGGTTGCGGACGACAGGATCCGCTACCTGGCTCGAGTTCCGGCGGCGGGCGGCGAGGTCGCGCGCGTCATCGAGGGAAAGCGCTCGCTCGCATCGCCCACGCTGAGCAGGGATGGCAGAATGGCCGTCCTCTCGAGCACGCCGGAACACCCGCAGGAAGTGTTCGCGGTGGACGGCGACTCGCTGCGCCGACTTTCGCATGAGAACGACGGGTGGCTCGCGAAGGTGCGCCTCGCCACCACGGAAGGGATCAGCGCGCGTGCGAAGGACGGCAACGTGGTGAACGGTCTGCTGGTGAAGCCGGCATCGTATCGCGAGGGCGAGCGCTATCCTGCCATCCTCTGGATCCACGGAGGGCCGAACTCGCAGGATCAGTACGAGTTCCGCATCGAACGCGAGATCTTCGCGGCGCGCGGCTACGTGGTCTTCACGGCGAACTATCGGGGGAGCACGGGACGAGGCGATGCGTACGGCAAGGCCATCTTCGCCGACTGGGGAAACAAGGAGGTACGCGACCTGCTCGCCATGAGCGACGAGGTCGTGAAGATGGGAGTCGCCGATCCCGCCAGGCTCGCCATCGGCGGCTGGAGCTACGGCGCGATTCTCACGAACTACACGATCGCGAGCGACAAGCGCTTCCGCGCTGCCGTGAGTGGGGCCGGAAGCTCGATGCAGCTCGGAATGTACGGAGTCGACGAGTACGTCACGCAGTACGAACTGGAGCTCGGCCAGCCCTGGAAGAATCCGCAGGCGTGGATGAAGGTGTCGTACCCCTTCTTCCATGCGGACCGGATCGTCACGCCGACGCTGTTCATGGGAGGCGACAAGGATTTCAACGTCCCGCTGGTTGGAGGCGAGCAGATGTACCAGGCGCTGAAGAGCAACGGTGTCGAGACCCGGCTGGTGATATATCCGGGGCAGCATCATGCGATAAGGCGGCCGAGCTTTCAGGTGGATCGCCTCGAGCGGTACGTGGCCTGGTACGACGCGCATCTGGGAAGCACGGCGGCGAACGCCGGTCGCTGAGACCATCAGTGCCGAGTTCGCCAGACTCGTCGGTCTGGAGGATTGGCGCGCTGCTTGCTTGTCGTTGACGCGCTCAACAGTCCAGGCTCGCGGAAGTGCATGACTTCACCCTGACCCCGGAGACCAAAATGGCGTCGCTTCTCGACAGTGTGCAGCAGTACGTGAGTGGTAGCGCGCTTCAGCAGCTCAGCAAGCAACTGGGTGCGGATCCTGCGACCACCGGCAGCGCGATCTCGGCAGCGCTTCCCGTCCTGGTCGGAGCACTGGCGCGGAACGCATCCACCAGCGAGGGAGCGACGGCTCTGAACTCGGCGCTCGATGCGCACGACGGAAGCATCCTGAACAACCTCGGATCCATGCTCCAGGGTGACACGATGCGCGATGGTGCGGCGATCCTCGGCCACGTGCTGGGTGGTTCACATGAGCCGGTGGTGCAGGGCGTCTCGAAGAGCAGCGGGTTGTCGGCGGAGAAGACCGGCGCGTTGCTCACGATGCTGGCACCGGTGGTGCTCGGTGCGCTCGGGAAGGCAAAGCGGCAGAACGGCCTCGATGCCTCGGGCATGGCTTCCATGCTCGGTGCGGAAGCGCAGCAGGCTGGTTCGCAGATCCCCGGCGGGCTCGGCTCGCTCCTCGGGATGCTCGATCGCAATAACAGTGGATCGGTCATGGACGAGGCAGCGGGGATGCTGGGGAAGTTCTTCGGAAAGGGCGCGCAGTAGGAGCGTGTGCCTGCCGCCGCGGCCCCACAGGAGTCGCGACGTAGTCAACGAACCGGGAGGAGAATTCACATGTCAGTTGCCAAGATCACCGAAATCACCGCCACCTCGACCAAGAGCTTCGAGGACGCGATTCACACGGGAATCGCGCGTGCCAGCAAGACGCTGGACAATGTCGAAGGTGCATGGGTCAAGTACATGAAGGTCGATATAAAGAACGGCAAGGTCGCGGGGTATCGCGTGGGGCTGAAGGTGACGTTCGTTCTGAAGGATTGACCTTCCGTCGGTTGCATCGACGGATCGGGAACCTCATTCCACGAGACTGCTCGAGACGGCAGTCCATTTCAGAGAGCAGAGATGACAGCAGACAATTCGAAAGCCGACTTCTCGGACGTCACAGGCGGGAGCTCGTCGAAGAGCGTGCCGAACGAGCCTGCCCAGCAGGCGCAGACGTATACCGTGGTGAGCGGCGATTCGCTCTCGAAGATCTCGAAGCGCGTCTACGGCGACGCGTCGAAGTGGAAGAAGATCTTCGAAGCGAACACCGACCAGATAAAGAATCCTGACCTCATCCATCCCGGTCAGGTACTCAAGATCCCGTCCGCCTGATCCGGAGATGAACTACATGAACCGATACTCGACCTTGCGCAGCGCGACTGCGGCGCTGCTGGTGGTTGCCGCCATGGCGGCGTGCAAGAAGAACGAAGCGCCGCCGCCGTCGGACACGGCAGCCGCGGCCCCTGCCGCGGCGAGCGTATCTGCGATCGAGCTGGGGAAGTCACTGACCGCGGACAACAAGATCGCGACCCCGACCACCAGCTTCGGCGCCCGCGACACGATCTACGCGTCCGTCTCCACCGAGAACGCCTCCCCGCGTGCGATGCTCACCGCGAAGTGGACGTTCCAGGACGGGCAGGTGGTGGACAGCACGTCGCAGGTGGTGGCGCCGCCCACCGCCGGTGGCAGCACTGCAGTCACCGAGTTCCACATTTCGAAGGCGAGCGCGTGGCCGGCCGGACAGTACAAGGTCGAACTCTTCCTCGACGG
>JBIQLU010000010.1:0-6813 GCA_044463985.1 Gemmatimonas aurantiaca | reverse complement strand
CCGGCGCAAGCCGGCGCAAGCCGGTGCGGCGAGTGGCGCCGCGAATTTCGAAGCAGTGTGGCGTACGGCGAGTAGATTGGCGTCGTACGCCACGATCACATCCGTCGAGGAGGAATGAAATTGTCGGACGAGTTGCCTGATCGCTCCGTCGAGGATCTCTCGGCGATGCTGCAGCGCGACGGGGCGGTGAATCTGCAGAGCTCCAGGCGCGAGTTTCTGCGCCGAGCTTCCGCGCTCTCCCTCGCGATCCCCGGGATCGGAGCTGCACTGGTGTCGTGCGCGCCGGAGGATGGGTCGCGCGCGGGCGACACCACGCGTGCCGCGGCCGCCGTCGACACGACGGGCAGGAGCCAGGCGCTGCGGAACCCGGACAGCAAACTCGACACCGCGCTGCATCGGGCGGGCGAACATCCAACCACCACCGCCGGAATCCCCGGGGCAGCGGCGGCAGCCACGTACAGGCGATTCGATCCGGCGCTTCCCCCGCTGAGCGATTCGCGAACCATCCGCCTCGACTGGCACTCGCAGGAGACGCCAGTGCGCATCTCGAACAGCACGGTCGTGGCAGGGTGGACCTTCGAGCACGACATCCCCGGTCCGATAGTGCATTGCCGGGTGGGTGACACGGTGGAGTTCACACTCACCAACGACGTGGCCATCCCGCACTCGATGGACTTTCATGCCGCGCAGATCGATCCGAAGGTCGCGTTCAGGTCCGTGCCGAAGGGGCAGTCCATTTCGTATACGTTCAAGCCGCGCTATGCAGGCGCCTTCCTCTACCATTGCGGGACGGCGCCGGTGCTGATGCACATCGGCTCCGGAATGTTCGGGGCGATCGTGGTGTCGCCGAGCCGCCCGCTCCCCCCGGCGCGCGAGTTCGTTCTGGTGCAGAGCGAGTACTACCTGGGCGAGGAGAAGGATGGCCTACGGCCGTTCGACTACGCGAAGATGCTCGCTGGCGAGCCGGATTTCGTGGCTTTCAACGGGCGTCCCGACCAGTATTCGAGAGAGCCGATTCACGTGAAGCTGGGCGAGCGCGTGCGATTTTGGGTCGTTTCGGCCGGCCCTACGCTCGGATCCGCTTTCCACATCGTGGGCGAACAGTTCGAGAAGGTCTACCTCGGTGCGCCGCCAGGGAGCGCGATCGAGGGGGTACAGACATTCTCCGTACCGGCAGGCGGAGGAATGTGCTTCGAGCTGGTCTGCGATGTGGCGGGCGAATTTCCCTTCGTGAATCACGCATTCGGCCACGGGCAGAAGGGCGCGATCGGTTTCCTCGTGGTCGAAGGCTAGCGTCGAGCGGATCACGCGGTCGCCGTGACGTGCTGTGACAATCGTCACGCAGAGCGACCGGTACCGCGCAGAGAATTCGCGAGCAGGCTGCGCCCGACCCTCTCGCCCGACGCAGCCGGATCACGTACCGCCGAGCGAGGTGCAGAGTGACGGACAACGACGGCAGGATCGATGCGCTGTGGAACGTGCTCACCACGGTCATCGATCCGGAGATCGGTCTGGACATCGTGACGCTGGGTCTGGTGTACGGGGTGGAGATCCGCGACAATGTGGCGGTCATCACGCACACCCTCACCACGCCAGGCTGCCCGATGGAGCGGATCATCACCGACGGAATACGGGGAGCGGGGATGCTGGTCGAAGGAATCACCGCCGTGGAGACGCATATAGTGTGGGATCCCGCGTGGCACTCGGGGATGATCGCTCCCAACGCATGGGGTTGAACGGAGTAAAATGAGAAGCTACGATCCACGCGCAGTCGCGAAGGATGCGGTCGCGCCACGAGTACCGCGGCCCGCCACCGCGCTCATGCACGATGCGCCGGATGCGCGTCTCGTGGTATTTCGCATCGAGCCGGGACAGCAGGTCGCGCCGCACACCAGCACGTCGACCGTGATCCTCTCGGTGGTGACCGGCCGAGGCATCGTTCTCGGCGCGGAAGGGGAGCGCAACGTACAGGCAGGCGATGTCGTGGTATACGAGCCGAACGAACTGCACGGCATGCGCGCCACGGATGAGCAGCTCGTGATAACCGCGACCATCACGCCCCGACCGGGAGCGGCGAACTAGCCAGTGCGGTTCCTCTACCTCGCCAACGTGACGGTGCACGTGCTGGCCGCCATGTTCTGGCTGGGCGGAATGTTCTTCCTTGGCGTCGTCGGTGCGCCGGCGCTGCGCACGCTCGAGCCCGCGGCGACGCGACAGCGCGTCTTCCAGGAGCTCGGCGTCCGCTTCCGCAGCGCTGGCTGGTGGGCGATCGGCATCCTGCTGCTTTCCGGCACTCTGAATCTCTACTTCCGCGGCTGGCTGAAGGGAGACGTCCTCGGCTCGGCCGCTTTCTGGAGCACGAGCATCGGACGCGCGCTGGCGCTCAAGCTGATAGCCGTAGCGGCCATGGTAGTCGTGAGTGCCGTTCACGATTTCGTCCTCGGCCCGCGCGCCGGACGCGCCGCTCCCGGTTCGCCGGCCGCGTTGGCGTACCGGGTACGCGCTGCGCGGCTCGCGCGCGTCAACGCCCTGCTCGGTTTGATAGTCGTGGTGGCGGCCGTCGTGCTGGCGCGAGGCGGCTGAGCACCGCCCAGAGCCTACGGCTTGATCAATCGCATGGCCTCGTCCGGCGGGATGGCGCCGAAGTAGAGCGATAGGTCGAGCCCCGCGAGTGCCTCGGTGATGGCGGTGGCATCGTACGGAATCCCGATGAGCCGCTCCTCGATGTCGTGCACCTCGCGCTGACCCATGAAATCGCCGAAGATGCGGAGCGAGGCGATGCGGCCATCCTCGATGAACAGTCGCACATCCACCTCGCCGGCCGGGAAGCGGTGCGACCGCTCGACGTTGGCGGGCGGGTTCTGGCCGTAGTTCCACTGCCAGGTTCCGTACTTGTTCGCCAGCAACTCGGCGATCGCGGCGTGGTCCGCGTCGTCGAGTGGTATGGTGGGGATCTCTTCGTGATCACGCGTGCCGAAGATCCCTTCGAGTATGAGCTCGCGCAGCTCGTTCACGTCGATTGGCGTCTTCAGGAATTCGCTGATGTTCGCCACTCTGCTTCGGATCGACTTCATCCCCTTCGACTCGACCTTCCCCGGACGCGGGCGGAGCGCCGCGGTGATGTGATCGAGATCGGAATTCAGGAGCAGCGTGCCGTGGCTGAACATGCGGTCGTTGGTAGCGAACTGCGCGTTGCCGGAGATCTTGCGTCCATCGACGAGGATGTCGTTCCGCCCGCCGATCTCCGCGGGAACGCCGAGTGAGCGGAGCACATCGACCACCGGTCCGTTGAACTTGTCGTACCGGTTGAAGCGTCCGCTCACATCGCGTGTCATGAAGCTGAAGTTGAGATTCCCGAGGTCATGGTACACGGCGCCGCCGCCGGATACGCGGCGCACGACACGGATGCCGCGCGCCGCCACCACGTCGGGGTCGATCTCCTCTATCGTGTTCTGGTTTCGGCCGATGATGATCGCCGGTTCGTTCACGTAGAAGAGCAGCGCATCTTCCTGGCCGAGTTTGTTGCGGAGTACGTACTCCTCGAGCGCGAGGTTGTGGTAAGCGTCGGTGATGCCGCCGTTGTCCACGAAGATCATGGTTCTCGGGTTCGGGTGTCTGTATGGCGCTTCAGGATGCGCTGGATGCTGCGGCTGCGGCCGGGCGCTCCCTGGTGGCCGACGTGCGCTGGGCGGGCTGATAGCTGCCCACCTCCTGGGCGCGCAGCCCTATGGCCAGCCGGTTCCAGCCGTTGATGGCGACGACTGCCATAGTGAGCGCCACGATCTCGCTCTCGGAGAAGTGCTTTCGCGTGGCCTCGAAGAGCTCATCCGTGGTGCCGCCGTCGGATATGAGCGTGACGGCCTCGGCCCACGCCAGCGCCGCGCGCTCGCGCTCCGTGTAGAACGGCGCCTCGCGCCAGGCATCGAGCACAAAGATGCGCTGTTCGCTTTCGCCGGCGGCGCGCGCATCCTTGCTGTGCATGTCGAGACAGTAGGCGCAGCCGTTGATCTGCGAGGCGCGCATCTTCACGAGTTCGAGGAGCGACGGTTCCAGGCCGCTCTGGTGGACGTAGTGCTCGAGGCCGAGCATGGCGTGCAGTGCCGCAGGTGCGGCCTTCGAGTAATCGATTCTGGTTGCCATGATTCTTCCGCTGGTTGATGGTTCCGGCAGCGCACTCGTCGCGAACGTGTGTCGATCGAGTGGCGAGCGCAGGTGCCTCCTTGAATCTACTATGCGGTGTCGAGGCGCAGCGGTTCCCGATGCATGCGGTTGCACGCACCGGATGCGACTCGGCGACGATCCATGAGGACCGTCGCCGAGTCGAGAGTCGAGCCGTGAGTGCCGCGATCAGTGCGACATCGTCGCGAACTGGGTCGGTGTTCCGACCTGGAACATTCCCACCGCACCCTTCTCGGCATCCGCGAATGCGTGGGTCACGAAGGGATACAGCCCCGTGCCGCTTCCGTTCTTGTCGAACACCGCCTCGAACACCACTCCGCCGCCGGCCGGCACCGAGTAGGTCTGCACACCCTCGAGCACGTGCGCCGGATCGCCATCGGGGTACACCCGGTCGAAGATCGCGCCAACGATGTGGAAGTCGCTCGTGAAGCTCGGACCGGCGTTGACCACGAAGATCCTGACCCGGTCACCTTCGTCGACCTTCAGCGGGTGCTTCTTGTACTGGAACGCGCGTCCGTTGAACACCACGTAGCTCGCGTCCTTCTTCATCGCCGCGTCGTAGTCGGGGATCGCAGCGGGGATCTGCACGCTCTGCATCCCGCTGACATCGCCCGCGCTCGGGCCGCCATGGTTCATCCCGTCGTGGTCAGGCCCGCCCTGGCCTTCGAACCGGGGGTTCGCCTTGCTGTAGAACTCACTCTGGACGAGCACGAACTCCTTGTCGGCCTTCGTGCCCCAGCCGTTGGCCGGATCCACGATCATGGCGAAGTACATCCCCTGCATGATGTGCATCGTCACGGGTGGAGTGCCGCAGTGCACCATGAACGCGCCGGCCACCTTCGGGGTGAACTCGAACGAGATCGAGTCCTTCGGCATGATCGTACGATACGCGACGTTCGCCGGGATCTGGGCCGCGTGGAAGTCGATCGAGTGCGGCATCGGCGACTCGTTCACCACCGTGATGCGCACCTTGTCACCCACCTTGGCGCGGATCACCGGACCGGGTACCGTTCCACCGAAGGTCCACCCCTCGTAAGATACGTTGTCCGCGATCTCGATCCGGTCGTCGGTGATCGGGATGCGGAACTCCTTGATGTCCGCCTTGGAGGCGGGCGCTATTGCAGCATCGAACACGGGAGCCGTTGCAGTGACGGTCCTGGCAAAGTCTATCTTTTCGACAGTAGGACCGTGCCGCGCACCGAGAGCGGCCGCCGAGCCGATGCCGATGGCTGCGATGGTGGCGAGCGAGACGAGCGTCCTTTTCTCGAGTACCTTGATGGCTGGCATGTCGTTCTCCGGTCGGGCAGGCTCCCTCGCCTGCTTCTTGTTGGTGCCAGCAATTTCGGATGTTCTGCCCTCGGGATCAGTCGGGATATGGTGGAATTTTTCGGTGCAGAAAGCCCGACATCCGGTCATGGATAGCTCCACGATGTGTAAGGGATTCCCCTATTCCGGCGCAGGCCTGTAGCATTCAATCATGGTCGATCTCAGCGATATAAAAGCCGCGCGCGAGCGCATTGCCGATTCCGTAGTCCTGACGCCCACCGTTCCCATGCTTGCACTTGGGGACAGACTTCCGGGCCGCTGTTTTCTCAAGCTGGAGAACGTTCAGCGCACCGGTTCCTTCAAGGATCGTGGAGCACTCAACAGGCTTCTCGACCTCGACGAGTCGGAGCGGGCTCGAGGCGTGGTGACCGCAAGCGCCGGAAACCATGCACAGGCGGTCGCCTACCACTGCGCCCGGCTCGGCATCTCCGCGCGGGTGGTGATGCCGGAGCACACGCCGCTCATCAAGGTGATGAACACGCGACGCCTGGGCGCGGAGGTGAGCTTCCACGGCGCCACACTCTCGGACTCCATGGTCGAGGCGCGTCGCCTGGAGAGCGAGGATCGACGCGTGCTCATTCACGCGTTCGACGACGATCGCGTGATCGCGGGGCAGGGAACGATCGGGCTGGAGCTGCTCGAACAGCTCCCGGAACTGACAGCCGTGGTGGTTCCGATCGGCGGTGGCGGAATGATCTCCGGGATAGCCACGGCTATCCGCGAGCAGCGCCCCGACGTGCGCATCTTCGGCGTGGAAGCGTCGGCCGCCGCCTCCGCGCTCGCGTCACGAAAGAACGGCTCCGTGGTGCGGATCGAGACTTCCGAGACGATCGCGGACGGCATCGCCGTGAAGCGGGTAGGCGATCGCACTTTCCCGATAATCGAGCGCTACGTGGATGACCTCGTTTCGGTGGACGAGGGACGCATCGCCGATGCAGTCCACCTTCTGCTCGAGCAGGAAAAGACTCTCGCGGAGGGCGCGGCCGCGGTGCCGCTCGCCGCGGTCCTCGCCGGGATGCTGCCGATCGGCGCGAACGATGTCACGGTGATGATTCTGTCGGGAGGCAACATCGACGTGAATCTGCTGGAGCGCGTGATCGATCGCGGCCTCGTCGAAGGCGGGCGTCTGGCGCGACTGACGGTGACCGTGCGCGACCGGCCGGGCCACCTCGCGCGGCTTACGGAGCTGGTCGCGAAGTGCGGCGCCAACGTGCTGGAGGTCGCGCATCGCCGCGAGTTCGCGGACATCTCGGTGCGCGATGTCGAGATCGCCATGCAGCTCGAGACCCGCGGTCGCGATCACGTGGT
>JBIQLU010000009.1:39528-44836 GCA_044463985.1 Gemmatimonas aurantiaca | reverse complement strand
GTGGGGACGCAGCCTTCGTAGTTCGCGGTGCCCATGGCGACGGCGGTGCCGGCAGCGGCGCCTGTAGCGGCACCGATCACGGTGGACTTGGTGTTCTTGCCGATCACCTGGCCGAGGATCGCGCCGACTACCGCGCCGCCAACCACCTTCTTGGCGTCGTTGCCGGTGCTGGAGTTACGCACCTTCTCGACGTCCACGTGCTCGATCGCGGCGTTCACGGGGTAGGTCTTCCCGTTCCACGAGAGGCTCAGGACGTTGAACACCATCTGGATGTCGTCGGTGGCGTTCTCGCTGCGCTTCATGTCGGCGATCTGGATCACCGCCTTGGCGCCTGCCGGAATCACCGCGCCGTTCGAACCCGTTACCGGATTCGTCACGGTGGCCGTGAAGCGGTCGCCGGCCTTGTTGGTGTTGGTGCACACCCGATCGTTCGACGTCATACCGATCTCGCTGCCGACCGGCACGCTCGCGAGCGCGGCTTCGCTTCCCGCAGCGCTGGTCGAGGCCGTGTTGCCGGAGGGCGTGGTGGTAGTGGTCGGACTGGTGCTCGGCTTCGGCGTCGAGGGGCGCGGCTTGGTGGCCGCCGGCTTCGGCGCCGGCGCAGCGGGAGCCGGCTCGCTGGCCGGCGGGTTCGCGGGCACGTCGGAGAGCGCGGGCGAGGCCGCGCTGTCGGCGTTGGCCAGCGCAAGATCGCGCGAGAGGCTGCTGTCCTGCGCCATCGAGTTGTCATTACCGCGGTCGGAGCATGCGCCGACCACCAGGACGAGCGAAAGGGCCAGCGGAGCCAGAGTGCGGATGGTGCTTGACATGTCGAAATCTCCAGGAGTGGTCTCGAGTCGGCGCTGTGGTGTAAGAGTTCCGATGACTGCGGCACGACGCGGGCCGGTGGGCCCATCGGGCAACGTCTCCAGGCCATGGGAAAAGGCAATCCACATGCCATGTGAGCCGCCGCTCGAGGCCACCATCCGAATCCGCGCGGGCCGCAACAACCTCATACACTCGGACCGAAATTCGTTCTACGCTAGGACGACCGTCCACCTCTGGAAGTGACCTGAATCACACCCATATGACGTCATCCGCACACGTTGGCGCAGGCTCCACTTCGCGGCTACTATAACCCGTATGCCCCGCACCCTCGACGACGAGATGGCCACGGAACAGCGCCTGAGCGCGCTCCAGGAACAGAACCTCCAGCTCGCGCGCACCATCGCCGAGCTTCGCAACCAGGACGCGCTCAAGACGCAGTTTCTGTCCAACATCTCCCACGATCTGCGTACTCCGCTGACGGCGATCATCACGCACGCCGAGATTCTTCGCGACGGCATCCTCGGTTCGCTGGACGAGCGCCAGACCGAGAGCATCTCGAGCATCATCAGCGGCGGTCGACAGTTGCTCGGCATGGTGAACGAGATTCTCACCTACGCGCGCGGCGAGGCGAACCAGCTCTCGCTCTCCCGCTCCGAGATCACCATCGAATCCGTAATCGAGCAGGTGTCCGCCATGAGCGAGTCGCTGATCGCCAGGAAGGGACATTCGCTCTCCGTCGACATCGAGCCCGGCCTCCCACCCATCGCTGCCGACCGCGACAAGATCACCCACGTGATCGCCAATCTCCTCGGCAACGCGATCGACTTCACACCTCCGGGAGGCCGCGTCTGGATCGCCGCGCGGATGGCGCCGGAGTCGGAGAACGGACAGGCCATTCTCATAGAGGTCGGCGACACGGGAATCGGGATCGCACCCGAGCACTTCGACCTGGTCTTCCGCGAGTTCGCGCAGGTGGATGCCTCCGCATCGCGCAGCCACCACGGAACGGGACTCGGACTCGCCATCGCGCACAAGTTCGTCGAGCTGCACGGCGGACGGATCTGGCTCGAGAGCAGCGTCGGTGTCGGGAGCCGATTCTATTTCACGATCCCGGTCCGATCCGCGGCTTGACCACGGAACCCGGGAGCGTTCGCGTACTGCTGGTGGAAGACAGTACGCTGGTCGTCGATGCCCTGCGGCTCCTACTCGAGGAAACGGGGCACGAGGTGAGCGCCGCCTTCACAGTGCGGCAGGCGGTCGAGCTGGCGCGCGCGGCGCGCCCCGACGTCATCCTGCTCGATCTCACTCTGGGCCGCGAAAGTGGCCTTGATGTCCTGGCCGAGCTCGCACGCACTGGGAGCATGCCGCCTGTTGCCGTTGCGCTCACCGGTCACGACGATCCCCAGAGCCACGAGCGCTGCATCGCGGCGGGATGTCGCGACGTCCTCACGAAGCCGATCCGCCCGCTGGAGCTGCCCCGGCTCATCCGCGACTGGCTCGCCGAAGCCGGCGGTGCCCGCGAGTCTTCGTCTTCAGATCCTGCTGCGTAGCACCGCCGGCGTGAGTGCCTGGAGGTACGACGCCAGCAGCGTGAAATAGTTGGTGACCAGAAGGAGCCCGATCACTATGAGCAGCACGCCTCCTATCCGGTTCACCCAGATCATGGCCGAGCGGAAGCGCGCGAACGCTGCGAGGAAGTGATCGATGGCCAGCGCCGCCGCCACGAATGGAACCGCAAGCCCGAGCGAGTACATCCCCAGCAGCACGAGCCCGCGGCCGAGATCCGCGGTGCTCGATGTGTAGATGAGGATCGAGCCGAGGATGGGACCGATGCACGGCGTCCAGCCGGCTCCGAAGGCCACGCCCACGAGCACGGTGCCGAGGTACCCCACCGGCTTGTTCGCGAAGTGAACGCGGCGCTCCTGCGCGAATGCGCGTATGTTGAACGCGCCGAGCAGGTAGAGGCCGAAGATGATGATCAGCACCCCACCGATCCGCGAGATCCAGCCGCGCGCAGCGATCAGCACCCGGCCGAGTACGCTGGCGGTGGCGCCGAAGGCGAGGAAGATTATGGTGAAGCCGACGATGAAGAGCAGTGAGTGGATGAGCGCGGTGCGGCGCGAGCTCTGCACCTCCTCCAGGCTCATCCCCGTTATGAACGTCACGTAGCTGGGTATGAGCGGCAGCACGCAGGGCGAGAGGAAGCTCAGGAGGCCCGCGGAGAACGCGATCAGTAATCCCAATGAGGCGGTGCCTTCCATACCAGCAGCTCCTTCGATAGAACGGCGCGCGCGGCCGCGCATGGGGCCGCTCCTTCGGTGGTACTACTCGATCAAGTATCACGCATTCCGTCGTGAGCGCCGGGCGCGCGACGGGAAGCGCGGGCTGGTCGCACTGCAGATCGACGCACTGGCATACGCCGACCTGCGACGCGCTCTCCGGCTGGGCTACTGCCCCACCCTCGAACGTCTGCTGCGCGATCGGAAGTTCCACATCCGCCGCTGGTTCAGCGGACTCCCCTCCGCCACGCCTTACTGCCAGGCGGGAATCTTCCACGGGGAAAACGGGGGCATTCCGGCGTTCCGCTTCTACGACAAGGAGGCGAGACGCGTGATCACCTGCAATGCCCCGCACGGCGTACAATATATTCGCGATCGCATCCACGCGCCCGGCGCGCTGGCGGGCGGCTCGAGCTACGTGAACCTCCTCGACGGCGACGCGCAGACCGTGGCGTTCACCGTTGCTACGCGCGACAGGACTTCCGTGTACCGTCGCCTCGGCGGGACGCGTATGGCACTGCTCATCGTGCTGCACCCGGTGCGTGTTGCGCGCATGGTCTTCCAGTCGGCGTGGGAGTGGCTGCGCGAGGAATGGGAGCGCGCCGTCGCGCAGCTTCGCGGCCAGGCAACGCACGCGGAAGGGATCTTCCCGTTCGTGCGCATCTTCAGCAACGTGATCGTGCGCGAACTGCAGACGATCGCCATCACGCTCGACGTCTATCTGGGCGTGCCGGTCATCTACAGCACCTACATGCAGTACGACGAGCTCGCGCACCACTTCGGACCCTCGAGCCGCCAGGCGCTCAGCGATCTGAAAAGGACGGACGCACGCATCGCGGAGATCGAGCGGATGATACGCGCTACCAACGCGCGCGGGTACGATCTGGTGATCCTCTCCGACCACGGAATGACGCCGGCGGCGAGCTACAGGGTGCGCTTCGGCGAATCGCTCGGAGCCACGGTGCGGCGACTGCTGCGCGATGCATCCACCGCCGGCGCGGAACCGGTGGTGCTCGACAGCTCCGCCGAAGACAGCGAGTACTCCGATGTGAGCGCACAGATCGTCGAGACGGTAACACACGTCGCGGATCGGAGGCACCGCCGGCTGCGTCGGGTTCTCAGGGCGACGCGCGACTGGGTTCGCAGCCACTACGGTCTCCGGGAGATCATCTTCCCCGAGAAGTATTTCGTGGATCAGACCCACGAGGTAGTGGTGACGTACAGCTCGTGCCTGGCGCTGATCTACTTCGCTCAACGGCCCGAGCGCCTGCACCTGAACGACATCCTCGGCGACCCGCAGAGTGCAGCGTTGTACGCGGCACTCCTGGAGCACCCCGGAATCGGACTCGTAGCCGCGAAGGCGGAGGGCCGTGTGCACCTGCGCAGCCGCGAAGGCAGTGCGCTCATCGAAGAAGGAGCGCTTCGAGTCGTGGACGGCGAGAATCCGCTGGAACCGTACGGCACGGCGCCGTACGTCATCCGTGCGGTGCGCGATCTGGTCGAGCAGCCCAACGCGGGCGATCTGGTGCTCTTCGGAGCCTACGATGGCTACGAGATCGTGTCGTTCGACGACCAGGTCGGCGCTCACGGGAGCGCCGGCGGCGATCAGGTGTGGCCGTTCATCATCACGCCGCCGGAGCTGGATCTGAGCCGCGTGGTTCTGGAGGATGCGCGGGACATCCACTCGGCGGTGTTGTGTCACTACGCGGAGTGCGCGCCCAGCGTACACCCTGGATGATACTGCCGGCGTAGATGATCACGCCCGCGAGCCAGATCAGCCTCGCGATCCGCGTATCGAGCTGCAGCCATCCCAGGCGACCCAGCATGTAAGCCCAATCGTGCTCGCCGCCTCCCACGAGAGGAAGCGCCTGCGAGCGTGCGTCCGCCGCGTACACGGAAACGTTCCAGAGGTTCTGCGCGAGCCACCACGCGGGCACCGTAGCAGCGTGGCGGTCGCGCTGGTGCCAGAAGTAGCCGGCGAAGATGGCAGGCATGATCAACTGCGCGAGCGTACCGCCCGCGAAGCCCACGAACTCGCCGAAGGGAGCGAAGAAAACGTGGCCGGCTTCGTGGATCGCGAGATCGACCGCATCGAGGAAACCGCCGGCCCCAGGGTGCGCCAGGCAGGCGGCCCCGTAGATACCGAGGAAGATCGTCAGGAAGAGTCTGGAGCGCGGTGGCATACTCCAATGACGATCTCGGGCCGACGGGGTCAGGTACTT
>JBIQLU010000009.1:6231-39428 GCA_044463985.1 Gemmatimonas aurantiaca | reverse complement strand
CCCGTCGGCCTAGCCGCGCGGGCGGTCCACCCTCGTGGCGCCCTTCGCCTGGCAATCGGAGCAGATGCCGTAGATCACGAGGCGGTGGCTGTTCGTGACGAAACCGTGAGCCTCGGCGAGCAGCGTGGACATCCGGTCGAGGCGCTCATCCTGAAATTCCACGACGCGTCCGCACACGGTACAGAGGAGGTGTTCGTGCTGCGGCATTCCGCGCGAGCTCTCGTAGCGCTTGAAACCCTCGCCGAAGTCGCGCTCCACCACGAGTCCGCTCTTCACCAGAACCTCGAGCGTTCTGTAGACGGTGGCCGTGCCCACGCTGATCCCTTCCGCACGCAACGCCTGCTCGATTTCATCCGCGCTGAAGTGCCGATCGCGCAGGAGCAGAACCTCGGCTACCGCGAGCCGCTGCGGCGTTACGGGGAGGTTGTGCTCCCGCAAGTACGAGCGGAATTCGTCGATCACCGAGCCGCGCTCCACGGCTCATCGCTGAGCGCGGCGCGGAAATCGTCGCCACTTATTCGTTCCGGACCTTCCACGCTCCAGCCGCCGGCTCGCTCGTGCACACCGCGCACTACTTCGTCCACCGTGGCCGACGGCGCTTCCGCCTCCTCCACCACCGCGACTTCCCACTTGCCGCGATCGGGCCCCTTGAGCTGCAGGCGGTAGTGCGCGCGCAGTACAGTGAAGCGGTGAGGTGAAGCGGGCTCGGAGGCGTCGGATTCGGGCTCGAGGCGCAGCGTCAGCACCGCCACTCCACTCTCGCGGCCGCCCTGGCGGATCGCGGGGAAGAGATGTACCTCCTCCACCCGCTCCACATCGATGCGTTCGGCGATCGCGCGGAAGAACCGCTCGCGCCCGTCGACGTTCACGATACCACGGCCAGTATACGAGCGCCCGCGCCCCTCGGGTCCACCATGATCGCGAAGTCGCTGCACATGAATGCGTTCACGACGGAAAAGTAGGCTGATCGGAACTCCGGGGGAAGCGATGGGGGGTACTGCAGGAAGCAGACGGCAGAAAGCAGACAGCAGGTACTGTTTCCCGTTTCCTGTGCCCCGTTTCCTTCGTGGCAGTTCCTGCTTTCTCCCCATCACAGCACCGACACCGGATCCCGGTCGAACGCTATGCGAAGCTCGTGCGCGGTGGGGATCGGGAAGCGCTCCATGAAATAGCGCGCGACGCGCTCGAGCGGCGTGGGGCGGCGGGATTTCAGGAAGAGGTGCCAGCGCCAGCGCCGCTTGATCCGGTCGATCGGGCACGGTGCGGGTCCAACGACCCACACGTCCTCGATCCCCTGCGAAGCGAGGAGTTTCCGGAGCCACTCGGCGGCGGCGAGCGCGAGCTCGGCCGTCGGAGTCTCCGCTGTGCCGCTGAAGATCACGTTCGCCAGACGGATCGCCGGTGGGTACGGCGGGTCGTCGCGCGACGGCAGCTCAGCCGCCACGAACGAGTGATAATCGTGTGTGAGCGCGCAACGCACCGCGTGATGATCCGGGACGCGCGTCTGGATGTAGACTTCCCCGCCCTTCGGACCGCGCCCCGCGCGCCCCGCCACCTGGCTCAGGAGCTGGAAGCTCCGCTCCGAAGCGCGGAAGTCTGGCATGTTGATGCCGACGTCCGCGTCTATCACGCCCACGAGGGTGACGTTCGGGAAGTCGAGCCCCTTCGCGATCATCTGCGTGCCGAGGAGGATCTCGATCTCGCCGCTCGCAACTCGATCGAGTATCTCGGCGTGCGCCCACTTGCCGCTCGTGGTATCCACGTCCATGCGCGCGATGCGCGCATACGGGTAGCGCTCCGAGAGTAGCCGCTCCACCTGCTGCGTCCCCAGCCCGCGCTGCCGTACAGTGCGTCCGCCGCAGCGCGCACAAACGTGCGCCGCCGGCTCCTCGTGCAGGCAGTAGTGACACACGAGTCGCTCGGGACTCGTGTGGTAGGTGAGGCTGATGCTGCAGTTCGGGCAGGCTCGCACGTCTCCGCAATCCTCGCACTGCACGAAGGAGGCGTAGCCGCGTCGATTCAGCAGGAGGATGCTCTGCTCGCCGCGCTGCATCCGCTCGCCGAGCGCAGCCTCGAGCGGCTCGCTGAACACGCGCCTGAACGCGGCGTGCGTCGCTCGCTCGCCGCCCTCGGGGAGTGCGGCGCGCGAGCTTCTGTCCAGTACGCGGAGGTCCACCACTTCCACGGCCGGCAGCTTGCCGGCACCGACCCGGCCGGGGAGGGTGAGCAGGGTGAACTTCCCGCTCCTGGCGTTATGCCAGCTCTCCAGACTCGGCGTGGCGCTCCCGAGCACCACCACCGCCCCTTCACGCTGCGCTCGCACCACCGCCACTTCCCTCGCGTGGTAGCGCGGCGTCTCGCCGTTCTTGTAGCTGCTCTCGTGCTCCTCGTCCACGATGATTGCACCGAGGTCGCGGAGCGGAGCGAAGATGGCGGAGCGTGCGCCGACCGCGATCCGCTTCTCGCCGCGCTGCAGCGCGAGCCACGCGTCGTAGCGCTCGCCATCGCTGAGCGCGGAGTGCAACACGGCCACCCGATCGCCGAACACGGCGCGGAAGCGATCCACCGTCTGCGGCGTGAGCGCGATCTCGGGAACCAGCACGATCGCCGTCTGTCCGCGTCGATCCACCACTTCACGCAGCAGCTCGATGTACACCATGGTCTTCCCGCTCCCCGTCACGCCGTGCAGCAGGAAGACGTCGCCGCCGGCCGCCGCCGAGAGTGCGTCGATGGCCGTGCGCTGGGCAGAAGTGGGGTCGTGCGAATCGGGCTTCGCGGCCGGGCGCGCCGCGAACGGGTCGCGCGCCACCACCTCGTGGTCGATGCGGATCGCACCGCGCGCGGCGAGCTTGCGGATCACATCGTTCGTGAAACCGAGCTGGTCGACCAGATGGCTTACCGCGGAGCGGCCGCCCAGGCTCTCCAGCACCTCGTACAGCTCGCGCTGACGCTTCGCGCGTGCGAAGAGCGTGTCACGCTCCTGCAGCGATGGAAGCTCCTTCGCCAGCACTGCCACGCGTCTGGTCTTCGGAACCGGACGCGGCGCCGCCACGCCGGTGAGGAGCGCGGGGAGTACGCTCCGCACCACCAGACCGATCGGCACCACGTAGTACTCGGAGATCCAGCGACACAGATCGAGCATCGCCTGATCGAGCGCGGGAGCCGGATCGGGTACATCGATGATGGCGCGCGGCGACTTCACCCCTTCGCCGTCGCTCGGCCCGAGGCAGATACCTATCGCCTTCGCGCGACGCAGGGGAACCACGACGCGCGATCCGGGCAGGAGCGGGTTGCCCGGCTCCTCCCGTACCGCGTATGTGAAAGTCTGATGGAGCGGGAGCGGGAGCGCGACCTCTACGAGCCGCTCCGCACTCATCCCTTCTCTACACCGAGGCCCGGCCCGGTCGGGATGAAGATCTTGCCGTCGTCGATGTTCGCGCCCTTGTACGGATCATCAGCCAGGAGCGCGGAGCCATCGAGGTCGGCGTAGTCGAGGAGCGGCGAGATGTGCGCGGCGGCGCTGATCCCCAGACTCGTCTCGATCATGCATCCCATCATCACGAGCATCCCGTGCGCGCGTGCGGTGGAAACCATCTTCTGCGCCTCGCGCAGGCCGCCGCACTTGGAGAGCTTGATGTTGATCCCGTCCACAGCCCCCTCGAGCTTCGGTATGTCGCTCGCCACCAGACACGACTCATCGGCGATGATGGGGAGCGGCGACCGCTCGCGCACGAAGCGAAGCCCCTCGACATCGTGCGGCGGAAGCGGCTGCTCCACGAACTCGATGTCGTAGTCCATCAGCCGCTCGATGGTCCGAACGGCGAGCTTCGGATTCCAGGCGGCGTTGGCATCCACGCGCAGCGTCTTGCCCGGCGCCTCCTCGCGGATCACGCGCACGATCTCCTCATCGCGATCGGTGCCGAGCTTCACCTTGAGGATCGGATACTGCTCCGCCTCCTTCACCTTCTGACGCAGTTCCGCCTCGCTTCCGATGCCGATCGTGAAGCTCGAGAGCGGAGCGCTCTTCGGATCGAGCCCCCACATCTTGTAGAGCGGAACGCCGAGCCGCTTCGCGGCGAGATCGTGCAGCGCCGCGCTCACCGCGCTGCGTGCCGAACCGTTGAAGCGAACCACGCGCGCGAGCTCCGCCTCGATGGTCTCCAGCGACCACGGATCGGCGCGCTCGAGCACCGGAGCGAGCTGGCCAAGAATCGCCACCACGGTGTCAGCGGTCTCGCCGTAGAAACGGCTCGGCGCCGCTTCGCCCCAACCCGAAGCGCCGTCGGAATCGGTGACGCGGACCGTGACGAGGCGCCACTCGCTGGCACCGCCGCGCGCGATGGTGAACGCGTGCTTCGTATGTACGGCTATGATCTCGTGTGTGAGTTTCATTGTGAAGTCGGAGTGATGCCGAGCCGGCGAGCGATGCGCGCCGCCCGATGCTCGTCCGGGCCGCGCGTGGAACCGAGAAAATCTATCATCGCGTCGGCAAGCTCGTTGCCCCGCTGGTATCGCTCGGCGGGGTTCTTCGCCAGGCACTTCATCGTGACCGCGGCCAGCGCGGGCGGGGTGCGCGAGTCCACCACGTCGGGCGAGGCGGCCGTCTCGTGAACGTGCTTGTAGCCGATGGAGTACGAGTCGGCGCCGTCGAACGGGGGGAAGCCCACGAGCATCTCGTAGAGCATCACGCCGAGGGCATAGATGTCGCTCCGCCCGTCGACCAGCTTCCCCATCGCCTGCTCGGGAGACATGTAATGCGGCGTCCCCATGGCCCGGCCGGTGGCCGTGAGGCGGTTATGGAAGCGCGCGGTGGCTATCCCGAAATCCGTGATGAGCGCGTTCCCATCCTCGTCGAAGAGGATGTTGTCCGGCTTCACGTCGCGGTGAACCACGCCGTGGCGATGCGCATGGTCGAGCGCCACGGCGATCTGCGCGGTTATGGCGCACGCCAGCTCCGGCGCGATGGTGCCGCCCTTCACTATCATGTCCGCCAGCGAACCGCCGGACATGTAAGGCATCACGAGGTACACGGTGGACTCGATGTCGCCGTAGTCCAGGATCGGGCAGATGTACGGGTGGACGAGCTGCGCCGCGGCCTCCGCCTCGCGACGGAAGCGCTCGCGCATCTCCGCGTCGCGCGCCAGGTGCGGGAGCAGCACCTTCATCACCACAGGCCGTCCCAGTCGCGCGTGCCGCGCGGCGTAGACGCTCGCCATCCCGCCAGTGGCGAGGCGCCGGTAGACGCGGTAGTGCCATCCCGCGCTCCGCCTGAGCATGTCGATCTCCTCGTCGGGGCGCTCGCGCGGCGCGTCCGCCAGCTCGGGGAGATCGGACGCACAGCGCGTGCACGTCACGCTGGCGTTCCTGTTCCAGGTGCCGCAGTCGGGACAGAACATGTATTCAGGAGCCGAAGTCCATGCGGACGAAGTCGTACGGGGGCCAGGGTCCGGTCTTGACGAAGCGGAGCTCGGGACGACCGAGCGCCTGCGAACGCACGAGCTCCGCAAACTCCGTCCAGCGGGCCTGCTCGATGAGGAACGCGCCGCTCAGTATCGTCGAGTGAGCGTCGGGCGAGAGCGGGAGTGCGGCCACGGAATCGCGCCGGAGCGCACGGAAGCACTCGGCGGTCGCTGCGCGAGCCAGTCCCACATCTTCCTCCGAGAGCGACTCCTCAGCGCCGCGCGGGGAAACATGCACGCGCGCCTCGCAGCGGCCGGCCACGAAGTGGATCCCCTCGTTGAGCGCGATGTAGTTCTGCTCCATCCACCTGCGAACGCGCTCCACACCGCGGAAGACAGTTCCCACGGGCGCCGGGAGCACCGCGCCGTAGCGGAACGCGCGCTCCACCACCGTCCTGTGGTGGCCGACGTCGCTCTGCACGCTCGCCGCGTGGCTGAACTGCGCCGGCTCGACCAGTGCTCCGATGTCGCGAAAGCGCAGAACGCTCACACCGGCCGGAAGCCGGCCGGCCCGGCTCCCGTTGCCCCGGGTGAGCAGCGCCACGCCGTACAGCCGGCAGCCATTCAGCTTTCCTTCTCGTGCGGCCACTTGACGCCCTTGATGAGCTGCAGGCCGATCGTGCGCTCCTTCGAAAGCTCGCGGATGAGCGTGGTCTCGCGCTCCACCGCGCTGCGTGCTGCACCGAAGCCCCACCGGCGCCACGCGCGCCCGATGATCTGCGCCTTCTGGCGAAGGTTGAACCTGGGAGTCTCGCCGTTGCTCTCCGAGCCCGACGCCGCGCGTCCGCCCGGTGAACCGGAGGTCCAGTCCTGAACCTGAAGCTCGACCACTCCCGCGTCGCGCAGCATCTGCTTCCAGCGCACCAGCAGGAATGGCTGGAGGCCGAGTCGTTCGACGATGAGGTCGCGCGAATCCGAAGGGATCTCCGAAGTCCAGCTCGGCTGCAGAAGGACGATGCTCCCCAGCGGCTTGGTGACGCGTACCAGCTCCGCCACGGCGCGCCCGGGATCGGCGGCCGCCGAGAGCGGCGGTTCGCCTATGGCGATGTCGAACATCTCGTTCTCGTGCGGGAGATCGTCGAGCGCAGCCTGCTCGTAGTGAAGCAGGTGCTGCTGCTCGGTCTCGCGCGCATGGGCCTCGGCGCGCGCGATGCTCTCGGGATCGGGGTCGACTCCCGTCACGGACGCGCCCGTTCTGGCGGCGAGCCACTCGGCCGCCACGCCGGTACCGCACCCACTTACGAGAATTTCCCGCGCTGGCCCTGCTTCGGCGATCCGGGCGACCTCACGATAGAGGTCCTCTCCAGTCGCCCGCCAACGTCCGAGAACGGCGCGTTGTACGAGCCGGAGTACCGCCGGGACCGGCGGTACGCGAGTGGAGGACATGCCTGACAAGTTACGATACGGTTGGAGGCGAAGGGAGTGGTCCCGAGCGAGCTCAGCAATGAACGACGGGGTCAGGCACCCAAGTATAGAGGGGACGGCTGCGACGCAGCCGTCCCCTCTATACTTGGGTGCCTGACCCCGTCGTTCACTTCGCGAGCGCCTCCATGTGGACGGCGCACGCCTCACCTACCTGATCGGGCGCGTACCCGCCTTCCAGCGCACTCACCACTCGCCCTCCACACCACGCCTCGGCTCGTTCCACCAGGAAGCTGGTGAGTTCCGCGACGTGCGAGTTCTCGAGCGTGAAGCCACCGAGCGGATCGCCGCGCAGCGAATCGAAGCCCGCCGAGATGAGTACGATGTCCGGCGTGAACCCGGCGCTCGCCTCGTCCACTCCTCGCTTCAACGCATCCACGTAGCGCTCGGCGGGGAGGCCGGGCGGCATCGGGATGTTCCAGAGGTTTCCGTGCTCACCACGCTCGCTCGCGGCGCCGGTGCCCGGATACCATGGCCACTGATGCATCGAAACGAAGTGGATTCCCGGATCGCTCTCGACCAGCGCCTGGGTGCCGTTGCCGTGGTGCACGTCCCAGTCGACGATCAGCACACGCTCGACGGAGTGGTAGGTGCGCGCATATCGCGCGGCGAGCGCCACGTTTCCGAAGAGGCAGAACCCCATCGCGCGATCGCGCAGCGCGTGGTGGCCCGGCGGCCGCACCGCGCAGAAGCTGCGCGGCGCCCGCCCGTTCATCGACATGTCGACGGCATCGAGAACGCATCCCACGGCCGCCGTTGCCGCGTCCCACGAGCCGGAGCTCGCCACCGTATCCGGATCGAGCCGTCCGCCGCCCGAGCGCGCCAGCTCCTCGACCTGCATCGCGTACTCCTCGTCGTGCACCAGTTGCAGTTCATCGATGGTGGCGTGACGACCCTCGAGATGCTCGAGCGAATGATACAAATCCGGATGGTTCCGGAGCGCACGCGTGACCGCGCGCAGCCGCCCCACGTGCTCGGGGTGTCCCCACCCCGTGTCGTGACGGCCGCAATCGGCGTGCGATATGAAAGCGATCTTCAAGTCCTTCCTCTCAGTCTTCGGGAAGCCCATTCCACCAGGAGCATCGCGAGCATGGCGAGCAGCATCCATCCTCGCAGCGCGGGCGCCGCTGCGGGCGCGGCCGTAGCCCGCTCCACTGCCGTGGGTGCACCGAGCGCATCGAACGTGGAAGCAAGGGGGGCGGGATCGACCGTCGTGTCGTCGTACCTTAGCTGATGCGCTGGGCGGTACGCGGCGCTCGCTACGAGATGCGACCACCACGCGCGGTGCGCTTCCGGCGAAGCGTCCGCGCCCTGCATTCGCCAACGCCACGTCGCGTCGTAACCCATCTGAACGACGCGCCCCTCACCCACGCGGCGAGCCGCCACAGCGATTTCGCCATCGCGCGATTCGATCGGAACGGCATCGTCGTCCACTGCCACCGGAAAGAATCCCAGCGCCCTCCGCGGCGCGCTGTCGCTGAACGCGATGGTCGCGGCACTCACGCGCGCTCCGCTCTTCCCGGCGACGAGCGACCCGAAGCTCGAGCTGCGCGCTGCGCCTCCGGCGATCACCAGGCCTCCGCCGGATTTCACGAAGCGCGTTATCTCGCGCGCGTCGCGCGCCGCCGTGGAATCGAGCGCCACCACGACTCCCGTCACGCTCGTGTCCAGCTCCACGCCTCCCTGCCGAACGAAAATCCCGGGCGCGACCGCGAGCCGTGCCGACACGTTCCACCCGCTCTCCTCGAGTGCGGCGATGACGAACTTCGCCTCCCACCCCGCACTTCCCAGCACCAGCACGCCTCGCCGCGCGATCGAATCGCGGAGCGTCGCGCGAGCGCTGTCCGCACCGATGGCGATGCTCGCGACGCCGAGCAGCGCACGCACGCGCAGCGAAGCGCTCGGTCCTGCCGTCACGACGGTGTCCAGCACACCGAGCGAATCACTCACAACCACGCTGGATCCGGTCGGGGCGGCGAGCGCCAATCGCACTCCGCCGGCGGGGTCGTTTTCCGGCTCGATGGTGAGCGCCAACGCACTGCTCCCCTTCGACGACCAGCTCACCGCGGCGCCGGCGCGCCTCAGCGCGACGAGCCAGTCGCGCTCCCGTAGCGCCGGCAATTCGTCGAGAGTGACGTGCAGCGATTCCGCTCGCGGATCCAGCGTCCATGCTTCGAGCGAATCGCGCAGCGCGGACGAACGCGCCTCGCGCCGCTCGCGCGACGGTCCGAGCGCGGCGGTGGAGCGCCACGTCATCCACGCGAGCAGTATGAGAACGCCCGAGCGGAGCGCCCACTCGAGGGCACCCCTCGCCCTATCGCGTGAGCGCATACACCACGATGTTCACCGCGAATTTCGTGTTGTCCACGGCGAGAAAGCGCTTGTTGTCGGGGTGGTAGCCCCACTCGGAGCTGTAGTCCTTGTTGCTGTACAGCACCGCGATCCTTCCCTCTCGCTCCACCGCGAGAAGGTGCTCGTGAAGAAGGTTGTCGCCCCAGCCATTCAGCTCGTGACCGGTGTTGGGCGGTCCATCAGGAAAGCGAAAGAAGGCGGAATAGAGCGGATGGTCGTTCGGCAGCTCTCGCAGCTCGCCTACACTTCGCCTGATCTCCTCCGTGGCCGTTTTGTGGAAGGCCCCATCGATGTCGTGGTTGTGGTCGTCCACGAAGAGCATCCCACCTCGGTCCACGTATCGCGCCACCTGCTCCCGCTCCGCGCTCGTCAATCGCACGGGGAGATGCCCGGTGAGGAATACCAGCGGATAGCGCGTCAGATCCGGCGAGCCGAGGGGAACCACCACTCCGGTGGGCGACACGTCGATGCTGGTATAGCGCGCGATCGTGTCGATGATGTTGGGTGGAACGAGCGGTGCGCTGTCCCAGTCTCCCGACTCGTAGCTCGCCGTCGCGAATGTGAACGTGCTCACCACGCACCTCCCCACTCGCTGCCGCGCGCGCGCACTACCGGCGCACCGGCTGCAAGTCGTCGTGCACGTGCGAGCGGTATCGTGGCGTCCTTGCCGGTGCGCAGCGAGTCCATCGCCGCGTCCAGCGCGGCGGCGAGCGACGGCGAGTCGACCAGTGCATCCACACGGAGCAGCGCGAGCGAATCCACCGCCGACGCGGGACTCGACGAGAGAAGAAGCAGCGCCGCGTCCAGTCGCGCAGCGCGCGCGGCGGAGCCGTTCGCGAGCCTCTGGCGCGGTGCGCGCACGTGTGCGCGAGCGCTGTCCGTCTTCCCGGCCAGCCGCACCTTCGCGAGATCCACCACCACGTCCGGAGCCCTTCCGCGCAGGTACAGTCGCTCCGCCTCCCGCGCGCGCATTATGGCCGCGAGCGCGGCGCGCATGTGCGGGAGCGCCAGACCCGGTTCGCCCGTCTCCAACTCGCGCCCCGCAGCCCACATCGCGTTGTACGCCTCCAGAAGCGGGCGATTCACCGCGACGACGGGCGTCTCATCTCCCTCGAAGTCCAGCGCATGGGCGCCGTCCACCCCGGTCGCCGCCTCCGCTGCCTGGAGCAGTTCATCAGGTGTCATTGCCGGACGCCGAGTGGTCTGGCCCGACTCCTCGCCACTCTCCGCCTCGCCGAGTCTGGCGAAGATGATGTCGCCGACGCGCTTGCGCAGCCGCGTCTGGTCCGCGCCGATGCGCTGCGACTCGCGCACCACCACTGCGCGCTCGAGGCGCGGACGCCTCCGCTCGAGCGCCTCGGCAAGCTGGATGAGCATTCGCTGACTCAGGGCGGACGCGTCGGCCTCGGGCGGCGGCGCGCCCTCCACCGCTACCGAGTCGTACTCGGCGGCGCGCGCCACACGCAGCACGCGCGTCTCGGACACACCGGTGTCGGGGCCCGTCGCGGTGTTGCCATCCACAGCCACGGCGCGCAGATGCACCACGTCTCCCGGACGGAGCAGCAGCGAGTCGAGCGAGAAAGCTCCTTCGACAGTCGCGCTCCTGGCGCCGCGCACGGCGCGTCGCGCAACGATTCCCGAGCGGAAGGTGAAGCTCTCTCCCTCACCCGAGCTCACGATGTACTCGAGCCAGAGCGCCACGAGGCCGATGTCATCGGACGCGCTCGCCGCGAGCGGCACCGCTCCGCGCGCCGCGCGAAACACAGTGTCGCGCTCCGGAGTGGCCAGCTCGACCACCGGCGTCGAGTCTCGCAGCGGCGCCAGCACGAGCATCCGCGATTCGGTTCCGTGGCCGAGTCGCACCGCTGCGGGGGCCGACGGCATCGCGAATATCACGCTCCATCTGTCCGAGGCGCCGGTGACCTCGAGCGCTTCGTCGCCGAGCGAGGCCGTCACTCCGCGTGCACTCCCGCGCCCTTCGATGCGTACGCCGCTCGATGTCAGCGCACTTATCGTGGAGGGTTCGTCGATGGCCACCGCCTTCCTTCCGGTGTACGCCGGCGGAGTGATGGTCGCCACGATCGGCGAGAGGCGATTCGCATTCGCGGCGATCGCCGCCCGCGGCGTCTCGAGCGCGTCTCCCACGCGCGGCGCCTCCATGCGTGACACCACTCCCGGCGGAAGCAGTGCGCGAACCGCGATCGCTGCCGCGATCACGAGGAGCGGTTTCCAGAGAGCGCGCAGCGTGGCATTCACCACTGGCCCTGCCCAGCGAGCGGCGCCGACCAAACGCTCGAGAGCCGGCAGAGCGGCGCCGGCAACCGCAGGCTCCAGCGCCGTGACCAGAGCGAAGCGAAGATCCGGCACGCGCTCCTCGATCCAGAGCGCCACCGATTCCAGTGAGAGGGCGCGGCGCGAGCGCCAGAGGGAGAGCAGGACGATGAGCGCTCCCAGCGCGAACGTCACCGGAAGCACCAGCTCGCGCGCGGACCGCGCGAGCCCGAACGCCCAGTCGATGACTCCCGCGAGCAGGAACGCGACCAGCGCCACCGCGATGCCGCGTGCGAACGCCGCGATCACCGCGATGGCAGCGAGCGCGGCGCGTGTGCGCACCACTCTGGCCTGTGCGCTCACGTCGCGCGCTCCCGGCTCTGCCCGGATGTGAGTCGTCTCACGAGCAGCTCCACCACGAGCAGCAACGCCGCTGCACCGAGAAGCCACGGAGTGACGCGGCTCGCATCGGCGTCGCCGCGCGCGAGGAGACGGGCGTTGCCGCCGGTACCGCCGCCGCGGAGTGCGGCGAGCTCCGCTTCACCCGGCGGTGCGAGGTCGCGAGCGCCGCCGCATGGAACGCTCAGCGCGTATACGAATCGACGCGCGCTCTCGCGCAGCGCGAGATCTCCACGCTCCGGGAAGGGCACCGCGACTCTGCGCACGCACCCATCGGCCATTGGTTCTTCGCTGGCGGCAGGTGAACCGTCGAGCCAGCGCGCGATGACGTGCGATTCCGTTCCGACCGCGGGAAGCGCGTAGCTGCGCGGGAAATCCGCCACCAGCACCGCGCTCCCGGCAGCCACCGCTCCCACCGTGTCGGTGACGTCGCGACGCGGCCACTCGACCGGCGGCGACGCCGGCCACTCCACCAGTACATGCCCCGAATCGCCGGCCCATGCGCTGTCCGCACGGCTCGGCGAGCCCCTGACTATTCGCACGCGCGCACGTTCGCTGGAACCGCCCGCCAACGCGACCGCGACGCGCACCGGATCGTCGTCCCCCACTGCGCTTCCGACCACTTCGAGCGGCGCGTTCGCAGCAACGACGGTCGCGGAGTCGTCCGCGGCCGGAACGGCGACGAGCCGTGCACGCCCCGGCCAGAGCGCGCGGATCGCACGCGTCGCAGCATCCCACTCCTCGGCCGCGAACGGCGATATCACTACCAGTTCCACCGAGTCGGCGCGCCCTTCGAGGATCGCTGCTGCACGAGTGGCCCCCACGAGCGCCGCGGAGAGCGAGCCGCGCGCCTTCGACACTGCCAACGCCTCGAGCGAATCGCGTGGATCGCCCGCCACGAGGCGCGCCGCGCTGTCGAACAGCACGAGCTGGTCGCCCTCTCGCAGATAGAGCCTGGCGCTGTCACGCGCGCCGCTCGTCGCTGCCGCCGACCCGGAGAGATCGAGAGCCACGACGCGCGCGAGTGGCCGCCTCGCAGCTTCGAGCACCGGGTGCGCGAACGCGGCGCCGAGCAGGAGGACGGCAAGCACGCGAAGAGAGAGGAGCAGAAGATCGGCGGGCCGCGTGGAGCGTGAAGGCGCACGCACGCTCTGCTCCGGCACGAAGCGAGCAGTCGGGAGCAGTACGACGTTCGGCCGGCGCCGGGCTATGAAGTGGAGAGCGACGACGCCTGCGGCGGCAATGCCCGCGGCTACCAGCGCCCAGGGCTGGAGGAAAGTCACCATCTCACCGCCCCCCGCTCCGCCCCGTTTCGCTCGCTGCGTCTTCCCTGCTGCCGATCTCGCCACCCGCACCGGCGGCGCCGGCGGCGCCGTTCACGACTCTTCGCACGGCGCGTGCAGGCGCTTCGCTGGCGATCACCTGCGTGTAGACGGCGCCCGCCGAACGCCATTCGCGCGCCAGCTCGTCGCGCCACGCGCCGAAGGCGTGCTCGTAGGCCGCGCGCGTCACGGCGGCGAGCGGACGTCTGAACCCGGCGACCTCGGGATCCTCCGCCAGGATCGCCGCGTCGCCCGGTGCCAGCTCCTCGTCCGCCACTATGTGCACGGCAAGCACGTCGCAGCCGGCGCTGGCGCGCCGGCGTGCGAGCGCGAGGAGATCGTCGGCATCGCCGAGGAAATCGGAGATGATGGCCAGCCGCACCCCGCGCGCCGCCGCCGCGGAACGCAGCGCGGGCGCGAGTGGAGTGGACGCCGTCGGCTCCACTTCACCGAGGAGGCGAGCTCCTTCCTCGAGTACGCTGCGCCGTGTGCGCGGCGCGGTGCGTCGCACGCCATCCGCAGTCGCGATCACGAAGCCCACCGGATCTCCCGCCGCGAGCGCGACGGCCGCGAGCCCCATCGCCACGCGGCATCCCTGTACCCACTTGTCGAGCGCGGGCCGCGGAAACGCCATCGACGCCGATGCGTCGAGCGCGATCACCGTGGCTAGCGTGGAGCTCTCGCGCGTCACGCGCACGGATGCGCGGTCGGTCCTGGCCAGAAGCTTCCAGTCGAGGCGGCGTGGATCGTCGCCCTGCCGGTAGGGGCGATACTCGGTGAACTCGGGAGAAATCCCTCTGAGCGGCGATCGGTGCTCACCAGCCACCGTGCCGCGCGCGTGCCGCCGCGCCGGCCACGTCACGCCTCGAAGAGCGTCCAGCAGCGGGCCGTACGACCCGAGATCGCCTTGCATCGGCCGCGGCGCCCCGTCGTCCATCCGGACGCTAGAGCCGGAGCTCGCTCCGCGGTGGCGAGATGCGGTTCAGGACCTCCTCCACCACGCGCTCAGCGGAAACGCCATCACCCTCGGCGGCGAAGTTCGGAAGCACGCGATGACGCAGCACCGGATACGCCACCCGCTGCACGTCCGCGGGCGCTGCCGCGAGACGGCCGCCGAGAAGGGCGTGCGCCTTCGCGCCGAGTATCAGCGCCTGCCCCGCTCGCGGACCCGCGCCCCAGCGTACGTAGCGGCGCACGAGGTCGGGCGCGTTCGACGACTCGGGACGCGTCGCGCGCACCAGCGCGGCCGCGTAGCGCATCACCGGATCCGACACGGGAATCGATCGCACGAGACGTTGAAGCCCGAGCGTGTGAGTCGCGTCGAGCACGGGTGCCAGCTCCACCTCTTCACCGCCGGTGGTGGCACGCAGGATCTCGAGCTCGTCATCCTCGCCAGGGTAGCCGATGCGGATGTCGAAGAGAAAGCGATCGAGCTGGGCTTCCGGGAGAGGATACGTCCCCTCCTGCTCGATCGGATTCTGCGTGGCGAGCACGAAGAAAGGCTCCGGAAGCGACATCGACACGCCGGCGGCAGTTACGCGGTGTTCCTGCATCGCCTCGAGCAGCGCCGCCTGCGTGCGCGGCGGCGTGCGGTTGATCTCATCGGCGAGCACGATGTTGCCGAAGATCGGCCCGCGCACGAAGCGGAAGCTCCGCTTCCCCGTTCCGCCGGACGCGCTCTCCTCCTCCAGGATCTCGGTGCCCGTGATGTCGCTGGGGACCAGGTCAGGAGTGAACTGGATGCGCCTGAAGTCGAGCCGCATCGCTTCCGCGATCGAACGGATCACGAGCGTCTTCGCGAGTCCCGGAACGCCCACCAGCAACGCGTGGCCGCCGGCGAGGATGGCCATCAGCACTTCGTCGAGCACATCGTGCTGCCCGACTATGCGGCGTCCCACCTCGGCGCGCAGGCGCGCGGCGGCTTCCACGAGCCGTTCGCGTTCCGCCGTGATTCCGGCGCGCGAGTCGCGCTCCGGCTGCGGGAGTGCGGCGCTCACCGTACGGGGCGCCGCCTGCGGTGCGTGAGCAGGAAGGTCGAGTTCTGCTTAGCCCCGGCTTCGGCGAGCGTGTTCTGCTCGTCCAGAACCTCGAAGCCGTTCAGCTTCATCACGTACTCGCGCTGGTCGCCGCGCGGGGAGAGCGCGGCGAGCGCCGCCACCTTCACCGCCAGCACCGTTTCCGACGGCGACGCCTGGATGCGAACCACGTCCCAGATCTCGGGGATCTCGACGCGGACGAAGATGCTGTCGCCGGCCTGCAGACCGACCGGAACGCTCTCACGACGCGCGCGCAGCGTGGATACGAAAGGTATCGTCATCCGACTTCCCTCAGCTCCGGCTCGGACGCCGGCGCGAGCGTGCTGAAGAAGCGCCGGACCTGCGCGTCGTACAGGTAGGTCGACCCGCGCACTACGGTGCCGCCATCCTCCCCTGGCTGAACGCCGATCGCGATCTCTTCTATTCCCTGACCGCGAAAGGTGAGGTGGCGAGGCCCCTCCTGCTCGAGGAACGCCCCGTAGATCGGGTTGCGACGCATGAAGAACTCTTTTGCGGCGGCCAGTACTTCTTCCGGCGACTGCGACGTGGTGGTTTCCAGTATCATGGACGCTCTGTTTGTGATGTCCGCGGCGATCGCCCGGGAACCGACCCCGAACGCGCGCTCACGGATCCCGCGTGAGATCCGGATTGTACTCCAGTGGCAGCTCGAGCACGAACGACGAGCCCTCGCTCGACGACGACCGGAGCTCTATGTCTCCCCCCAGCAACCGTGCGAGCTGGCGCGAGAGAGCGAGGCCGAGACCGGAGCCGCCGTACTGACGCGTGGATGATCCATCCACCTGACGGAACTCCTCGAACACGAGTTGCTGCAGCTCCGGCACGATGCCGATTCCCGTATCCGTGACCACGAAGCGCGCACTATCCTCGTGCGACTCCACGCTCACGCTCACCTCGCCCTGCGCAGTGAACTTGTACGCGTTGCTGAGCAGGTTGGAGAGGATCTTCACGACCTTCTTCCGGTCGCTCCGAATCCACCGAATTTCTCCGTCGGGGAAATCTACCCTGAGGGTAACGGCAGCGGGCCTCCCCCGCGTGATGGTGAGCGCCTCGCGCATCGCCTCGCGCGGGTCGAACGCCTCGACGCTCACGTGGAGCTCGCCGCGCTTGAGCGTGGTGAGCTCGAGCAGATCCTCTATGAGCACGAGCAGCCGCTCGCTCGAGCTGGTGACCTGCGAGAGCGTGGTGCGCTGCTCGGCGGTGAGCGGCCCCGACATCCCCTCCTGCAGCAGGTACGTATAGCCGAGCACCGCGGTGAGCGGCGTGCGCAGCTCGTGGCTCATGTTGGCGAGGAACTCGTCCTTCAGCCGCCGCGCCTCGAGAGCGGCGACGTACTGGCGCTCCAGCTCCTCGTTCGACTCCAGGAGCGCGGCGTTCGCACGACGCAGGTCGTCGATGAGTCGCGCCTTTTCGGCAGTGGCCGCGAGCTGGTCGGCCACGATCTGCAGGATCCCGCCGTCGTCGGCGTTGATGCCGCCAGCTTCCGCGAAGTAGAACGTGAGTGCGCCGAGCACCATGCCGTGCGTCTGCAGCGGGATCGCGACCAGCGCGCGGAACCCCAGCTCGCTCGCCACCTCGCGCCAGTCGGCCACCGACTCGTCGGCGAAGACATCGGGAACCTGAATGATCCGACGCTCGCTCGCCGCTTCGCCACTCGGCCCGGCGCCGAGGCGTACGCGCATCTGGCCGAGGAATGGGCGGAAGCGCTCCGGCCAGTTGCACGCGGCCACGAGGCGCATGGCGTCGTCGTTGTCGTCCACCAGATAGATGGAAGCGAACGTCGCTCCAACCAGCGGGCTCACGCGCTCGAGCGCGTACTGGTACACTTCCTCGGGGCGGTCTGCCGTGAGGAATGCGTGCGCGATCTCACGCACGGCGACGAGCTCGCGCATCGCGCTGTCGGACTCGCTCGGTGCGCTCTCCTGGCTGGTCTCGATCACGCCGGTCAATCTAGCCACGCTCTGCAGGGGGAGGCCATAGCCGGGGCCGTTCTCTCAGCTCGAGGCACGCGCTCGCTCGGCCTCGGCCACTCGCGCGAGGAGCGTCGGAAGCTGAGACGTGAGACCGGATCGCGCGAGCACGAGCGTGGCGCCGGCCGCTCGGCCGGCCTCGATCGCCTCGATGTTCGTGTGTCCCGCGAAGCCGATGATGCGCACTGCGCCGTCGCCGACGCGCTCTCGCAGCGCGCGAATGGCCGCCGAAGGATCGGGCGAATCGGCCTCGAGATCCACGAACGCGACGGCTGGCAACTGCTTTCCGAGGTGTCGCTCGAGCTGCTCCAGCGACTTGGCGGCGCGAAGCTCGAGCCCGTTGCGGCGCGCGGCGTCGTCGATCTTCGAACGAAAGAGGAGATCGCTCATCACCGCGAAAACCGGACGCGCCCCCTCGAGGGGCGGTGGATACGGCGTCGCGAGTGGGTGGGGTTCGGGTGCGGGAGTGAGCATCTGTCTACCTCTGTCGTGGAACCGTTCCTGAATCGGGCAGCCTCTCTCAGCGCCTGCGCAGCGGCCGAAGCTCCACGCGCGACACGAGCGCACCGTCGGGCTGCGCCAGCGTGTACGCCACCGCATCGGCCACGTCGGAGGCGCTGAGCTTCCAGCTCGCGTCGCCCGTCGAGCTCGAGAAAGCGGTGTCGACGGAGCCGGGCATCACCAGCGACACCCGCACTCCGGCATCGCGTACCTCCATCATGAGCGACTCGCTGAATCCCACCAGCGCGTGCTTCGTGGCCGTGTAGCAACTCCCGCCCGCGAACGCGCCGCGGCCGGCGAGCGATCCGATGTTCACCACGTGACCGCGCCCGCGCTGCACCATCCCCGGGAGCAGCGCGCGCGTGACGTAGAAGACGGCATCGAGGTTGAGCGCGACCATGGAGCGCCACTCGTCGAGCCCGAGCTCGAGCATCGGCTTCATGATGCCGAGTCCGGCGTTGTTCACCAGCACTTCGGCATCGATGTCGGAGAGCGCGCGCTGCACCGCCGACGCGTCGGTGATGTCCAGCTCCAGCGCCGAGCAGTCGCCGCCCGCGTCCTCGATTTCGCGGCGCAGCGACTCCAGATCCTTCGCGGAACGCGCGACCGCCACGATCTCCCACTCGGCGGCTAGCCGGCGGGCCGTGGCACGTCCGATACCGCGCGATGCGCCGGTGATGACGGCGGTTCCTCTGCGCTGCGATCCACTCATGTGAGAAGCGCCTCCGTGGCTCGAAGAAGCGGTGCGAAGGAGAGCGGTTCGCCGGCCACGCGCTCCGAGAGCTCCTGCGCCAGCTCACTCTGGCCCTCCGAAAAGAGCTGCTCCACTATCCACGGGCCGCTGCGCGGGTTGCGATACCAGTCCTCGTCGAAGCGTTCGACCAGCGTGTGCGCGAGAAGTGCCTGGAGCTGCCAGGCGCGCAGATAGCGCGCCGCGTAGAAGCGCGGATCCACGTCCACGAACGCATCGGCCGCATCGTAGGAGAAGCCGGTGGCATCGGAGAGCGTGGCCACGTAGAGGTCGGGGAGAGAGCTCCACGGCACATCGCCCGAGTAGAGCTGGTACTCGTAGATCAGCTTGGCCGCATAGCGTCGCAGGAAGTGCAGTTCCTCGAAGCCCACCGCGCGCAGGAAGGACGGGAGTCCGGAACGCCCGAGCTCCGTGTAGCGCAGCAGCCATCCCGAATCGTGCATGAGATGGTCGAAGAGCATCGCGTACCCTTCGGTGATCGAGTTGTCGCCCAGCCAGCGAAACTCGAAGGGGAGGTCGGCGCGCGTGTAGCCGAAGTGTAGAGCGTGCCCCAGTTCGTGGAGGAACGTGCGATAGTCGGACTGGCCGCCGTGCGGCCGCAGCACCAGGTACACTTCGTCCGGCACCCGCACGGGCGCGCAGAAGGCGCGCGAGCGCTTCCCCTCGCGCTCGGCTGTGTCGAAGATCACCCTGCCGCCGGCGCGTGCATCGACGCCCATCTCCGAGCTCTGACGGAGGATCTCACGCTCCATGTCGGCGCTCGGGAAATACGGATCGAACTCCGGTGCACGCATCAGCGCGAGCGCATCGGCGCGGGTCGCATCACGCGGATCGATGCCGAGCTGCTGGCGCGCGCGAGCGCGGAAGACATCGTCCCACATCTCGCGCGTGTCGCGCAGGAAGGTCTGGCACTGGTCCACCAGATTCGCGAGATCGATTCCGCTCAGCGCGCCGAACGTCGCGTTGTAGCCGGAGGCGATGTTCATCTCCTCGGTGAGGTCGCGTTCCCTGCGGAAGCGCTCTTCCTTCAGCGGCGCCAGCTCCGCAGCCACCAGCTTCGCGCGCGCACCTTCCAGCACGATCCGCTCGGCGCGGTCCGCCGTGTTGGCTATCTCGATTGCGATCCGCTGAAAGGGAATCCGGCGACCGTCGGGCACGTTCACCACGGCCGATCCCTCCCAGGCTATCTCGCGCTCGTCGAGCGGCGCGAGCGTGCGCGATACGAGCCCTTCGGCCTGCCAGTCGAGAAGCGCGCGCGCCGAACGGTGCTCGGCGCCATGCGGCTCGGATGCGTGAAAGAGCTCGCGTACGAACTCGAGCGACTCGTCGCCAAGCGCGCTGGCGTGGCGTGCGTAGATCGGCGCGAGCTCCGCGGTCGGCTGCAGCCCGGCCTGGGAACGATAGTACTCGCGCGAGAGCTCCTCCATCAGCGCCTCGCCACCGCGCCGAAGCCGCTCGAGCGAGATCGCGCTCACGCCGCTATGCGCTCGAGGATGTAATCGCGCAGCCTGTCGCTCGCGACACGATCCTGCTTCAGCGTGTCGCGATCGCGAACCGTGACGGTGCCATCGCTCACGGATTCACCATCGACCGTCACGCAGAATGGTGTTCCCACCTCATCCTGCCTGCGGTAGCGGCGGCCGATCGCGCCCGACTCGTCGTAGAATACGGGGAACCAGCCGCGCAGATCCGCAGCGATGCGCGTGGCCAGCTCCGGCATCCCGTCCTTCTTCACCAGCGGGAACACACCCGCCTTGATCGGCGCGACCGCCGGGTGGAATGCCAGTACCGTGCGCCCTTCATCTTCCCCCGCCACCGACTCCTCGCGGAAGGCGTTCACCAGCACCGCGAGCGTCGTACGATCGGCACCCACCGACGTCTCGACCACGTACGGCACGTAGCGCCGGTTGTTCGGCTGGTCGAAGTAGTCGAGCTTCTTCCCCGAGAACTCCTGGTGGCGCGAGAGATCGAAGTCGCCGCGGTTGTGCACTCCCTCGATTTCCTGGAAGCCGAGCGAGCCGCCGAAGTCGAACTCGATGTCGAACGCGGCGCGCGCGTAGTGCGCGAGCTCCTCCTTCGTGTGTTCGTGGAAGCGGAGGCGCTCCGGCTGGAGTCCGAGCGACTCGTGCCAGCGCAGACGCTGCTCCTTCCAGTACTCGAACCACTTCATGTCCGTATCCGGTTCGACGAAGAACTGCATCTCCATCTGCTCGAACTCGCGCGTGCGGAAGATGAAGTTCCCCGGCGTGATCTCGTTGCGGAACGCCTTCCCGATCTGCGCGATGCCGAAGGGAATGCGCTGCCGCGACGCCTGCTGCACGTTCAGAAAGTTCACGTAGATTCCCTGCGCCGTTTCGGGGCGCAGGTACACGGTGGAAGCCGTGTCCTCCACAGGACCCATGAACGTCTTGAACATCAGGTTGAACTGGCGCGGCGCGCCGATCGTGCCTTTCATGCCGCACGAGGGGCATTGCACGTCCGGCGTCCCCGGCTCGCCCTTTATCCGATCGTCATCGGCGCGGAAGCGGCGCTTGCAGTTGCTGCACTCCACGAGCGGGTCAACGAAGCCGCCCACGTGGCCGCTCGCTTCCCACACGCGCGGATGCATGAGGATCGCCGCATCGAGTCCCTCGATGTCGTCGCGCGTATGCACCATCGAGCGCCACCAGCGGTCCTTGATGTTTCTCTTGAGCTCGACGCCGAGCGGGCCGTAGTCCCACACCGAGCCGGTACCGCCGTAGATCTCCGACGACTGGAAGATGAAACCGCGCCGCTTGCAGAGCGACACCAGGCGTTCGAGCACGTCCGGGGACGAAGTCTTGGTCATTCGGATGGTGTTGTTGAAAAGGCTGGAGTGGCCGCGCCGGCGAGCTTCCGCGCGATCAGCTCCCCATGATTGCGTCCGTTCTCGATGAACGTCTTGTTCGCGTCGTAGCCGGAGGCGATGACGCCGGCTATGAATACGCCGGGCACCGTAGTTTCCATCGTCGCGGGATCATGCTCGGGAATCCCGTTGGCCGGGTCGATCGGAACGCCGAGCTGCAGCAGCAGCTCGTTGTTGGGCTGGTATCCGAGCATGAGGTAGACGTGTTCCGCCGGCACACGATCGATTCCGCGCGGCGTATCGAGTACCACCTCGTGCGGCTCGATCGCCTTCACGCGCGACTCGAAGCGCGCCCCGATGCTCCCTTCCCTGATGCGATTGGTGATGTCGGGAACGATCCAGGGCTTCACGTTCGGATCGAGCGCCGGCGCGAAATGCACGATCGTCACCCTGGCGTCGGCGCGATAGAGGTCGAGCGCAGCCTCGACGGCGGAGTTGCCGCCTCCCACCACCACCACGTCCTGCTCGAATGCCCAGTGCCCCTCGGTGAAGAGGTGCGTGACGTGCGGGAGCTCCTCGCCCGGTACACCCAGCCTGTTCGGACGCCCGAAGTAGCCCGTCGCCACCACCAGCGCGCCGGCGTCGATGGTGCTCTCGCCGCCGAAGCGGTCGCGCGTGACTAGCAGGAAACGATCGCCGCGCCGCTCTACCGACGTCACGTTCTCGTACTGGCGCAGCGGAACGTCGAAGTGCTTCGCCACCGCACGGTAGTAGGCCAGCGCGTCGCGCCGCGTGGGCTTCTCCGTCGGCACCACGAACGGGATTCCCGCGATCGAGAGCCGTTCCGCGGTGGAGAAGAAGTTGATGTACGTGGGGTACGAAGCGATCCCGCTCACGAGACTGGCGCGGTCCACGAGTATCCCGCGGAATCCGGCATTCTTCACGGCCACCGCGGCCGCCAGTCCACACGGACCGGCGCCCACGATGGCAACATCGGCCACAGCGTCCATCGATTGCCTTCCTTCAGGCCGCGCCGACGATCTGGTCGCGACGGGTTCCCACGCTCACGTACACGATCGGCGTATCGGCGAGTTCCTGGATTCGTTCCATGTACCGCCGCGCGGCCGCCGGTAGATCCTCGAGCCTGCGTGCACCGGCGGTGGAGCTGCGCCAGCCCTCGAACCACTCGTAGCGCGGCACCACTCTCTCCAGTTCCACGAGGTCGCCGGGGAACTCGTCCACCGGTTCGCCGTCCACCTCGTAGCCGGTGCAGATCGCCACACGCTCGAGCGTGTCGAGCACATCCAGCTTGGTCACTGCGAGTCCCGTCAGCCCGTTCACCCGCGCGGCGTAGCGCACCACCACCGCGTCGAACCAGCCGCAGCGCCGCGCGCGGCCGGTGGTGGCGCCGAATTCGTGGCCGAGCTCCCGCACGCGGGTGGCGAGCGGTTCCTCCAGCTCGGTGGGGAGCGGGCCATTCCCGACCCGCGTGGTATACGCCTTCACGACGCCGAGCACGGCGTCTATCGTGCCCGGGCCGATCCCGACTCCAGTTGCCGCCCCGCCGGACGTCGTGCTGCTGGACGTCACGTACGGGTATGTCCCATGGTCCACGTCGAGGAGCGAGCCCTGCGCGCCCTCCAGCAGCACGGCGGCACCGGCCTTCTGAGCACGGTGCACCGCGAGCCCCACGTCATCCGCCAGCGGGAGGAGTCGAGGCGCCAGGCGCTCGAGCAGCTCCACCGTGGCATCGAGGTCGGCGCGCTTCTCCGAGCCGAAGGCAGCGAGCTGGTTGTTGGCGTGCTCCATGGAGCGAACCAGCAGCTCGCGCAGCCGATCGGGATGCCGGAGGTCGAGCACGCGGATCCCGCGGCGCGCGATCTTGTCTTCGTACGCCGGACCGATGCCCCTGCCCGTGGTGCCTATCACGCGGCTCGCCGCGCTCTCGCAGTCCAGAAGCTTGTGGTGCGGGAGCACGAGGTGCGCGCGGTCGCTCACGTACAGCCGCCCCTCCACGTCCACACCATCGCGCACCAGCTCGTCGATCTCGGTGAAGAGCGTGTCCGGATCCAGTACCACGCCGTTTCCGATGGCGCAGCGCACTCCGGGATGCATGATCCCGCTCGGGATCTGATGCAGCACGAACGAGTGGCCGCCTATGTGGACGGTGTGGCCCGCGTTGGCACCGCCCTGGTAGCGCACCACCCAGTCGGCGCGCTCCGCGAGCACGTCGACGAGCTTTCCCTTCCCCTCATCTCCCCACTGAGCGCCCACCACGACGAGAGTGCGGATGTTGCTTTCGAACATGATACTCCGTGAATGAGCGTACCATTCCCCACGCCTCGACCCTCTCACGCATGAAGCCGCCGGCTAGCGCAGCCAGCGGCCTCGCGTCTTCACGAAAGATCAGTGTGCCCCGCGCCTCCGTCAACTCGCCGACTGCGTCGCTCCGAGCTGCTGCACTGGATGTGGCTCGGCCGATGCGCCGTCGAGCGGCAGACTCACGACGAACGTCGTGCCGCGGCCGTACTCGCTCTCGACCGACAGGTGGCCGCCCAGAAGTGCGACCAGCTTGCGCGTGATGCTGAGGCCGAGTCCAGTCCCGCCGTATTCGCGAGTGCGCGACTGATCCACCTGGCGGAACTCCTCGAAAATCACGCCGAGGTTCTGCGACTTGATCCCGATCCCGCTGTCGCTCACCTCCACGACCAGGTCGCTTCCCCTCCTGTACGCTCCGAAGGAGACGAACCCGCGGTTCGTGAACTTCACCGCGTTCGACAGGAGGTTGAGCACAATCTGCTTCACCTTGGTGGGATCGGTGAGAACGACGGGGATGTGCTCCTCGATGCTCACACGGAACTCCAGCGCCTTGCGCCGCACGAGCGGCTCCATCTGCGCGGCGACCTCCATCAGGAGCGGGCGCAGCTCCGCGGCCTCGAGCCGCACGGGCGTCTTACCGGCCTCGATGCGCGCGAGGTCGAGGATGTCGTTGATGAGAGCGAGGAGATGCTGCGCGGAAGCCTGGATCCTGGTGAGCCCTTCCACCTGCTTGGCCGTCAGGTCGCCGTAGATTCGATCGAGCATGAGCGCGGTGTAGCCGATGAGGGCGTTGATCGGCGTGCGCAGCTCGTGGCTCATGTTCGCGAGGAACTCGGACTTCAGCCGATACGCTCTCTCGAGTTCGTTCGACTGCCACTGCAGCTTCTCGTTCTGCGCCGCGAGATCGGCGGTGGCCATGCGGATGCGATCTTCCAGACCCGAGTTCAGCGCCTGCAGCTTCTGATTGAGGTGCTCGTTCTCGACCTGCTTCGTGAGGTCGTGCAGCACCGAGACGATGGCGAGCGGCTCGCCGCGCTCGTTCAGCACCTTCCCCGCCAGCACCTCCACCGGGAGCTCTCGCCCCTCGCGCGGCTGCTGCAGGGTGATTCGCTCGCGACGGAACGTGGTGGGGCTGAGCACGAAGTCCGAGATGAGCGTGGTGAACTTCGTGTCGTTCTCCCGGACGCGCTGGAGATGCCGTCGATCTCCGCCTCCACGCGGCGCCTCGAAGAGCTGCTCCGCCTGCGGATTCATGAGGAAGATCTTCGCCTGGTCGTCGGTGACCAGAATCGGATCGCCCACGTTCTTCAGAATCAGGTTCAGTCGGTCGCGCTCGCGCGTGGCCTCCATCTCCGTCACTCTCGCGCGATTGTACTGCCGCTCGAGTTCGATCGAGGCGCGCTTGAGATCCGTGACGTCGCGCAGCACGGAGACGTACGAGCCGCCGCGCGTGATGCTCGGCGGGAGCGGGTGCGCGAGCACCTCGAAGAGGAGATCGGTCCCCTCGTTCGGATCCACGAGATTCAGCTCGCGCGAGCTGCTGCTGCGCACTCCCCCGGCCAGCGCCGCACGCGAGAGGAAGGAGCTGAAGAGAAGGTTGTTGATCTCCACGGCGCGGCGGCGTCCTTCCGAGTCGTCGTCGCGGAGCGAGAGCAGCAGATCCGCGCGCTGATTCTGGACCACCACGCGGTTCGCCGAGTCGGTTATGACGATCGGATCGGGAAGTGCGCTTATGATCGCGGTGAGGAGATTCCTCTCGTCATCCAGCCGTTCGGCCGTGCGCCCCAGCCCCTCGAGAGCGTGAGTGCGCGCGATGACCGGACCGGCAAGGAGCGCTGCATCGGCGAGCTCCTGGATCGTCTCGTCATCCGGACGACCCTCGAGCACCAGTACTCCGAAGAGGACGTGCCCGCGCCGCCGCCGCCGCTCGCTGCTGGCGCCCGGCCAATCGAACACGGAAGACGCGGTGAACTGCGGCCCGAGGGTCGGGATCGATGCGCCGCGCGGGAGCGGGCCCCCTCTGTAGCGCGCCTGGGGAAGCGGCAGGAGAAGCGCGTTGTCGAAGGGGAGATCAGCGAGCGGGCCGTCGCCACAGACCACGACCTCGTGTCCGAGAGCGGCGACAGCCATCGGGTGGCTTTCGTTGTCCAGCGGAACGGGAAGCCGCCTCTCGCCTCGCGCGGCGACTCCCTGGCTCCCCCTTGGCTCGAGCCGCTGGAACGTCGGGTCGACTACGTAGAGCACCGCTCGCGGCGTACCCGACACCTCCGTGAACTGCCTGAGCAGGAGCGACTCCGCCGCGGCAAAATCGGGACTCTCCGCCAGATCCGCGAGGAGGCCAGCCAGCTCCCTGTCGGGAAGTGCGCAGTTCCGTGTCACCTTACACACAACCGAAGGTCCAGCCACGGCGTCAGAGCGTGCCCTTCGGGCTCACCGCCGCGAGCTCGTCGAGCCTTCGCTTGAGTTCCGCATTCTCGCGCGCATACCGTTCCAGCTCCGTCTCGACCGTCGCCGTGGCAAGCTCGCGCGGGCGGGAAACCGGAGTGGTGATGCCCACCGCCTCGGAATACTTGAGGTACGTGTCGATGGAGGCGACGACGACACGCGCCTCGACGGTCACCAGGTCGATACCCACCAGCGAGACGCGGACCCACGCGTCGATCACGATGCCCTTGTCGAGCACCCGGTCGAGAACGTCGATCAGCGAACTGCCGCCGGGGGATCTTTCGACAGCCATGGTGCTTACTCCGTAGCTGAGGGTTCAGGACCGGCACTCCCACCGCGCTTCCCGCCACTGGTGTGCGAGGAGTGAGGGCGGGGAGTCAGTAGGTCGAGCTGGCGCTCGATCCGGTCGAGCCGTGCTTCCAGATCTCCCGCGACGAGCGCGTTCGCGGCGGGAGCGCCGGCGGTGAGCCGGGGATCGTATCTCCACCAGTTCAGGCCAATCGCCTCCGCCTTGTCGATGGAGCAGACGAGCAATCGGACCTGGATCGTGATGAGTTCCACGTTGGCGAGGTTGATCTTGATGTCGCCCGCGATGACCAGCCCCTTGTCGAGAACCCTGTCCAGGATCTCCACCAGGCCGTGGCTGCGCGTGGGCGCTAGATACTCGGGCAAGCGTCGTGCTCCGGATATTGGATAACGTTCTCCTTCACCTCAGATGGCCGAGCGGGCCAAGGTCGATGTCCAGCTCCTCGTCGGTCACGCCGAAGATGTTCTTGATTTCGCGCATTCTTTCGTCGAGCCGCATGAGCGCGAGTCCCAGCCGTTCGACTTCGCTCTCGTCCAGCGTTCCCCCATCCATCCGACGTACCGCCTGATGCTCGAGTACATCGCGCAGCAGCTCTATGATCGTCAGAACCAACCGGGCAAGTCCGTTCTCCGCGGCCTCCGGATCCACATCTATCCGCTCCGGGAGCGCGGGAGCGAGCTCCCGAAGCTCCTGCTCGAACGCCGCGGCCGCGCCGGGTGAAACGCTGGCGGCCGGTGCTCCTCCGCCCGTTCCCGACTCTTCATTCACTTCCGAGACTCGTGAAACTGTAGGGCGCCCATGGACCAGAAACCAGCAGTCGCAGCGCCGGATCCGATTCGACGAGCGAATCCACGGCCCGACGATAATCCGCCACGTCCCCCAGCGCCACCAGATGGGAAATCGAGAAAGATCGGCTCCCCGCCATCACGGGAGAACATACCCCCTCGCGCGCGAAGGCGTCCACCGCTCGCGCCACGCGCGACTGCAAGAAATCGGCCTGTCGCTGCAATTCCGCTGCCTCGGCGTGCCTCGCGCGGAGGCGCGCCATGTAGGCGCGGCCGCGGGCACTCTCCTCGGTGATCGATGCATCCACCGCTGGAACACTCGCCGATTCGGCCGCACCCTCCGGCCCATCCAGCATTATCCTGATCGTCATCTCCACTCCACCGCGCACGCGCTCGAGCGCGTGCGCCAACGAACCCACGCGTGGCTCCAGCGCCCGGCGCAGCGCCGTTTCGTCCGCAAAGCTCTGGCCAAACCTCGCGGGGAGCGGCGTTTCGCCAGCGAGCGCCGCACGCACCACACGGTCGTGTTCCGCGACCTGCGCCGTGGTAGCCGGACGCGATTCGACCGGGGCGTCGCTCACCCACGCCGCCACACCTTCGCCTGCCACCAGGGAACGGACGATGGCGCCCGCGATTCCTTGCAACCCCTGCGGCGGCTCACGGCCGGATTCAGTCAGGCAGTACAGGTATATCGCCACTTGGCCGACCAGACTGCTCGAGAGTCTCGACCGATGTGAGGTAGAGCGAAACTCCCAGTCGAACGAGGTCGATGCCCGCAACGGAAATCGTCGCATCGCCCGAGATGACCACGCCCTTGTCCAGCACGTGGTTCAGCAGCTCGCCCAATACCAGACGCTCATCCTCATCGATCACCTCCACTTCGTCACTCGCCATCAGTCGCTCGCGCTGGTGAAGTGATAGGCGGGCCACGGTCCGGTGAACTCGAAGCGAAAGCCGCGCGGCTCCAGCCGACGAACCGCATCGCCGAGTGCGGCGCGCAGCGCTTCCACGCGTTCGGCCTTCACGAGGCACGACGCATCGAGCACCGCACGGCCACCCGATTCCGCGTCGGGAACGGGAGGAAGCGGCGACCGTGCCACCGCGGTGGAGTGCGCCGCCAGAGTGGAGGCCAGTTCAGCGGCGACTGCCGCGCCGCGTCGCGAGCGCTCCTGGCGCAGTGCCTTCTCGAGCTTTCGCTCCAGCAGGTAGCGCTGGCCGGGAGTGGCGACCGCCGCCTGCCGGCGCAGCTCGGCTGTCTCCCCGCTCTCATCGGCGAGTGCCGCGTCGACGGTGGGAGCGGAGCTCTGGAAGACGCGCAGCGTGTATTCGCGCGCGCCGCGCACGCGCTCGAGGGCCTTCGCGAGCGACTCGCGCCGTTCCGTGAGCATCGCACGCACTGCGTCGATTTCCGAGAAGAGCGTGAACATCGTGAAGGGTACTACATCGGTGCGATCGCTCGCCCACGTCAGCACGGCGTCGTGCGCCACGGCGCGCGGGCCGACCCACTCGACGTCGCCTGCGCGCGCCTCGATCGCCGCACCCGTGTAGTCGGCCGCAGGGACGACCGAACAGAGCGCCGCCAGTTTCCCTTCCGTCACCACGATGACGGTGGAATCCTCCACGCCCTCCGGAGCCGTCGAGAGATCCAACTCGCCGCCGAATACTCCGTACGCGTAGACGACCTGCACGCGTGCTCGCTCTCCGTCAGTGGGCATCGCTCGGAACGCTCCTCCAGGATTCCGACCATGCGCGCAGGGCCTCCACGCCGCGCGGGGCCGGCCGTGTGATGGGTGCCTCAAACTGTGGCAGTGGACGCGCGAGTGGAAGAGGCGAAGCGGTCGCTGATTCCGCACGATTCCAGAGCAGCGCCGCAGCCGGAATTCCCAGCTCTTCCAGCCGCGCCAGGAGCCGCGCGGTTTCGTCGCGCACCAGCGGCTCATCGAGCGTCACCGCGATGACCGACGCGCGACTCTCGTCACGCAGCATCGCCTGCAGCGCGCGCGTGCGACGCGCGAACGCGGTGAGCTCCATGGAGGCTTCTCCGAGCGGAACGACTTCGCGATAGTCGAGCATCAGACGCAGCAGCCGGTGCGTCCAGGCGACCGCCTGCGCCGGGAGCTCCAGAAGACGCAACAGATGCCCGGTTGGCGCGGGGTCCACCACGATCCGATCGAAACCACCGTTCGCGAGCTCTTCGCCGAGAACGCTCAGCGCATACACTTCATCGATCCCGGGCGGCGCCAGCGCCAGAAGGTCGCGCACTACTACGCGGTCGTGCGCCGCGTCCAGCGCGCCACGCATGAGCGAATCGAAGAGCCGATCGACCTTCTCCTGGTACCGTTCGCGAAATCCCGAGAATGCCGACGACGCATCGAGCTGCCGCGCGACGAGTCCGCTCGTGCCCTCTACCTCGACGGCCTCGTCGCCGATGCTCTGGGCAAGCGCATCGGCGATCGAAGGTGCGGGGTCGGTGGAGACGAGCAGCGTGCGCACACCCCGATCTGCGAGCGCGAGTGCCAGCGCGCACGCCGCGGTGGTCTTTCCGACTCCTCCCTTCCCCGCGACGATGGTGAGTGGAGCGACGCGGGCAAGGATGGCTTCGCGAGCATCGAACCGCGCGCGCGGCCGCGACCGGAGCTCCGCCGCGGCCGCCGCAGCGCCCATGACGTTCGTTGCGCCCGCGACGGGTGCACTCGCGCTCCGTGCTCGTACCGCCCCGCCCCAGCGAAGCAGCCCGGCTCTGCCTGCGGGCACATCCTCGAGAAGTTCGACATCGAAGCATTGGACATCCGGGAGCGCGCGCGCGAGCATGGCGATTGCGGCCGCACCGTCGGCATCCACTTTCGATGGCAGCGCGTTCACGACGATGGCGCGCGGCGCGAGCTTCAACTCGGCGAGTCTCGCGGCGTAGCGCACGCTCTCATCCACCACGAGCTGCTCCGCCCGCACCACGAGCACCGTCGCGTATCGCTCGCGATCGGACAGCGCCGATTCCAGCCGTACCAGGCGCGAGCGAATCGAGGCGAGAAAGCGATCGATGTCGTCCTCGCGAGTTCTGCGGGTGAGAGCGTACACCATGAATCGGTGTTTCGCCTGCATCGCATCGAGAAGCGCGAGGAGGGCCGCGAACGACTTCGGAAGCTCGAGGAGCCGGAGGGTATGCCCCGTGGGCGCGGTGTCGAAGAGTACGCGGGCCCACCCCTCCTCCTCGATCTCCAGCATGGCGAGGAGCGCCATCGACTCGTCGAGCCCGGGTAGAGCGGCATCCACGATCCCCGCGCTCTCCTCGCGACTCAGGTAGGTGCCGCGGTCGAAGAGCTCCACGAGCGTTTCGCGCCATTCTGCGAGAAAGCGCGAATGCACCGCCGCGGGATCGAGCTGCATTCCCCACAGCCCGTCGACACCATCCACGGGCGCAGGCACGCCGCCGAGCGGTGCGCCGATCGCGTCTCCCAGCGAACGCGCCGGGTCGGTCGAGAGAAGGAGCGTCCGGAATCCGGCGTCGCCCCGCTCGCCCGCACGCATCGCAGCGCGCAAGGCGAGCGCCCCGGCACACGTCGTCTTGCCGACTCCACCCTTTCCACACACCAGCACCCTGGAAGGGAGAGAGTCGAGAAGCGCGTCCAGCCCGATCACTCCCCTCCGCTGCTCCCGGTCTCGACGTCGCTCGACTCGCCGGCGCCGTACGCGTCGCGCGCGACGCGCACGGCGCCGGCGGGCGCCTGCAATCCGAACTGCTCGCGCCAGTATCGCACCTCGCGCAGCCGCTCCATGAGCCCGGCCTCGCGTCGCAGATACTCGTCGTCGTCGATGTCCCCCAGCTCGACGAGCAGTTGCAGCTCCATCAGCTCCTGCTTCACCGCCCCGTCATCCACGAGCTCCTCTTCCACCACCCGCTGCACCTTCCCCAGCGACCACCGTATCCCCGCCACGGGGCCGGTGACCGGGAAGAAGAGAAGTTTGGTGAGGAGAGACATGGGGAAAGGAGAACAGAAGAGAGAGAAACGAGAGAAAGAGGGAGAGCAGGAAGCAGAGAGCAGAGAGCAGTGCTGCTTTCTGCTCTCTGCTTCCTGCCTTCTCTCTCTCACCCCTCCGCCCGTTCCAGCTTCAGCTTGATGTTCACGAAGTTGTAGGGAGGCCAGGGGCCGGTGTACTTGAAGGTGAGAAGGTCCTCGTACTTTCTGGAGATCTCGCGCACCTTCTCGTCGAATGCGCGCTCACGGTCGCGCTCCACGAGGAAGGCGGCGTTCATGATCATCCGGTCGCCGATCGGCTTGTTGCTGCGACTCGCCACCGCGACGTCCTTCAGCACTTCGTGGATGTCGGCGACGAACGCGTTTCCGGTGTCTTCCAGGGCGCCCTCCACCAGGCGGCCGAGCTGCATCCGGGCGAAGTACGTGGAGCTCTGCGCGTTGCGGTCGATCTCGTCCTTCAGGCGACGAATCTCGTCGTTGTCGCGCTCCAGCGAGGCGATGACGCGCTCGCGGTCCCAGAGCACCTTGAGCCCGAACTCGATCTTGTCGCGCATCTTGTCGAGTACGTCGCTGAAGGCCTGGTACGTCGAGCGAAGCAGCTCGCACACGTCCTCCTCCGAACGGAAGACCGTGCCGAACGACATCGGGATCACCGTCCATTCGCGCATCACCGTCTCGTTCACGAACTCGTGCGCGAGCACGTTCTCGCGCGTGGGGTCGTAGATCACTATCGGCGTGTCGCTCACGACGGCTGCGAGGTCGCGGTAGTGCACCGTGTACACCCGGTTCGCTCCCTCGCCGATTCCGATGGTCCCGAAATCGCGCTCCTTCTCCTGCCGGGTAATACAGTAGACGTACTTGCCGTCTTCGGTGGTGCCGGAGGTCGACAGACTCTCCACGCCGGTGGAATCGGTCATGAATCCTCGCTTCTCCTTTGCGCCGGGCGGCAGGCCGCCAGACGTGTCACCGCCCGAGTACCAGGGCGAACGCTACCCACACGACTATCGCACAACCTATCCCCGCCTTCACGGCGGTCGCAGCCAGCCGCCCCACCAGCGCGCCGGTGGCGACGCGCGTCGCGGCGCGGATCTCCCGCTTCAGCGTCATCTCAGCCAGCCACGCGCCGGCGAACGCTCCAACGAATGCGCCTACGAGCGACCCGACCAGTGGTACGGGAACGCCCATGAAGGCTCCGACTATCGAGCCTATAATGGCGCCCCATCCAGCGCGGCGCGAGCCGCCGTAGCGCCTGGCGAATCGACCCGCGAGGAGGAACTCGAGGAGCTCTCCGATTCCGGCGAGCACCGCTACCGCCACCACCGTCCATGCACCGATCGCGCCCGCCGGTCCCACGTAACTGTACAGGAGCACCGCTCCCACCATCACCCACAGTCCCGGAAGCCCGAACGGGATGAGGAGAAGGCCAGCCACCAGCGCGATGAACAGTAGTGTCTGCGCCATTTCAACCTGCCCCGGTAACCGCGCGATGCACAAGAGCGGCGACTTCCGCCACCCCTTCTCCGCCAACCCGCTCCAGCGAATCGGCAGGCGTGTGAATCCTCGCGACCGTGCTCGAGTCGCCTTTGCTCACCGTCACCACTTTCCACCCCCTGTCAGCGAGCGCCACGCCGTCCACCAGGAGGCCGGGCGGCAGCGCTCCCGTCGAGATCCGGATGCCGAGTCCGCGCGCCGCGTCCGTGATGGTGCCGAGCAGCTCTGCGGGGCGCCGCCTCGGGTGAATCACGCGCACGACCCCGACGTCGTCCACGCCGTCCACGTTGATCGCCGTCGCCGCGCCGTCCCGCGCACGCGCCCACGCGCGCGCACCCGCGAGTCCCAGCTCCTCGCCGCTGGTGACCAGCACTCCCAGCGACTCACTGCGCGGCGTCTCCCCCGCCGCCAGCAATACAGTCGCAACGCCGGAAGCGTTGTCCAGAGCGCCCGGTGAAGCGCGTCCCACCACGCTCGCGACCACCGGGATCGCGGCCACTACTCCGAGCAACGTGATGGCCGGCCACCATCCCGCCGTCGACGCTCCGCCC
>JBIQLU010000009.1:0-6131 GCA_044463985.1 Gemmatimonas aurantiaca | reverse complement strand
CACTACTCCGAGCAACGTGATGGCCGGCCACCATCCCGCCGTCGACGCTCCGCCCGTCTGCAGCGCACTCACGATAAGTGCCAGGAGCCAGACTGCGAGCAAAGTCGTGATCCCGGCGACACGCACCGCCAATGGGAGCGGCTGGCTCTTGCTGTCGAGGTGCGCCACCAGCCAGATGGCCGGCTCCGTCGCGGCCACCCCCTCGCTGGCCGAACGCGCCGCACGGCACCGGACCGCCGAGAGGTTCACCGACTTCTCTCTGCACCAGGGGAGATCGAGCACACCAGACCGCGTGAGCCACGCCGCAGCCAGGAGTATCGTCGCGCCGCCGGCGGCGAGTATCAGCAACGACGCGGCAGCGTGCCCTCTGTACCCGACGTGCCCCGCCCCCGCCATCATGACCATCGCCGCCGCTCCGCAGAGCGGCGTTCCATAGCGCCCCGGGAACGCCGAATACTCGAACGGCTCCTCGCGCACTTCGAATTCGAGCGAACGCAGAACTTCCGCGCAGTAGGCGCGCGCAGCGGCCTCCGCATCGGAACCGGCCGGTCGTGGAGCGCTCGCCAACCGCTCCAGATGCCGCCGTGCTGCAGCGGCGCCGCCTTCAGGCAGCGACCACCACGCCTGCCGCGCGGACAAGTTCCGCCACCCGGTCGCGCTCGCCCGCTGCGAGCGCGCGAAGCGGAGCACGCGGCTCACCACCCGTCAGACCGATGAGGTCGAGCGCCGCCTTGATTCCCGGCACGCCGAGCGTGCCCACCACTTCCCGGTTGAGAGGAGTGAGGCGCGCCTGCACCTCCTCCGCGCGCTCTTCGTTGCCGGCGGCGAAGGCGCGGCTCACGTCGAGTGCGAGCGGAGCGGCGAAGAGCGACGCCGCCAGGATCGCGCCTCCCGCACCCATGCGCAGCGCTGCCAGCAGCGTTCCGGCATGGCCGGTGAGCACGGTGAATCGATCACTCCGCAGCGCCACGTATCGCTCGAGCATCTCGAGATCACCCGAGCTGTCCTTCATCCCGATGATGTTCTCGTGCTGCGCGAGCTCTGCCACCAGGCGCGGCGAAAGCGCGAAGTGCATGTACTTCGGAATGTTGTACAGCAGAACCGGGATCGGACTCTCGTCCGCCACGCGCCGATAGTGCGCCGAGAGCGCGTCGTCGGTCATCGCGGAGCCGTAGAAGTGCGGAGCCACCAGGAGCACGGCATCTGCGCCGCGCGCCGCGGCGTCGCGAGCACGCGCGACTGTCGCACGCGTCGACTCCGCGCCCGCTCCTACCAGGAGCGTTCGATCGGCCGGTACGCGCGCACGCGCGATCTCGGTGAGCCGCGAGCGTTCCGCGTCGTCGAGCAGCGCGGCCTCTCCCGTGGAGCCGGCCACGAGTACGCCGGACAGCCCGTCCGCCAGATGCGCGTCGATGTTCGCGCCGAATGCGTCGCCCGATATCTCGCCCGTCGACTCGTCGAACGGCGTCACTATCGGACCGATGATGCCACGCAGCTCCACTCCCATCAGTAACCTGCCTCCTTGTCTACCACGTTCCGCATCTCGCGCCCTTCCACGTAGCCGTGCCAGTTATCCAGGAAGAGCGACAGCTCTCGCTCCCAGAAGCCGCGAGGCGACACTGCAGAAACATGAGGGGTCATCAGCACGTTAGGCAGTCCCCAGAGCGGGCTCGATGAGGGCAATGGCTCCTCCTCGAACACGTCGAGCACCGCGCCGCGAAGCGCGCCCGTCGCGAGCCGGTCAACCAGCGCACCCTCATCCACCAGCGATCCGCGCGCCACGTTCACGAAGATGGCGTCGGGCGGGAGCCGATCGAGCAGCTCACCCGTGACGAGTTGCTTCGTTTCGGAAGTGGCGGGTGCGGCGATCACCAGCACGTCCGATTCGGGAATGAGCTCGTGCCAGTCGTCGGGCCCCACCACTCGCTCGAAGCCTTCGGGGATTCCGCGCCCCGGATGCCGGCGGACTCCCACGCAGTGTGAGCCGAGCGCGGTGAGGCGCGTTGCGAGCGCGCTCCCGATTCCACCGGCGCCCACCACCAGCACCCTGCATTCGCGCAGCTCGCGCACCGTGCTCTCGGGCCCCGAGAAGACGCTCTTGTCCCAGATGCCCGCCCTCTGCTGCCGCCGAGCCGCATCGAGCGACTTCAGCAAATACAGAATTCCGCCGAGCATGTACTCGGCCATCGGTATCGCGTGCACTCCGGCGGAGTTGGTCACGATCACATCGCTCGCGCGAACTTCCGCGAAGAGCAGTCCGCCCACGCCAGCAGACGCGGAGTGGATCCACCCCAGCTTCGGCGCCGCCTGGAAGAGTGAACGGGCCATCCCGTACCCGAAGTACACCTCGGCTGAGCCGACCACGGCGCGCACCTCCTCGGCCGGCGCCGCACCCCCGTCACCGTCCGAGGAGGTCGGTGCATCCACGAAGATGATCTCCCATCCCGGAGGTGCGGCGGCGCGCAACCGCTCGGCGCCGGCGGCGGGGAGCGCCCACGCATTCGCGCGCGCACGGAGATCCACCACGAGACGGCGAACGCCGGTATCACTCGTCATGGTCGCGCTCCGGCGCGCGGAGCGCCGCCTCGGAACGGAGCAGGCGCTACAGTCGGTCGAGATCCTCCAGATCGCCCGCGGTCGTGTCGGGCGACTCCTCGTCCAGCGCTACGCTTCGCGACGTTTCCTCCAGCGCCGCCAGCGTTGCGCCATCCGGAGTCGTGGGTGTGAAGAAGCTTCGAAAGACCGTACCGCCGCACCGATCGCATGTAACCGACTCGGGCGGTCGATCCGTGAAGTACTTCTCCTTCCCGCACGTTAGACATACCAGCGTGAGCATTCCTTCCGGCCCTTTCTCGTTCTGCATAACCGGCTCGTGGAGAAAGACGGGTGGCGTTCATGCAAGACCCATGCGCTCTTTCACTTCGCGCATCGTCTCGCGAGCGAGCGCGCGGCAGCGCGCGGCGCCCTGCTCGAGCACGTCGCGCACCAGCTCCGGCCGCTCGCGCAGCTCCGCAGCACGCTGGCGAATCGGGTCGAGATCGCGCTGGATCGACTCGAAGAGCGTGCGCTTGCATTCGATGCACCCCCACCCCGCTCCGCGACACTGAACGGCCACGTGCTCCACCGTCGCCGCATCGCTGAATGCCTGATGGAGATGATAGATGTTGCACACTTCCGGAGTTCCGGGATCGGTGCGCCGAACGCGCGCCGGATCGGTTACCGCGGGACGAAGCTTCGCCCATATGGAATCTGGCTCCTCGAGTAGTCCGATGGTGTTGCCGAGCGATTTCGACATCTTCGCGCGCCCATCCAGCCCCATGATGCGACGCGTCGCGGTGAGCAGCGGTTGCGGCTCTGGAAAGTAGTCGACGCCGAATTTCGAGTTCCACCGCCGCGCGATCTCGCGCGACAATTCCAGATGCTGCAACTGGTCTTCGCCCACCGGAACCGCCTGCGCCCTGTACAGCAGAATGTCCGCCGCCTGCAGCACGGGATAGTTCAGCAGTCCCGCGAGTACGCTCTCCTGACGCGATGACTTGTCCTTGTACTGCGTCTGGCGCTCGAGTTCACCGAGCGGCGTCACAGTGTTGAATATCCATGCGAGCTCGGTGTGCTCGGGAACCATCGACTGGATGAAGAGCGTACATTTCTCCGGGTCCAGGCCGGCGGCGAGCAGCGAGATCACCATCTCGCCCGTGCGGCGGCGCAGGTCCTCGGGCTCGTAAATGCCGGTGATGGCGTGGTAGTCCACCACGCAGTAGATGCATTCGTGCTGGTGCTGGAGCTGCACCCAGTTCCGTACCGCTCCGAGATAGTTGCCTATGTGCAGCTCGCCCGAAGGCTGGATTCCGCTGAAGATCCTCATCATTCGACCAAGCTATGAGTGCCGATGAAGCCGTGCAAGCACACCTGACCTCGCCAGATGACCTGGAGGAACGTGCAGCTTCGATCCTCCCGCACATGGTGGCGGCCGCCGCGCGAGCCGCGGAACTCATCGCCAGCCGGGCGGGCGAGCGCGGCGATCTGGAGTGGCGCGTCAAGGGCCACGCGGACTTCGTCAGCGACGTGGACATGGCGGCCGAGCGAAGCATTCGCGACACGCTGTTCCAGCTCGTACCCGACGCCACGGTCATGGGCGAGGAGCTCTCCCCGCAGGATGCACCAGCGGCCGGTGCGCACTTCATCGTGGATCCGCTCGACGGCACCACGAACTTTCTGCATGGTTACCCCGAGTACGCCGTGTCGATTGCGCTGGTTCTCGACGGCGTGCTGGCCGGGGGAGTGGTTCAGAACGCGGCCACCGGCGAACGCTTCACGGCCTCGATCGGCCGCGGAGCGGAACGCGACGGCGTCGCCATATCCGTTTCTCGCAACGACGATCCGGCGCGCGCACTCGTCGGCACCGGCTTCCCCTTTCGAAACTTCGTCCAGGTGGAGGCGTACCTGCGCCAGTTCGAGGAAGTGAGCCGCACCACTTCCGGAATCCGGCGCGCCGGCTCCGCCGCACTCGATCTCTGCGACGTGGCCTGCGGCCGCTTCGACGCCTTCTGGGAGCTCGAGCTGAAACCGTGGGACTTCGCCGCCGGCGTGTCGATCATCCGCGAGGCCGGCGGTATCGTCACCACCGCCGACGGCTCCACCGTCCCTTACACCCCATCGTCCATCGTCGCCGGCAGCACCGCGATGCATCCGTGGCTGCTCGAGGTGGTGCAACAGCGGAAAAGGGAGAAAGGCTGAGAAGTGCAAGGAGACAAAGAGAAGAACTCTCCATGAGGGCTCCTTGTCTCCTTTCGACCATCTCTGAAGTGAAAGTGAAGTGTGACTGGGGGAACTGCTCCCGCCGGTAGAGCTCCAGCCGCGGGAGCAGTCGCCCAAAACACATTGCACTTTCCCTCGAAGAGATCCTTCAAAGGAGACCAGGAGCTTTCACTGAGAGGGGATCTCCTTGCCTCCTTGCAGTCCTCAGCCTTTCTCCCTCTTCCGCCGTTGATGTACTTTCCGTTGTCGCCCGACCTATCGCCTTCAACCCGAACCAGGCTGCGTGATGACTCTCGTCGAATGTGTTCCGAACTTCAGCGAAGGCAGACGTCCCGAGGTGGTGCAGCAGATCCGCGACGCCATCGCATCCGTGAGTGGCGTGACGGTGCTCGACGTCAGCTCGGACGAGTCGCACAACCGCTCCGTCATCACGTTCGTGGTGCCGGTGGAGCGGGCCGTGGACGCGGCGTTCGCCGGCATCAGAGCCGCCCGCGACTCGATCGACCTGAACGTGCACAGCGGCGAGCATCCGCGTATGGGAGCAGCCGACGTGGTGCCGTTCGTGCCGCTCGAGGGAGCCACCATGGAGCAGTGCGTGGAGCTGGCCCGCACCCTCGGCAAGCGCGTGGCAGATGAGCTGGAGATTCCGGTGTACCTGTACGAGCGCGCCGCCACGCGGCCGGAGCGGGAGAATCTCGCGAACGTCCGCCGCGGGCAGTTCGAGGGAATCCGCGACGAGATGCCCACGAAGCCCGAGCGTGCGCCCGACTTCGGCCCCAGCCGCGTGCACCCCACGGCCGGAGCGGTGGCGATCGGAGCGCGCCCCTTCCTCGTCGCGTACAACGTCTACCTGGGCGACGCTTCGAACCTCCCCACGGCCAGGCAGGTCGCACGCGCAGTTCGCGGCTCCTCGGGCGGCCTGCGCCACGTGAAAGCGCTGGGTCTCGAGGTGGAGGGGCAGGCACAGGTATCGATGAACCTGGTCGACGTCACCCAGACTCCGGTGCACCGCGCCTTCGACATGGTGAAGATGGAAGCAGCCGCTTCGGGGGTCGCGACCACGTGGAGCGAGATCGTGGGACTCATCCCCGAACAGGCGCTCTTCGACGCGGCGGCGCGTCATCTCCAGCTCACGAACTTCGATCCGAATCAGGTGCTCGAGCGTCGTGTGCGCGCCGCGGCGGCTAACAGTACGCTCGATGACTTCGTCGCCGCTGTCGCTGCCAACACGCCCACTCCCGGCGGTGGAAGCGTGGCAGCCCATACCGGTGCGCTCGCGGCCGCGCTCGTGCAGATGGTCGGCGGACTCACCGTCGGACGAAAGAAATACGTCGACGTCGAGGACGAGATGCGCGCTGTCGCGAGCCGCGCGA
>JBIQLU010000008.1:37184-45373 GCA_044463985.1 Gemmatimonas aurantiaca | reverse complement strand
AGTCTGGTACCGGATGAGGGACGATAGTGAAGCGGAGCCGGGAGGGGAAGGAGTTCGGGGTCAGGCACTCGATGTAGATGCCCCGGCAGCGTTGCTGCCGGGGCATCTACATCGAGTGCCTGACCCCGCTGCGTTACGGGAACTGGATCGCCTTCACCGGTGCGATTCCCAGCGCCTTCAGCGATGGCTCTACCTGTTTGCTGTCGCCGACGATCACGATGTCGAGGGAGTCGGGATGAATCAGTGCACGCGCCACGCGCTGCACGTCGGACTGCGTCACGGCTCCGATTCGGCCGACGTAGTCGTTGTAGAACGTCAGCGGCAGATCGTACACCGCCACCGGAACGAGTCGGGAGGCGATGCTCCGCGTGGTCTCGAAGTCGCCGGGGAGCTGGAGCTGCAGCAACTGCTTCGCTCGCGTCAGTTCCGCCTCGGGAACGGGTTCGCGTATCGCATTCAACTCCGCCATGAACTGGATGAGCGCCGAGTCGGTTTTCGCGGCCACGATTTCCGCCTCGGCCGTGAACGGACCGGCCTCCCTGCGCATCGAGAATCCGGAGAAGGCACCGTACGTGTAACCGTGGGTCTCGCGCAGATTCTGGTTCAGCCGGCTCGTGAACGAACCGCCGAGTATCGTGTTCATCACTTCGGTCGCGAAGTAGTCCGGAGTCGAGCGTGCGACTCCCACTCCGCCTATCCTGAACGACGACTGCGCCGCGGCGGGCTTGTCCACCAGGTAGATAGTGCGGCCGCTCGCCGGTGGCACGGGACCGTACTCGGTAGCCGGAATGTCACCGCGCTGCCACGACCCGAACAGCGCGCGGGCGCGCCGCTCCACATCGTCGGGACGTACGTCGCCCACCACTATGAGAGTGGCGTTGTTGGGCCGGTAGTAGCGGTGGTAGAACGCGGTGATGTCGGCGCGGGATATCGACCGAACCGATTCGCTGGTTCCGGTCAATGCGTGGCCGTACGGGTTGTGGTCCCCGAACACGACCTCGTCGAAGACGCGATCGGCTATCGCCGGCCCGCGATCCTCGAGCTGCAGGAGAGCGGTGAGCCGGTCCTTCCGCACTCGCTCCAGATCCGTTGCGGGAAACGCCGGATGGAGGATGACATCGCCGAATAGTGCCAGCGCGCTGTCCATCTGCGCGGTGGTCGTGTGAAGCGTGACGAACGAGCGATCCCACCCGCTCGAGGTCGCGAGCCCGGCGCCGAGGAATGCGGCCTGGTCCGCTATCTCGAGCGAGCTGCGCGTGGTGGTGCCCTCATCGAGCATGTCCGCAGTGAGCGATGCGAGTCCTCCCTGCGCGCCCGGATCGGCCTCGCCGCCGGTTCCTATCACGAGCAGGTAGTCCACGACGGGCAATTCGTGCTGTTCCACGATCATCAGCGACAGCCCGTTATCGAGCTTTCGCGTCACGATGGGCGGGAGATCGAGCGCTGGCGGCGGCGCCAGCTCAGGCGGCTGCGTCAGGTCCACTGCCGCGGTTGCGACGGCCGGGTTGGTGTCCGGCGCGGTCGCGGCCTGGCCAGGCGCAGGCGCGGGCGGAACGGACGTCCTCGGAGCACATGCGAGCGACGAAGCCAGAGCGGAGGTCAGGAGAGCGTAGCGCAGCTTCATCGGTCGCCTCCGGATGCTGTAACCATCATCTCCTTCTTGCCCTCCGGAACGACGGTCAGCACCACGCTCGGCGCGCCGAGGTACTTCTTCGCCACGCGCTGCACGTCGGATGCGGTCACCTTTCGATAGCGCTCGGCGTCCTGCTGCGTGTAGTCTGGCGTGCCCACGAAGTAGTTGTAGTGGTTCAGTTGGTCGGACTTGCCGAGCACCGATGCGAGCCGGTCGATCTGCCCCGCGAGGATGCTGTTCTGCGCGCGCTCGAGCTCGCGCGGTTCCACGCCGCCCGTCACGATCTTCCGGATCTCCTCGTTCACGAGCGCGGCCATCCGCGCCGGCGTTTCGGAAGGCTTCGGCGTGACGACGATCTGGAAGTATCCGTCGAGCCGCATGCTCGCCTGGAAGGCACGGACATCCTGTGCGACCTGCATGTCGTAGACGAGGCGCTTGTACAACCGCGAGTTCTTGCCGCTCGAGAGCACGAACGCGAGCACATCGAGCGCTGCGTCGTCATCCGCGAATTCCTTCACGGTATGCCAGCTCCGATAGAGACGCGGAAGCTGGACTCGATCCTCGAGTACCATGAAGGTGTCGCGCGGAATCTCGAAACTCGGTACGGTCGGACGAGGCGGGCGCGTGGGGTTCGAGGGTATCGCTCCGAAGTATCGCTTCACCCACGTCCTCGCCGAATCGCCGTCGAAGTCGCCGGCTATTACCAGCGTGGCGTTGTTCGGAGCGTAATACGTATTGAAGAAGCGCTTCACATCGTCGAGCGATGCCGCCGAGAGATCGGTCATCGAACCGATCACGCTGTGATGATATGGATGGTTTGCCGGGAAGAGCGCGGCGAGAATCGTCTCGTTTGCCCTTCCGTAGGGGACGTTGTCCACTCCCTGCCTGCGCTCGTTCTTGACCACGTCGCGCTGCAGGTCGACCTTCGCCTGATCCATGGTGGGGAGCAGGTAGCCCATCCTGTCGCCGTCGAGCCAGAGCGCGAGCGGCAGCGCGTTGGACGGCATCCACTCGTAGTAGTTGGTTCGGTCCTGCGTAGTGGATCCGTTGTTGGCCGCTCCGGCCGCTTCGAGCCAGCTATCGAACTTCCCCACGGGAACGTGCTCCGAGCCCATGAACATGATGTGCTCGAAGAGGTGCGCGAATCCCGTGCGGCCGGGCTGCTCATCGCCGGAGCCAACGTGATACCAGGTATTCACTGCGACCACGGGCGTCGAGTGATCGGGTGCGAGGATCACTTCGAGTCCGTTGTCGAGAGTGTATTTCTCGAAGGGAATCTTCGGAACGTCCTGCGCTGCCGCGGGCATTGCGACGGCAGCGCCCATACAGACGACCGCGAACGCTCCGATGAGTTGGTGCCAGACTCGTGTGTCGATCAATCGGCCACCTCGACGACCTTCGTGCCCGCCATCGTATCGCCGAGACGACGTCCCTCAGGATCGCTGAGCACGCGGTAGAGCTCGTACACCCCGAGCACGATCGCGGCAAGCAGAACCGGCCCTATGAGGAGCCACCCGAGTATGAAGATGTACTTGAGGAACCACACCACTCCGCCGAGAGCGAACATCCAGTTGCGCCTCGCGGAAGTCTCGATGTTCATCGGACGGCCATCCAGCCGAACCGGCCGGAGCTTCATGACTTTCTTGCCGATCGAGCGGTGGTCCATGAAGGAGATGTCCAGTCCGTCGCGCACGAGCCAGTAGGCTGCAGCGACGAGACCGCCGATCGTCGGTACGGCGTTGAGGACTGCCGCTACGATGCAGTCGATGACCGCCGCGATGACACGCTTGCCTGTATCCGCCTTTCCTGTATTCAGCGCGAGCGTCTCATCCTCGATCGAGGAATCCGCGGCTCCTTCCGCTCCAGGCGGTTCCGGTCGTCCGCTCGGAGTGCCCGGCCCGCCCGTGGGGTCCGTCCAGTCGTTCTGCTCTGACATGCTGACCTGCCTGGAAGGGGTTCATCGGCACTACGTATCACCGTGCGCGAAGGTGCCAAACCGCCTTCCATGCCGCAAGAGGCGTGCGGTCAGCGCATCCGTGCGGGGAGCCAGTCGGCGATGGCGGCCAGCACGGGAGGATTCACGTCGAATGACTTCAGCATGGAGTACTTCACGAACGAGCCGTCGGGATCGCGTATCATGAGATGATTCGTCTCGGGAATCATCCTCACGGTGACATCGCGGTTCCCGCCTGCTCGAATCGCGTTCGCCAGCTCCTCCGCCTGATCGGGTGTGACCTGCGTATCCGTTGCTCCCTGCACTATGAGCACGGGCACGCTCACCTTCCGTGCCGTCGCGCGCGGATCGTAGTCGAACCAGAAGCGCAGCCACGCCGACGATGCGAGCTGCGCGTCACGTGCCGGCTCGTTGGCCAGGATCGCGGAGTCGAGCGCCGCGCCGCTCAGGTTCAGGCGGGTTCGGATCGCTTCGCGTACCTGTGCATCGGAGACCTGTCGGCCGGTGCGTGACGACCCCGCGATGAGCACGATGCCAGCGAGGTCCGGATCCGTCGCGCCGATCATGAGCGCGATGAGCGCACCCTCGCTGTGGCCCAGCAATGCCAGCCTGTTCGCGTCGATTTCGGGGCGTGTGCGCAGATATGCGAGTGCTGCGCGGATGTCGTCGGCGAAGTCGGCGCTCGTGGGGTCGCTCGGCCCGCGTGGAGTGCCGCCCACTCCGCGGTCATCGAGTCGGAGCGACGCGATACCGATGCGACCGAGCGTGTCGGCGATGGCGCGGAAGGGACGGTAGCCAGGAAAGATGGAAACCGCCTCGTCGCGATCTTCGGGGCCGGAGCCGGTGATCATCACGATCGCCGGAACGCGCGCACCGGAAGCGCGGTCGGGAACGGTGAGTGTTCCGGCGAGCTCGATCCCCGCCTTCGGTGCGGGAACACTCACATCTTCAGCCGTGTACGGCGCTCCAGGAGGCGCGGAGTAATCGGGCTTCGCTGCCGCTGCGGGCGCCATGGCAGCCGCCGGCGCCGCGGATGCTGCTGCAGGCTCCGGCGGTGTGCCATCGGAACCAGCCGCGTTTCCGACGCGCGCGAACGTCACGCCCTGCGTGGGCACCGCTCCGCCGAGAAAGTCGCCGGCGGTCGACATCCTCGCATGTATCGTCGCGCCGCCGAGTGCCAGCGTCGCCGAGTCGGTCGAGGTCCACTCCACGCGCGCTTCGAGCACCTGCCCGCCGGCGATCGCGAAGACCGGAACCGTCACGTGCGAACCGCCGACCACGCGCGAGCGGCGCAGGATCTGTTCGATCACCGCCGAGGAGAGGTTGACGAACGGAAGCGTTCCCGCGGGGACGGTGAAACGCTGCGAGGGGGCAGCGTCCGCCGCCATGGTCACCAGCACGCTGTCACCCGTGAACACGATGGTGGCGCGCTGCAGCGGGGGCGCGGACTCCGGCGCGGTAGCAGCGCGCGCCTCAGTCTCGAGCTTCGCCACCGTGGCGTCGGTGGCGACCGACATCCGGAGGGCGATCTTCACTCCCTGAGCCTTCACGAGTAGCTCGGAGTGCAGCGAAGATCCATCGCGCGTGACGGTTTCGGTGGCGACGGTGTCGGCACCGGCGGTCACCGCGTAGTTCACGGGCGTGGGCGCGTGAGCGGCGTGCTGCGCGTTCGCCGCGCCGACGGCACCCGCGGTGGCCAGCGCGGCCAGGGCGGCGAGTCTCATGTCTTCTTCTCCCGGGTCCATATGATGTACGAGTAGGCAGTGATTCCCAGCGCCACGGCGGTCACGCCGGCGAGGATGAGAATGAACGTGGCTTCCGACGGCGCGAACGGGCCGCATATGATGAGGAGCACACCGAGCGCCAGCATCATGTAGCCGCCCACCCGGTGCGTGCGCTCCCAGACGCGATCGCTCGAGAGGGTCCACGGATTGCGAATCCCCACCATCCAGTTCGATCGAACGCGCGGCAGCACGTTTCCGATCACGATGAACAGGATGCCGATTGCGGCGGGAATCATCCTGTTCATCGAGACGCCGATCCCCAGCGCTGCCCCGAGCGCGAAGAGATGGATGAGCAGCATGACCGTCAGAGTGGCGTTCATGATGGTGAAGTACGCCGTGTCGAACTTCTGATAGTTGCTGCCGCGCGGATCGATCTTCGGGAGCACCGGGATCAGCAGTGCAATGCCGATCATGATGAGCGGCAGGAGGAACGCGCCGACAAATCGCGAACCGTAGCCGTCCACCTCGCCGTGGAGATTCCAGTGAGTCGGCATCGGGTCGGGAAGGTGGCCGTAAACGACGATGGATGTCGCAAATGCCAGTGCGATGATCAGCACGGGATACCATTTACGCATGCTTCCCTCCGGTATGCCTGGCCCTGCCGGCCCGGCGGTCGGGGTTCTTCCATTCGAGTATGTAGGCGATGACGTCGTCGAGCACCGTCGTATCCAGCTCGTAGCTGATCTGCTGGCCGTTGCGCTCGGCGAGTATCAGCTCCGCGTCGCGGAGCACGCCGAGATGCCTGGAGATGGTAGGCCAGGACGAAGTGAAGTGCTCGGCGATCTCACCGGACGTCTGGGGCCCGTCGCGGAGGAGCTGCAGTATTTCGCGGCGGGTCGGGTCGGCGAGCGCCTTGAAGACGGAGTTGCGCATCGCCGGCAATATATAGTTACTTAGCTAAGTGCGCAATTATATACCGGGGACGCGGCCGGGTCGGCCGGGCTGGAGGGGAGGTTCGGAGAGAGCCGGTGTCAGGGCACCGAGTCGAGGATGCGGCGCTTCCCCATGTCATCGATGTCGAAGGCGACTGCCGCTTCGTGACGCGATTCGGCTCCGCGAAGCGTGGCGAGCGCCGTGTAATAGTCGAGGTAGCGGAAGCCGGAGATCTTCCCCCCGATGAATTCGTACTTCGAAACCGCATCGCGCCAGCGTTCCACGTAGCCCGACACGTCGACGTAGATGTAGGGGTCGAACCCCTCCGGGTCCTCCCAGTTCTCCGCGTACCAGATGCCGCGCACTCCGCGATATGCCGGGTGCGCCGTCTTCACACCATCCAGCGATGCCAGCAGGACCGCGTCATCGACTATCGCGCTCGTTGCCGCGTGATCCTTGTGGATGCTCTTGCGCCAGTGGGTGATGATGTTGGTTGGCTTCACCTGCCGGATCACGTCGGCCACGTAGCGCCGCGCCTCCTCATCGTTCGGGATCTCGCCGTCGCGATAAGGTCCGAATATCACCTCCGCGCCGAGAGCGCTGTCGACCTCCTCCGCTTCGCGCCGCTTCTGTTCGCCATATTGCTCGGGAGACATCCGCGGGTTGCCTCCCTCACCGAGCGTGAGATGCAGGAACACGACGCGATCGCCGAGCTCGTGCTGCTTCAGCAGGAGTGCGCCGGTCGTGATTTCCATGTCGCCGGCGTGAGCGCCGATCGCGAGGAAGGTGTGCCGCGGGCGGGCCCGGGTACTGTCCTGCGCGGGGAGCCCGGTCGTCGACATGGCCGACGCGATGGCCGCGGCGAGTGCCAGCAACCACGAAAGTCTGGCGAGGCTCGCGATGTGGTCGATCGCTGCGCCGGGTACGCCACGCGACGGACGAGCGAGCCGCGCTGCGGCCCTGCGGCGCCGCTTCACTTCGGGACGCTCGTGGAAGCCTCGCCGATGCGGAGCGTCACGACGAGTGGACGATGGTCGGAAGCCTGCGTGATCGGCACCTCCGCCCGTGTACACCGCAGCCCGCGCAGGTACAGATAGTCGATGCGGCGCACCGAACTATCCGCGGGGAAGGTGAAACCGGTTCCGTTCCCGCACTCCTGCCAACTGTCGGTGAAAGCGCCGGCAAAGAGCGTGTGCACTTCGCTGTCGGGCGTGGAGTTGAAGTCGCCTCCGATTACGAGCGGCACATCGGCCGGCACGTGCGCCCGGAGATGCGCGAGCAGCACCTCCGCCTCCTGGTCGCGGAACGTGCTCTCCTTTTCGGCGCCGAGATGTGTACCGGCCACGTGGATGCGTCCGAGCGGCGTCGTGGTAACGAAGTGGATGGCTACGCGCGGTTCGTACATCTTCACGCCGCGATCCGCGTGAGGATCCGTCGGGAGCGGGACCGTCTCGGCGTTCTCGATCGGCCAGCGCGAGAGTGCCGCGATCCCGTAGTCGCCGCCCTGGAAGTCGAGCGACTTCGCGAACGCACCGTGCATGCCGGTGAGGCGTTCGAGCTCCGCGACCTGGTCCACTCCTCCCGACCGTTCGGTGCCGCGGTCGACTTCCTGGAGGAGGACGATGTCGGCGCCGACGGAGTCGAGTACGGCCGCCACGCGCGCGAGATTGGGCTGCTGCGAGGCGTCCTTCCCTGCGTGGATGTTGTAGCTCACCACGTGAAGCACGCCGCTTGCCGCCGCTGGCGCACCTCCGGATGGGCGCGACGCGCAGGAGATCGTCGCCACGGCTATCCACACGAGCAGGAGTGCGTGGCGAGCGACGCGGCCGGACTGAGGACTCGAAAGACTGGGCATCGTTCCGACGAGTGCTGAAGGAAGGGGCGTAAGGTCCGCGTGACGGGCCAGAAGATACGTGCGCGTTCGGAATCGTGACAGGAGGCGCGC
>JBIQLU010000008.1:24832-37084 GCA_044463985.1 Gemmatimonas aurantiaca | reverse complement strand
GAGTCGTCCTCGAGGGGGATGACACCGTCGTCCAGCACGCGGCCGTCGAGCCGCACCACCGCGCCGGCGGCGACGCGTCCTGGTTCGTGCACGGTTATAGTGTATTCGCTCTCACCGAACCGGTACACGATGGTGAGCTCCGGCCACTCCGCGGGCACGCGCGGCGTGATGCGGAGCGTGTCGCCTCGCTTGTCGAAGCCGAGGATGGACTCCAGTGCCACCCGGTACATCCAGCTCGCGGAACCCGTATACCACGTCCAGCCGCCGCGGCCGACGTGCCCCGTGGCGGTGTAGACATCCGCCGCAACCACGTACGGCTCGACCTTGTAGAGCGAAGCCCGCTCCGGCGTGGAAGCGTGGTTCAGCGGGTTGAGCATCTGGAACAGCTCGAAGGCGCGCCGCCCATCGCCGTGCAGCGCCGTGGCGAGTACCGCCCAGAGCGCGGCGTGCGTGTACTGCGCTCCGTTCTCGCGCACGCCGGGCACGTATCCCTTGATGTAGCCCGGGTCGTGCGTCGTGTGATCGAAGGGCGGCGTGAGAAGCATGATGAGGCGCGCGTCCTCGCGAACGAGATGCTTCTCGAGCGACTGCAGTGCCTGTGACCTGCGCTCGGGATCGCCCGCGTCCGAGATGATGCTCCAGCTCTGCGCGATGGAATCGATGCGACATTCCTCGTTCGAGGCGGAGCCGAGCGGCGTCCCATCGTCGAAGTAGGCGCGCCGATACCACTCGCCATCCCAGGCACCCTTCTCCGCGGCGGCCGCGTACGCCGTCGCCCGCTTTCTGAAGTCCTCGGCGGTCGCCGCATCGCCCCGCGCCTCCGCCACCTCCGCGAACGGACGGAGAGTCGCGATCAGGAACCAGGCGAGCCAGACGCTCTCGCCGCGGCCTTCGACGCCCACGCGGTTCATTCCGTCGTTCCAGTCGCCGGAGCCGATGAGCGGGAGCTCGTGCGGTCCGCTCGTGCACGCCTTGCGCAGCGCGCGCAGACAGTGCTCGTAGATACTCGCGTGTTCCGTCGAAACCCGCGGCAGGTCGTACACTTCCTGTTCGCCGGGCTCGAGCTGTCGCATCTCCAGGAACGTGGCATCCTCATCGAGGATCGTAGCGTCGCCGGTCACGCGCAGGTACTGATTCACCACGAACGGAAGCCACACCAGATCATCGGAGAATCGCGTGCGCACGCCGCGTCCGCTCTGCGGATGCCACCAGTGCTGCACGTCGCCCTCCACGAACTGGCGCGCGGCAGAGCGCACGATGTGTTCGCGCGCTATCGCCGGCTCGGAGTAGACGAACGCCATCACATCCTGAAGCTGGTCCCGGAAGCCGTAGGCCCCACTGCTCTGGTAGAGCGCGGAGCGCGCCCACATCCTGCAGCTCAGAGCCTGGTAGAGCGTCCATCGGTTGGCAACGGCGTCGAACGACGGCTCCGGCGTGGTCACTTCGATGGTCGAGAGTCGTTTCTCCCACGCCTGGATCGCACTCTCCATCGCCGCACGAGCGCGCTCGGCGGAGCGATATTCGTCCGCGAGCCGGCTTGCCTCTTCCTGGCCACGGGCGGCCCCGAGCGCGACGACGATCTCGCGCGACTCTCCAGGCGCGAGGTCGACCACGGCGCGAAGCGCACCGCATGGATCGATCCCCGCCCCGGTCCGGTTGCCGAGCTCCGCGCGGCGCATCGCCGCCGGATTTGCCTGGTCGCCGTTTCGCCCGAGGAACTCCCGGCGATCCGCGGTATGACTCGCCGGCGGTTCGCTCATGGCGAGGAACGCCACCCAGTCGGTGAACTGCTCGTCGAAGTGGTTGGAGGCGAACATGGAGCCACGTTCGGCGTCGTAGGTGGTGTGTACCTGGTGTCTCGTGTGTTCGCGCAGCACGCCGAGCGTCCACTCCACGAACGGAGTCACCGATATCCTGCGACGTCTTTCGCTGCGATTGGTGATGCGCAGCAAGGAGAGCTTGACCGGATCCGCCGGTGGAACTCCGACCTCCAGAGTCGTGGCGATCCCGGAGTACTCCTGCTGGAAGGTCGATGCGCCGGTGAAATGGCGCACCTCGAACGTCGCGGCGTGTTCCACCGGCGCGGGCGTGGCGCTCCACACTTCGCCGCTTTCCTCATCGCGCAGGTAGAGAACATCGCTGGCAGGATCGCTCACCGGGTCGTTGTGCCACGGAGTGAGGCGGTAGAAGTAGCTGCTGACAGCCCAGCTGAATCCGCCGCCGCGCTCGGTGATCACGAAGCCGGCGTTCGGATTCGCCACCACGTTCGCCCAGGGCGCTTCGGGGAGCTGATCGCCGTTCACGAAGATCGTGTAGCCGTTCCCGTCATCGAAGCCTCCGATGCCGTTGTCGAAGTTCAGCTTCGCGTTCCTGTGGAGCTCGGCGGCCTGCCCGGGCTCCGGCGCAGGATTATCCGCGCCGCCATGCGCAGATGGCGCCGCCTTCGTCTGTCGCGCGATGAGCTGCGTCGCGCCGGCCTGGATGCGGCGCACGACCGACGATGACGGCGGCGTGCTCCGCACGGGAGGACGCGGCGTGGGTGCTTCGTCGTCCCCTTCGGGAACGGTCGGGCCGTTCGATGCCGATACCTTCACGATGCGCCCGAGCGAGCGACCGTCGCACTCCACGTGGACGCGGGCCGTGGCGCGCAGCATGAGGAGGTCGGTCGGATCGAGCTGATCGATCCGTCTGATGAACACGCCGCCGGGTTGATCGATGGCGCCCGAATCGCTCGAGCCGAACATCGCCGCCATGATCCTGTCGTGCAGCTCCTGCAGGTACGACGTCGGCCGCTCGTTGAGAATCACGAGATCCACCATCATCCCGCGTCGGCGCCAGTAGCGGTGGGCGGCGAATAATTGTCGCAGTGTGGGAAGACCTTCCACCGATTCGATCCGTGCCAGGAGGATCGGCCAGTCTCCGGACACGCCGATCGACCAGAGCCGCTGCTGGGTGCCGTGATTGCGCAGCAGCTCCTCCTCGGGTGCACGCATGGCGCGTCCGCCGTAGAACAGACGGCCGGCGATCTCCTGGAATACCGCCGCGTCCGCGGGCGTGATGTCGAGCTCCCGCAGCTCTATCTGCGTGCGCGTCCAGGCGAGATCGAGCGCGCGCTGTGCGTTGTGCGAGTCGTGGTAACGGTCTGCCAGCTCGAACGCTCTCTCGATCGAATCGGCCACGAGCGTCGCGAACGCGACCGAGGCGGAGGCGCCCGGTGCGAGCTTCACGCGTGAGCGCAGTGCGAAGACCGGATCGAGCACGGCGCCAGTGGTGCCGGAGAGCTCCCCGTCACGCTCCAGCGCGATCGGATTTCGCGTGGAGCGTCCGCGGCCCACGAAGCGGGCCCTGTCGGTTTCGCAGCTCACCGGACCGGCCGCGGGCGAGCCGTCCACCACGTGCACGCACCAGAGCTCGCGCTCCTTCGACGAGCGCGGGCGCCGCGTGGCCGTGATGGCCGTGCACCAGTCGTGATACTCGGTTTCCACGAAGAGATTGGCGAAGGCTGGGTGCGCCCGCTCCATGTCCGGATCGCCGAGAACGATCTCGCCGTAGCTCGTCAGCTCGAGCTCGCGTTCCTCGCTCGAGTAGTTTGTGACTGTGACGCGTCGTACTTCAGCTGCATCCTCGGGAACGACCGCGATCTCCGTGCGCGTCTCGATGTCGCCATCCACGCGCAGGAAGGTGACGCGATCGGACGCGAGCACCGCGCGATACCACTCCGGCTCGGTGCAGGTTGGCTGGTACGCGGTGGACCACGTGCGGCCGCTTCCGAGGTCCTTCACGTAGATGAAGCTTCCCGTGTCGTCGCGCGTGCCGTCCGCCCGCCAGCGCGTGACGGCCAGCTCTTCGTACCTGCTGTAGCCCGAGCCGCCGTTGGTCACCATGATCGTGTACGGGAGGTGGCCCAGCAGCGCGACTTCCGGTCGTGGAGTGTCGGCGGTCGCGATCTCGCGAACCGCCGGTCGCTCCATCTCGGCGCGTGGCAACGCCTCATCGGGCGTCGCCTCCTGGGGTTCCTCGAGCACCAGCCGACGCGGCATGCGCTCGTGCAGCAGCACGTCCGCCGAGCGCACCAGCGGATCTGCGTGGAAGCGGCGGAGCCATACCCGGTCGAGCAGCGCATTCGTGAGCGACACGAAACTCATCCCGGCGTGGTGCGCCATGTAGTTGTGCACCACGGCGAAGGTGTGCCCGGGTTGAGGCCGCGTGAAATCGAGCGCATCGCGGAAACCGTAGATCCCCAGCGCTCCGCGCGTCTCCAGCCGCGCGAAGTTGTCGAGAGCGTGCCGCGGCGCGATCATCGCCGCGAGCGCAGTCGCGTACGGGGCAACCACCAGGTCGCGCCCGAGTCCGCGCTTGAGCGCGAGATCGGGCACGCCGAAGGCGCGGTACTGATAGGTGAGATGGCGGTCGCGAAGGTTGTACGCGCTCTCGCTGATCCCCCATGGCACGCCGCGCTCGTTGCCGTATGCCATCTGACGGCGCACCACGCTGCGATAGCTCTCGGCCAGGAGCGTGAACGGATACGAGCGCATCACGAGCGCAGGCATCAGATACTCGAACATGCTCCCGCTCCACGACACCAGCGCCGTTTCGCCGGATGCCCGCGTGAGCGCCCTCCCAAGGTGGAACCAGTGGGCGACCGGGACGTCGTGCTTCGCGATCGCGACGAAGCTCGCGAGGCGGGCCTCGGATGCGAGGAGATCGTAGTACGACTCGTCGAGCGTGTGGTTCGCCACCTGGTATCCGACGGAGAACAGCTTGCGCGAATCGTCGTACAGAAAATCGAAGTCCATTCCGAGGGCGAACTCGTACGCGCGCTCCGCGATCTTCGTCAGCCGGCCACGAAGGTCCACGTCGTCCGTCCCGGCCGCGATGCCGAGGCACGCCTGCCTCAGAGCGATGAGGTGACCGGCGAGATTCCCGCTGTCGACCGTGGAGACGTACGCCGGCTCCAGTACGCTCAGGTTGCGCGGGTCGTACCAGTTGTAGAAGTGACCTCCGAGTCGCGCCAGCCGGTCGAGCGAAGCGAACACCGATTCGAGGCGACGCGTCATCTCCTCGATCGAGATGAAGTCGAGGTCGCGGGCACTCACCGTCGCCAGGAGCTGGAGGCCGATGTTGGTGGGTGAGGTCCGCATGGCCACCACCGGAGCCGGATCATCCTGGAAGTTGTCGGGAGCGAGCCAGTTCGTTTCGGCGGTGGCGAAGTGGTCGAAGTACTCCCAATGAAGGCGCGCGTAGCGCAGTGCATCTTCTCGCGACTCGGCGCGCAGTCGCGGCATGCGGCGGAGTGCGGGCGCGCTCAGCGCCTGGGCTATGACGGGTGAGAGGAGCCAGAGTCCGACGAGTGGAAGTACGGCGATGGTGACCAGCCACTCCCTCGACGGACTCGGGAGCGCGGACCCGGAACCTGGCTGGCTGTGCAGAGCTATCACCAGCGCGCCGGCAGCGACTGCTATCAAGATCGCCGGCCACATCCTGCGCCACACGAAGCTCGCCGAATTCGGGACCGCGCGTTCGGAATGCGATGCCGACTGCCATTCCAGGAGAGAGCGCCTCGACACGAACATACGGTATAGCGTTCGCACGATCGCGTCCGCGGACACCCACGCCTGATGCGGCAGGAAAGTGAGAGCGAGCGCTACCTGCTCGACACTGTTCAGCGTGTCCTCACCCATCGCCGCATAGTACGCGCGCCAGGACTTGTCGAACGGTGGGCGGAGTGCCGCGAGGAGGAGCGAGACGATCCATGGAGTCGCGATCGCGAGCACTCCGAGAACCGTCCATCTGAGCGGCGAACCCGGAAGGAACGTCCAGCCCGCGATCAGGAACGCGAGCATCGCGATCTCCACGGTGCTGCGCCGCAGATTGTCGAAGATCTTCCAGCGCGAGAGGATCGACAGCCGATTGGGTTCCGGCCCGTCCGGCCCCGGTACGCGAGGCGTCAGCCACTGGAGGAGCTGCCAGTCGCCGCGGATCCAGCGGTGCTTGCGCCGCGTGAACGTCAGATATCGCGACGGGTACTCGTCGAATACCGTGATGTCGGTGGCCAGCCCGGCGCGCGCGAAGCTCCCTTCGATCAGGTCGTGCGAGAGGAGCCTGTTCTCGGGGAAGCGTCCTCTCGTCGCGCGCTCGAATGCGGCCACGTCGTAGATCCCCTTTCCGGTGAAGCTCCCCTCGTGATAGAGATCCTGGTACACGTCGGAAACGGCGGTGGTGTACGGATCGACGCCGGGGTGCCCGGAGTGTATGACGGCGAAACGCGATCTGTATGCGCTCGGGAGCCACACTCCCACCCTGGGCTGAAGAATCGCGTAGCCGCGCGTGACTCTCCCCATCTCCGGATCGTACCATGCGCGATTGAGCGGGTGTGCCATGGCACCCGCCAGCTCGGCAGCGGAGTCCGGCGGGAGCATGGTATCCGAGTCGAGCGTGATCACGTAGCGCGTTCCGCGGAGCGTGTCGCCATTCTCCGTGACCACGGAAAACGCATCGTCGCGCACGCCTTCGACGAAGTGGTTGAACTGCGCGAGCTTCCCTCGCTTGCGCTCCCAACCCATCCATACACCCTGCCGCGCGTTCCACCGCCTGGGACGGTGGAAGAGGAAGAAGATCGCGTCGCCGGGAACCGCGTAGCGCTCGTTGAGTACCTTCACGCCCTCGACGGCCGCGCTCACGATCGCGTCGTCATCCTCGCGGTGCTCGGTGGGCGAGTCGGTGAAATCTCCGAGGATCGCGTACTTCAATCGTGCATCGCGGTTGGCGAGGAACTGGACTTCGAGGTTCTCCAGCGCGTCGCGCACCGCAGCCGTGCTCCCGAACAGAGTCGGCACCACCACGGCGGTTCGAAATTCGTCCGGCACTCCACCCTTCGTGAAGTCGAGCTTCGGGAGCGTGCTCGGTGGCATGAGCGCCGTGACGAGCCTGCTCATCACGCTCACCGCGATGTCGTTCGCCGGTATGAGAGCCAGCAGGAGCACCGCCAGCCATGCGGAAAACGCGGCCGACCCCGCGAGCCAGAACACGGCCACCAGCGCCACGACCGTGCCCGACGCGATCCCGCCCACGAACAGCATGTTGGGGTTGCGGAGTATCCAGCGACGAAACCGTTGCTGCAGATCGGGCTCGTAGTGCGTGGCTTCCTCCAGCGCCGCGCGCCCCTTGTCGATCAGGTAGTAGCCTACGTGCGTGCGCCGCGGGTCGCGCGAGTCGCGCTCGCCGGTGCCGTTCGTGGAGGGCGCGGACCCGCTCGGGGTGATGTTCGAGCGCGCGAGTTTCACCGCCTCGAGCGCGACGTCCTCTTCTCCCACTCCCGAGCGTTTTGCGATCCCCTCGACCACGTGCCGATAGCGATCGCGCGTGGCGAAGTCCATCCGGGCGTAGTCACCCGACGGGTCGTCACGCAGGACCGCCTCCATGCGGCTGCGACGCTCGACGAACGTGCGCCAGTCCATCCTCCCGATCGCGCGCAGACTCGTGATGCTGTTGGCCATCATGAGCTGCGTGAGCGCCAGCCGCTGGGTCGAGCGTGCGACCGCATCCTCCGGCGCCATCCCCTCCTCGTGGATCCACTGCTCGAGCCAGACCAGGGCAGGGAGCGCTCCCGCACCGAGGCGAAGCTGATGGAGGAAGCGCGATACGAAATCGGGGTTGAGGTCGTGCTGCGCGCTGACGAACTCGCCGAGTGCGGCGCCGAGCGCGGAACCACCGGCATCGTTCGCCGCCTGCAGTCGGGCGGCCCACCGGTCGGCACGCTCGATCTCGTCGAGTCGCTGCACGGTACGGAGCGTCATCCTCCGTACGTTCTCGATCAGGCCGAGGCGCAGCATTGCCGGGATGGCCCACAGCTCTCCGATCGAAAGAGGCGCGACCTCCTGAAATGCTCCGACGAATAGATCCACGTTTCCGAGGTCCGCACGACCCTCGGTGTGCGAGATCAGCGTGATGGCCAGCTCGTACACGCGCGGATACCCCGCGAGCTGTCCGATAGCGAGCTCGGGCAGCTCGCGGTAGTAGCTCTTGGGGAGGCCGTCGCGAACTTCTCGTATGTGTTCGCGGACTACATGATAGTTATCGAGGAACCAGTCGCCGGCCGGACCTACATCCACGTCTCGATCCACCGCCCCGAGCCGCTCGTGCGCGTCCTCGAGGATCTTTCGCGTCTCTTCCAGCCGCGCGAGAAGCCGTGTTCGCGGGAGGCCTTTCCTGCCAGGAACCAGCCGCTCCGCGGCGGCGACTTCCTTCGCACGTTCGGCAAGCTGCTGCGGGCCGAGCAGTTCGCCGCGGATGGGTCCCACCGCAGGGTGCCCCGCACCGTCGGTTGCGCGAGCGATCAGGGTGGATAGTCGTGGTGGTTCGGTTCTGGAAGGAGCTCGTGTTGCCACGCGTATGTCAGGCCGGAAGTGGTTCGCCAGGGAGCTCCGGCGCGCTCACGCCGTTCCCGTCGGATCGAACCGATCCCGATCCGGTCTCGCGAGGCGGCACGCCGTGTCCGATTCATCCAAGCTATTCGCTTGTATCGTGCCGGGCGTCGGAATTCCGTCGCGCCGGCGAAAGCGGGCCCTGCCTTCCGATCATTCGCGCACGAGGATCACCGCGTCGCTGTTGCGCAGCCAGAGATCCGTTACGGGCCGCGCCGTGCCGTCCGGCTCGAGCCGCTTCCACGGCCCGGCGTCGGGGAGCGGAACCTTCACCTTCGTCTCGTTGGTCATGACGGTGTCGGCCCAGTAAGCGACCGGGCGTATCATCACGATCGCGTGGTCGAAGTCTCTGCGGAAGACGCGCGCGCGCTGGCCGAGTGGGTCGCGCTCGTCCAGCACCGCTCTGCGCTTGCCCGACGGGTGTCCCACATCGTACTCCATGACGCGCATGGCGACGCTGTCCGGCACGAAGCCGCGCGTATTGTCGATCTGGACTCCGAGCTTCTGCGCGTCGCGGGGGACGACCATATAGTAGGATGCAAGCTGCACCATCTTGCCACGCAGCGGCGGCGAGGCGTAGTCGCCGCCGGGATAGCGCTTCGCCTGGCTCGGGCGCGCGAGGTCGCTCCACGTTTCGAGTCCCGCGAAGTCCGCGTACACGTCGTGGTCGACGTACCAGTCCACCACGTTCCACACCGACGGCAGCTCCTGTGTAGCGCGGTTGAGCGTCTCGAGGTGAACCGATCCCGCAGCCGCGCCGAGCGCCTTCTCCCAGTCGCGACCGGCGTATCCGGCCGGATTCACCTGCAGCATCTTCGGCGCGATGGCCTTTCTGATCTCGGCGATCAGCGAGACCAGCGCATTCTGCCATGCGGTGGAATCGGCGCCCTGGAATTCACGCGAGCTGGAGTAGTACTTCGCGGCGTTCCCTCGATCGATCTCATCCAGGAAGATGCCGCCCGTGGAGCTGTCGTTCGCCATCCACTTCATCCGGTCGATGTTGTAGGCGCGCCATCCCGGGTCGCCGGGATTCCCGATGAACCGGTTGGTCGTCCAGATGTGCGGATTTAGTCTGCTGGCCGAATCGGCCGGTCCGTCACCCGGCTTGTGGAGGAATGCATCCTCCATCCGGTATTCGGGGTGTCTGGCGTACCAGCGTCGCATATCGTCGACGAACTTTCCGGTGATACTCGGTCTATCCTTGTTCGCCTCGTCGAGCGTGGAGATGAGAAGCGCGTAGCGAAGCGTGAGCATCCCGGGATTCAGTTTCTTCCACGTTGCCAGATCGCCGGAGAGGATGACGTCGAAGTGGCGCGCCGACCACTCTCGCGAATCGCGCGATCCGTTCCAGCAGTAGCAGAAGTCGGCGAAGCGCCTGCGAATGAAGTCGTAGTGCGGGCTCTCGGCGCGTGGCTCCACGAGGCGACCGCCCGATGCAGCGACCGCGCCCGTCGTGACCGCGCTGGCAGGGCGGGCGCTTTTCGCGAGCGCGGATGCGCGCGTGCTGTCCGCCTGGCGTGCCGGCGTTCCCTGCTGGGCACACGCCGGAACGGCCGGAAGCGTGGCGAAGACGATGAGCGAGAGTGTGGAGCGCAGATGCATGGCGGATCGCTTCCAGTGCTCTGATGGTTTGCTGTTCGTGCGGAGTCGCTCACGCGATGATCGCGGCGCTCCACTTCCTGCGTATATTCTCACCATACCCCATTCTCGTGGATTCGGCACCCATGGCCACGCATTCGAACATTCGCGAGACGTTCGAGCAGATCGACCAGCTTCGCCGACACGAGCGGCGCGTGGCGATGGCGACGCTGGTGTCCGCAAAGGGGAGCACCCCACGCACGGAAGGGGCCAGGATGTGGATCGGCGAGGGCGGCCGCGTCCTCGGCACCGTGACGATTGGCGGGTGCGTGGACGCGCGGGTGCTGGAGGAAGCGGAAGGCGCCCTGCGCGACGATGCCTCGCGTCTGCTGACGATGTCGCTCGGCGATGGCGACGCGTGGGAGATCGGCCTGACGTGCGGCGGCACTGTAGAAGTGCTGATCGAGCCGGTGCCACTGGCTGAGCCGCGGCACCCGATCACTGCCGCGTACGATGTAGTGCGCACGGAGGCGGAAGCCGGGCGCAGGTCGGTGCTCGTTTCTCCCCTGCACGACGACGGAGCCGTGCGTGAAGCCAGACGCCTCGTGGTGCGCGAGGATGGCAGCGTCCACGGTACGCTGGGCGATGCCGCGTTCGACCTCGTTGCGACCGGACGCGCGCTCGATGTTCTGCACAGGGCGACGTCGCGCACCGAGCGGCTGGAGCGCGACGGGGTGAGCGCGCGATTCTTCTTCGAACTTCAGGCGCCGCCGGCGAGGCTGCTCGTATTCGGCGCCGGCGAAGTGGCCATTCCCCTCGTCCGGCTGGCCGAAGTGATGGGGTGGTACACCATCGTGATGGATGGGCGCGAGCGCTTCGCGACGCGGGATCGTTTCCCGGATGCCGACGAGCTTCGAATCGGCCTGTTGGCGGAGCTGGCGGCCGAATTCGAGTACGACGCCTCCACCTTCGTGATTCTCGTGGCGCACGACTACAAGTTCGAGGTGCCGGTGCTGCGCGTCGTGCTCGAGCGCGAGCCCGCGTACATCGGGCTCCTCGGGAGCCGCGCGCGCGGCGCGGCGGTGCTCCGATTCCTCGCCGAAGAGGGCGTGACCGACGAGCAACTGGGCCGCGTGCACGTCCCTGTCGGACTCGACATCGGAGCGCGCACGCCGTCGGAGATCGCCCTGAGCATCCTCGCGGAAGCGCTGGCGGTTCGCAACGGGCGGCCGGGCGGAACGATGCGCGGGACGAAGGCCCGGTGATCACGGCGATCGTACTCGCGGGCGGCGCATCGCGCCGTTTCGGCTCTCAAAAACTGCTTGCCGACTTCGACGGAGAACCGGTCATACGCCATTCCGTGCGACGTCTGCTCGCAGCGGATCCGGACGAAGTTCTCGTGGTAGCGGGATGCGAGGGCCAACGAGTGCGCGCCGCGCTCGACGGACTCGCCGTGCGAGTAGTGATGAACGACGGATGGAGCGAAGGACTTTCCAGTTCGCTCCGGGTGGGGATCGCCGCGCTCGGCGCCACTACCAGCGGCGCACTCATCGCACTGGGCGACCAGCCCGGCGTGAGGAGCGAGGACGTCCGCGCGCTGCTCGCAGCGCACGCTTCGAGCGACAGGAAGATCGCCGTGCCCGTGTATCGGGGAGAGCGCGGTCACCCGGTCCTCTTCGACAGGTCCGTGTTTCCCGAGCTTCTCGGGATACGTGGCGATCGCGGAGCGCGTGAAGTGATCGCGCGCGACCCGGGCCGGGTGCTGACGGTGGCCTTCGATGCGCCGCAGCCCTTCGACGTGGACACGCCCGAGGCGCTCGCTATCGCTCGTGAAAGCGAAACACCATCTCCCCCATCTCGATGATGTCGCCGTCGCGCAGCCATCGGGCACCGCCCGTCACCATGAGCTCCTCGCCGTTCACCAGCGTCGGATTCGTGCGCGACAGGTTGGTGATGTTCCAGCGCCCGTCCTGGAACTGAAGCTGCGCGTGCCGCCGGCTCACGGACTCCGCCGGCACCTTGACCGTGGCGCCCGAGGGACCGTCGTCGCGCCCGAGGATGACGACGCCGTCGCCCTGCCTGCGTGCCGGGAAGCGGATCTCCTCTCCCGGTCGCGGGCCGGTTGGCCCTGCCGCCTTCACCTCGAGACGGCCGGGAAGGAATGCCATGCTCACCGGGCCGGAGTAGCGCGGCACTCGCATCGTCGCTTCCGCCGCCGGCGGTCCCATCGGCTCCTCTCGCGGGTAGGAAG
>JBIQLU010000008.1:19713-24732 GCA_044463985.1 Gemmatimonas aurantiaca | reverse complement strand
GGAGGGGGAGGCTCGCTTCCGCGCCCGGATCTCTGCCGCCCTTCACGGTCGCCGAAGAAGGCCGGACGCAGGTCTGCCGGCGCCCTCACCCGATCGTGCACGCTGAACACGAGCGGCGGGAGGTCGTCGCGATACAGATCGACGCGGCGACGCCGCAATGTCCAGAGGAGCCAGAGCAACAGTACAGCGGCCGTGGCGAGCAGGACGATCGTGAATGTAGACAGAGAGGTAACGGTATCCAGGATTCGAGTCATGACGGGCGATCGCGGCGGCATGGTGGCAAGGTCCGTTCCCTGCCGGTTGCCCTCTAATACACGACGGCAGCTTTGATGGCTCCACTACGCGCGTTCATATTGCCGAATCGCCTCCGACCGCCGTCGGCCGAGCTTCCAGCGCCTCGCCTCCCGCCGAAATGACCTCTGCTCGCACCGCCTTCCTCGCTCTCGGCACGATGATCTACCTCTTCGCGCCGCGTACGCCGTTGCGTGTGCTGCGCACCTCGCCTGCCGGCGACGCCGACCGCAGTGCACGCATCCTCGTGACGTTCGACAAGCCGGTTGCCGGCTCGCTGGAACAGACAGTGGATCCCGCGAAGGTGGTGCGGGTCACGCCGGCGGTCGACGGCACCATCCAGTGGCGCGATCCGGTCACCGTGATGATCACGCCGAGGGCGCTGCTCGAACCGGACACTCGCTACACCGTGACCGTCGACACGGCCTTCGAGGCGATGGACGGTTCGCGCCTCGCGCGGCCTTACTCGTTTTCCTTTCGCGTACAGGGGCCGACGCTCATTTCGGGCGCACCCGCGAACGGCCATGGTCGTGTGCGCTTTCTCACACCCGAGACGCGCTTCGAGCTGGTCTACAGCTCGCCTGTAGATCTCGCTCTCCTTTCCGCCACAGCCAATCTCCGACTCGGCGCAGAGTGCTCCGGCGAACGCACGGTACGACTGAAAGCCGAGAGCCAGCGCAGGGTCACGAACGACGACCCATATACCTACCGCTCCGGTCGTGACGCCATCGACTCGCTGAGACGCGTCGTGCGCCTCGTCCCAGATCGCGAGCTCCCGCTGGCCTGCTCCGGAGATCTGCGGGCGCCGAAAGAGCTCGCGGAGGGACGCAGCGCCGTGGTCGCGTGGCAGTTTTCCACCTACGCGCCGCTTCGGGTAGACACTCTCACCTGCTCGGCGGGGAAGTTCTGCCCGACCGGACCGTTGGTGTTGAACTTCAGCACTCCTGTGGATGGAGAGCAGGTGACCCGCAACGTGCGCATCCTGCCGGAGGCGCCATTCACCATCGGCAATGCCGGCACGCAGTCCGCGCGCTGGGTCCTGCACGCCGTTCTGAAGCCACACACCGCGTACGCGGTCGTGGTGGACACGGCGATTCGCGATGCGTTCGGCCAGCGGCTCGCCGGCAATCCGGCAGCCGGCTTTCGCACCACGGGATATCAACCGTCGGTGGACTACGAGTACGGCCGGATGACAGTCGAGCGGAGCGGCTTCGGCACGCTCGCCGTGCGCCATGTGAACGTCGACACTCTGGTCGTGACCGTGGCTCCGGTGCCGGATTCACTGGAAGGATTGTTCCTGCGCCGATCGCAGTGGAATCTGGGCGATCTGTGGAAGAGCGTACGCGCCGGTGCGAGGGTGAGCCGGATAGCGGTGCGTGCCGGAGCGGATGTACCGGCGGTCACCGGAATAAAGCTTCCCGCGATGACGACCGGGACTCCGCGCCACCGCGCGCTCATGGCGGTGAAGGTCGAACGCGCGCATCCCGACAGCAGCGAACGCGCGGCGGCCACTATCGCGGTGGTGCAGGTGACCGACCTCGGCGTACACGCGAAGATCGGGGCGCAGTCGGGCGTGGTGTGGGTTACCGGGATGGAAGATGGCGCGCCACGCGCCGGTGCGCGCGTGCGCCTTCTGGATTTCTCCGGTAGAGAGGTGGCCAGCGCCGTCACGGACGACAGCGGGATCGCGACTCTCCCGAAATTCGACCCGAAGCTCGCGACCGACGGCGAAGCAGGATACTACAGCGGGTTCGAGGGATACGTCATCGCCACTCTCGGCGACGATCGCGCGTTGACGGGGATCAGCGAGTACGATCCCGACCTGAGTCCCTGGAACTTCAACGTTCAGGCTGCGTGGGGGCCGTCGCGCACTCCGGTGGCAGGCGCGGTGTTCACCGAGCGCGGGATCTATCGTCCAGGCGAGGCGTTGTACGCGAAGGCCATAGTGCGGACGGGCGCCCTCGGTGCACTCTCGGTACCGGCGAAAGGCGACTCGCTTCGCTGGATCTTTTACGACCGCGACCAGGGGACGCTGCGCGATACCACAGTTGCGCTCTCCGCGTTCGGCACAGCCGAGCAGCGGCTCAGCATCCCGTCCGCCGCACCGCTGGGCAGCTATCAGGTCGAGCTGGACGTCAGGCGCGGCGGGCGCTGGCTCGAGGTTGCGCGCACCGACTATCGCGTTGCCGAGTATCGCCCGCCCGAATTTCTGGTGGACATGAGTGCCGACAGCGCCACGCACTTCCCCGGTGATTCCATGCGGGCGTACGTCCAGGCGCGCTACCTGTTCGGCGCTCCGATGGCGCGCGCGGCAGTGAGCTGGCAGGCGCGCTCATCCACCATCTCCACCGCGTCGCTGGATATTCCCAACACCGATGGCTACTTCATCGGCGAGAGCGGCTGGTGGTGGGAGAATGACGAGAGCGGCGGGGTGCGCGTGGTGGCGAGTGGCGTGGACACGCTGGATTCGCGCGGCGCGGCGTCGCTGGCGGTGAAACTTCCGGAACCGACTGCGGGACGCGCGTCGCGTGTCACGCTTTCCGCATCGGTGCAGGATGTGAATCGCCAGGTCAGCGGAGCGCAGTCCTCCGTGATCGTGCATCCGGCATCGTTCTACATCGCTGCGCAGCCGCGTGGCGAGCAGTTCTTCTGGACCGAGGGCGAAGCGCGCACGATCGGAGTGATCGCTGTGCGCCCCGGCGGCGAACGCGTAGCGGGCGTCGACGTGAGCGGAACGGTAGCGCGGCGCGAATGGCACCAGGTGCACCGCGAGCGCAACGGCGTGGCGGAGCTGGTGGGCGAGTGGGTGGTGGACACGGTTGCGAAGTGCGCCGTCGTGACGCGGGGCGAACCCACCGACTGTTCGGTTACGCCTCCCGCCGGCGGAATGTACGTCGTGACGTTCCGCGCGCGCGATGAGCGTGGGAGGGAAAGCGTCACCGAGTTCTACCGCTGGGCATCGGGAAAGGAGTGGGTGCCCTGGAACGACGAGAGCCGCTTCAAGGTGGATGTCATACCGAACGCGACTCGCTACTCGGTGGGCGATACGGCCACCGTGCTGTTCGCATCGCCGTTCACGGATGCGGAAGCGTGGATAACCGTGGAGCGCGAGGGTCTGATCGAGCAGCGGCGCATGAAGCTGGAGTCGGGCTCGACGACACTGCGATTCCCCATCACCGAGGAATACGCGCCCAACGCGTACGTGTCGGTGTTCATCGCGCGTGGGCGGAGCGCGCCACCCGGGAAGCTGGATGACGTGGGGCGTCCCACGATACGCGTGGGCTACACCGAGCTGCGCGTGACGCCGGAAGTGAAGCGGCTGACCGTGGCGGTCGAGCCCGCGCAGGCCGAGTATCGCCCCGGCGACAGCGCACGCGTGAACGTCAGCGTTCACGACATGTCGGGGAATGGAAGGCGCGCCGAGGTGACGCTGTGGGCGGTGGACGAGGGCGTGCTCGCGCTCACCGGTTATCGCACGCCTGATCCGATCGATCTGCTGTATCAGCCGCGCGGGCTGGGATTACGCCTGGCCAGCAACATGGCGAACGTGGCGCCGCAGATCCCGGAGGGAGAGAAGGGGAAGCGCTCACCGGGCGGCGGCGGCGGGGCGGATCGCAGCGACGTGCTCCGTTCGCGCTTCCGCCCCACGGCCTTCTTCCTCGGCTCCGTCGTCACCGATGCCGGCGGTCGTGCGACTGCGACAGCGAAGCTGCCGGACAACCTCACGACGTTCCGCGTGATGGCGGTGGCGGTGACTGCTGGTGACAGATATGGCAGCGGCTCTTCGTCGCTGCTCGTCACGCGGCCGCTCGTGGCGCGGCCCGCGCTGCCGCGCTTCACCCGCACCGGCGATTCGTTCACGGCGGGAGTGGTGGTGAACGAGCGCGCGGGCGGCACGCCGCGCGTGCAGGTGCGGGCATCCGCTCACGGCGTGGATCTGCGTGGCGAGAGCGAGCAGAGCGTGACGCTCGCAGCCGGCCGCGGGAGCGAGGCGCGCTTCCCGTTCCGTACGGCCGCGTCGGGCGATTCGGCCTCCTTCCGCTTCGATGCGACGATGCGAGGAGCATCCGACGCAGTGCGTGTGGCTATCCCGATTCGCCCCGACTACCATCCGCGCGCGTTCACGGTGAGCGGAGTGGTGAGCGATACGGGCAGCGCCGAGCTGCTGCTCCCGGCCGGGATCGATCCGGAGCGCTCGCGCGTGACCTTCTCGCTCGGCGCATCGCCGCTCGCGCTGCTGCAAGGTGTGCAGACGAGATTCCGTGTCTATCCGTACTACTGCACGGAGCAGGTGGTGAGCGCGGCTGCACCGCTGCTCGCGCTCTACATGGCGCGCGCTGCGCTGGGCGACAGCGCGGCGGCCGTGGATGCACGCGCGCAGATCGAGCGTGCGGTCGAGATGGTGTCTACGCGGCAGCTCACCGATGGCGGGATCGGCTACTGGAGTCCCGACGACTGGACGTCGCCGTGGCTCACGGCGTACGCCGGCAACTTCCTGCTCGGGGCGCGCGCCGCAGGTATTACGGTGAGCGATTCGGTGCTCGCACGCGTCGGCAATTACCTCACCGGCGAGCTGCGGCTGCCGATCGATACTCTGGGCGTGGGCACTCCACTCGCGGGCTGGTACGCGGACGTCGGAATACGGCTGAGCGAGCGGGTGGCTGCGGCGGACTACCTCAGTCGCGCCGGCCGTCCGAGCGTGGCGACGGAGAATCAGCTCCTCGCACG
>JBIQLU010000008.1:13326-19613 GCA_044463985.1 Gemmatimonas aurantiaca | reverse complement strand
ACCTCAGTCGCGCCGGCCGTCCGAGCGTGGCGACGGAGAATCAGCTCCTCGCACGTTCGGCGCAGCTTCGGTGGGAAGACCGGGTGCTGCTCGCCGAGCTTTTCGCGCGGCGCGGTGCGCGCGCGGATGCGCTCGCACTGCTCGAACCGATCTGGCGGGAAGTCAGGGTGGAGGGGAACCGCGCGGTGCTGCCGGCGAACGCGTCGGGCAGAGACTTCTATTTCGCGTCGCGCATCCGTCCGGTCTCGCGGCTGATCACGGCTACGCTGGCAGTGTCACCCTCGAATGCGCTGATAGGGCCCCTCGTGCAGACGCTGGTGCAGGAGGGAGAGGGACGTGGTGGCGAGTGGCTCTGGAACACGCAGGATGCCGGCTTCCTCGCCGAGGCGTTGACGGCGTTCGAGAAGGGACAGAAGGCGGTCGCGCATCGCGGCATCCGAGTTCGCAGCGGCAGCCGTGTGCTTTTCGCCACCTCGGCGAATGGCGCGGTCGGCGATACGAGCATATCGCTGCGCGGCCTGCTGCAGAACGCGTCCGGCGATCCTGATGGCCGGAAGCTGCTGCGGCTCACGCTCGACGCTCGCGGACGGGCGGGGGAGGCCGCGCCGGCCGGCGCTGGCGGGCAGGCGGCGTACTACTACATCACGGTGAGCGAAGTGCCGCTCGATCCACCGGTCACACCCTCTCAACAGGGAATCCAGGTGGAACGGTGGTACGAGAGCTACGATGACGGGAAGCCGCTGGTGAGCGTGGCGGAGGGTGCGCTCGTACGCGTGCGACTGCGCATCACGGTCGATGAGGAGCGGCACTTCGTCGTGCTGGATGACGCGCTCCCCGCGGGGCTGGAGGCGGTGGACCTCAGCCTGCGTACGACCGCGGCGCTTCCCGGGCCGGGCGCTTCGCAGCCCGACGAGTCGGAGGGAGCGTCGATGCCGTGGGGGTACGGGAGCTGGGATTCCGGTTGGTGGACGCCGTGGGATCATCGCGAGATGCGTGACGACCGCGTGGTGTACGCCGCCACGGTGCTCTGGCCCGGGAGCTACACCGCGACGTACGTCGCGCGCGCGACGACGCCCGGTGTGTTCGTGCGGCCGCCGGCACACGCGGAGGAGATGTACAATCCGGCCGTGAACGGTCGCAGCGATGGTGGTGTGTTCACGGTGACGAAGTGACGGGGCGCGGCGGCGCGATGATTTCGACGATCGCGGGTGCAAGCCGCCGCCTTTCGATCGGGGCTCTGGCCCTGATCGCCACGTCAGGTCTGCTGCTCGGACTGGCCATCTGGATCGCGATGCCGGTTCCCGCGGCGATGATCGCGCCGATCGATGCTCCGAGCATGACGATCACGGATCGCAACGGAGTAGTTCTTCGCACCACGCGAGCGGCCGATGGCAGCCGAGCGCGCTGGATGTCGATCGCGGAACTGGATCCGCAGATCATCACCGCGTTCATCGCGGTGGAGGATCGTCGCTTCCTCGAGCGCTCCGGGCGCGGACCGTTCGGAGCCATCGATGCTCGCTCGCTCGCCCGCGCGGTGCGCGACAACATTCGAGCTGGACGCGTGGTGTCGGGTGCGTCCACCATCCCGATGCAGACGGCTCGTCTCCTCCATCCATCCGATCGTGGCTGGGGCGGGAAGGTGGTGCAGGCGCTCTGGGCTCTGCGCCTCTCCGCGCATCTCTCGGGCGAGGAGATACTCGAGCAGTACCTCAACCGTGTGCAGCTCGGTCAGGGCGCGGTCGGTGTGCCGTCCGCGGCGCTCCTCTACGCCGGATCTTCGGCGCGAGCGGTCAGCCTGGGTCAGGCGGCGCTCCTGGCGGGGATAGCGCACGCCCCTTCGAGTGACAACCCGCTGGTGTCGCCGCGCCGTGCACGCGCCGACCGGGCGCGCGCATTGCAGCGGATGCTTCGCTCCGGCTATGCGTCGCGCACCGACGTGGAGCGCGCGGAGAGCGAGCCGTTGATGAACGCGGATGACGGCGCTCCATTTCTCGCTCCGCACTTCACGACGCGCGTACTGGGCTGGCTCGATCGGGACGCACAGCAAGGAGAAGTCGTGCGCACCTCGCTCGACATCGCATTGCAGAGGGAGATCGAGGCGGAGGTTCGACGCACGGTGCGGGATCTGCGTGACGATGGCGCGCGCCAGGCCGCCGCAGTAGTGCTCGACAACCATAGCGGGGAGATACTCGCGTGGGTCGGATCGCCCGACTTCCACGCGGATACGGGCGGTCAGACCGACATGGTCGTATCGCCGCGTCAGCCCGGCTCCGCCCTGAAGCCGTTCCTGTACGGGCTCGCCTTCGACCGGGGCCTCACGCCCGCCACCATACTCGCCGACATCCCGCACGAGTATCGCACTGCAACGGGTCCGTACCGGCCGCGCAATTACGACCGCCGCTACCATGGGCCAGTACGCGCGCGCGAAGCACTCGCCAGCTCCTTCAACGTTCCCGCGGTGGCGCTGGCGGACAGAATGAGCGCCGCGAGTCTGCTCGCCACATTGCATCGCGCGGGCTTCACGTCGCTCGGCAGAAGCGCCGACTACTACGGCCTTGGTCTGGCGCTCGGCAATGGTGATGTCACGCTTCTGGAGCTGGCGAACGCGTACCGCGCACTCGCCAGCGGCGGCGTGTGGCAGCCGTACCGGTGGACGAAATCCGCAGCGGACCCGCGGGATGCACGCAGCGGCGTGGCCCAGGCGATGGCGCTGGACTCGGCGTCGCGAAGGATCATGAGCCCGTTATCGGCGGCGCTGGTGCTCGACATCCTCTCCGACGCGAACGCTCGAATACCGGGCTTCGGGTTGCAGACGCCGCTCGAATTTCCGTTCCGCGCTGCGGCGAAGACGGGTACGAGTCGGCATTTCACCGACAACTGGGCGGTTGCGACAACGGAAGGCTTCACCGTGGCAGTGTGGGTAGGGAACTTCAGCGGAAGGCCGATGGAGCGAGTCAGTGGAGTGAGCGGAGCCGGTCCGCTGCTGCACCGTGCCACACTGCTCACGGCGCGGCGGTACGCGCCCGGAGCGCTCCCCACCCCTGCCAGCGTCGGGGCACGTGCAGTGGAGATCTGCACACTCTCCGGACTGCGTGCCGTGGCGGGGTGCCCGCACATGACCGAGTGGTTCGCACCCGGCACCGAGCCGCAGGACGGTTGCGACTGGCATCGCGCCGATGGCTCGGTAGTCCTGCCGCAGGAGTATGCGGCATGGGTGGAGAGCCGCGATCAGGACCACGCATCCGCGGGCACGACATTCACCGCATCGCGCGGCGTCGCTGCAGCGACGGGACATGACACGAGCGACGTCGAAGCGGCCCGCGGCTTCCGCATCACGTCGCCAGGCGATGGCGACCGCTATCAGATACCTCCTGGCGTAGACCGGCGCTACTCCACAGTGGCGCTTCGCGCTACGGGCGCTGGCGATCCAGCCTCCGTGCGCTGGATCGTGGATGGGAGCGCGTGGCATCGCTCGCGTCTCGCTCTCACACCCGGCGAACACACCATCCTCGCGACCACGGCGCACGGCGACAGTGCCATCGCGCGCATAGTGGTGGAGTGATCGTTCGCCTTCGCGCTACCCTCTCCCTCACTATATTGCGAAAGGTCGCGCAGCCAGCGTGACCGCGGAGGTATATGACGGGTCCAGGCATCATGAGGGGACCGGGGATCCACGTCGGCGGGCAGGGCGGCCGGCGCGCGATGGCCGGACAGAACGCGGCGCGCGAGCCGAAACGAAAGCCGAACATGGCCAACGCGTGGCAGGAGGCGCGCGGCCTCATCTGGCGCGACCGTAGTCGGCTGGCACTCGGTCTCCTCCTGATGCTGGTGAGCCGCCTCTCCGGGCTGGTGCTCCCCGCCAGCACCAAGACGCTCATCGACAAGGTGATCGGGCAGCATCGGCCGGATCTCCTCGGCCCGATGGCGATCGCGATCGGAATAGCGACGATAGTCCAGGCGGGCAGCAGCTTCGCGCTCTCGCAGGTGATGAGCGTGGCGGCGCAGCGCGCGATCGCCGAGATGCGCAAGCGGGTGAACGCGCACGTGCTGCGACTCCCCGTCGCGTTCTTCGACACCACGCAGACCGGCATCCTCATCTCGCGCATTCTCAACGACGCCGACGGGATCAGGAATCTCGTGGGAACCGGACTCGTGCAGCTCGCCGGCGGTCTCGTGACCGCGGTCATCGCGCTGGCGGTTCTCTTCTATCTCAACTGGCAGCTCACGAGCTTCATGCTGGTCATCCTGATCCTCTTTGGAGGCGGGATGGCGTTCGCGTTCAACAAGCTGCGGCCGATCTTCCGCGAGCGGAGCGTGATCACGGCGGAGGTGACCGGGCGGCTCTCGCAGGAGCTGAGCGGAATCCGCGTGGTGAAGACATACACAGCGGAGCGGCGTGAGCAGCTTACCTTCGCGCGCGGCGTGCACCGGCTGCTGCGCAACATCGCCCGTTCGATCACCGGCGTGTCGGCCGTCACGGCGTTCTCCACTGTTATCGTGGGCGGCGTGGGTGTGCTGATCTTCCTGATCGGTGGCCGCGCTGTGGTCGCGGGCACGATGACACTGGGCGATTTCGTGATGTACGGGATCTTCGTGGGGCTCGTGGTGCAGCCGCTGGTGCAGATAGCGTCCATCGGCACGCAGATAAGCGAAGCCTTCGCGGGGCTCGACCGCATTCGCGAGATCCGCATGATGGCGACCGAGGACGAAGAGGATCTTCGGCGCGCTCCCATAGGCGATCTGCAAGGCGACGTCACCTTCGACGACGTGAGCTTCGAGTACACGCCGGGAGTTCCGGTGCTGCGCGAGGTTTCTTTCCATGCGCCGGCCGGAACCACCACGGCGCTGGTGGGATCGAGTGGATCGGGGAAGAGCACTCTGATCAGCCTCATCATGGCGTTCAACCGCCCGACGCTCGGCCGCGTGCTCGTGGACGGCCGCGATCTGGCCACTCTTCACCTCCGTGACTACCGGTCGCATCTCGGTGTTGTACTGCAGGAGAACTTCCTCTTCGACGGCACTGTGGCGGAGAACATCGCCTTCTCGCGGCCCGGCGCCTCGATGGACGAAGTGCGCGAGGCGGCCCGGCTCGCGCACTGCGATGAGTTCATCGTCGAGTTCGAGGAAGGCTACGACACGGTGGTGGGAGAGCGTGGCGTTCGGCTCTCCGGCGGGCAGCGGCAGCGCGTGGCGATCGCGCGAGCCATCCTGGCCGATCCTCAGATACTCATCCTCGATGAGGCCACGTCGAGTCTCGACTCGGAGAGCGAGGCGCTGATCCGCGATGGCCTCCGCTCGCTGCGACGCGGGCGCACGACCTTCGTGATAGCGCACCGGCTATCCACCATAGCCAGCGCCGATCAGATCCTGGTGCTCGAGGAGGGGCAGGTAGTGGAGCGCGGGACCCAGGATGAGCTGCTGGCGATGGGCGGCCGCTATCGCCAGTTGTACGAGAAGCAGTACGGAGTCGAGAGCGACAAGTTCATCAATCCGGGCGAGGACTTCACCCCGGAGCCGGCGCTCGCCGGCGAAATCAAGGTGCGCACGCCGGACAACGATTCCCTCTAGTTACCGCCAGTCACCGCGCGACCACGAGCGGTGGGAGCGCCAACCGCGCAGGCGGCCACCGGGCTCGCGCGCCCTCCATTCATCAACCACACGAGAAATGCCGAAAGCGAGCCAGTCATACTTCGAGATCCGATCTTCATCCATCCAGGGGCGCGGCGCGTTCGCGACGCGACGCATCCGGAAAGGGACGCGACTGATAGAGTACGTCGGCGAACGCATCTCGCACGCCGAAGCCGACCGTCGCTACGACGACGACACGATGAGGCGTCACCACACATTTCTGTTCACTCTGAACAATCGCACCGTCATCGATGCGGCCGTGAGCGGTAACGAGGCGCGCTTCATCAACCACTCGTGCGATCCCAATTGCGAGGCGGTGATCGACGGGAGTCACATCTACATCGAGTCGATCAAGACCATTCAGCCGGGTGCGGAGCTCGTGTACGACTATCAGTACGAGCGCGCGCCCGACGCCGACGAGAGTGACGAAGCGCGCTACCCCTGTCGCTGCGGTTCGCCCAGGTGCCGCGGCACCATCCTCGCGCCGCCGAAACGGAAGCGCGCAGCCGCGAAGTCCCGTCGCAAGAGCGCCGGGAAGAAGAAGTCCGCGAAGAAGACCAGTCGCGGCAAGGGCGCCGCGAAGAAGAAGTCGGCGAAGAAGGGGGCCGCGAAGAAGAAATCAGCGAAGAAGGCCGGGAAGCGCGCGAAGAGATGATCGC
>JBIQLU010000008.1:5846-13226 GCA_044463985.1 Gemmatimonas aurantiaca | reverse complement strand
GCCGCGAAGAAGAAATCAGCGAAGAAGGCCGGGAAGCGCGCGAAGAGATGATCGCGCGCCTCGCGGCGATCGTGCTCAGCCGGTCCTGCCCTCGAAGCGCACTATCGCCTTCTCCTCCGTGCGCCCGTTGAACAATTCGTACGTGTAGTTCCCGTGCCCGACGGGCGCCTCCTTCACCACGAGGAAGTCCTGCTCTCGCCAGCCCACCGTGCTCGTGCGGTCGGGGAGATAGACTTCCCATACGGTGTTGTCCTGCAGGATGATGTACGTCCCGCCCTCGCCCACCGTCAGAATTCGCACGCCCGGGATGATGGATCGCCCGAATGGTCCGTCGCTATTCGCGCTCGGCGCACGCATTCTCCCCTCATCGTTGCTTTCCTGGGCGCGCAAAGTCCCCGCGCCCAGCGCCAGCATCACGAGTCCCGCCGCTGCGGCCAGCGCGCCTGCTCTCCCGGATTTCATCGCCGGACTCCTCCACACGCGAGTTGAATGGGTACCGGTCACTGTGGCCGGTGCGGAGTCATGCACGGCGTACGCAATCGTCTCGCCGTCCGATTCCCAATAGTGATGAGTGTCGCAGAACGAGTGCCGCTCTGAACGCGCAAGCGCAAGTCGTGTAACATTTTATGGCAGACCCGGGCATTTTGTGACTTCGGGCTCTTGTTTTTTTTCCGCTTTGGCGTTCTCTTGGTAAATGATTTGTCGGTCGAGCCCGCTGGAGGTACCTCCTCGCGCGCGGCCGTGCAAGGATGCGAATCCGGAGCGATGCCGCTCCCAACACCAGCGCCCCTTCGCTGGGGCGAGGTCCTGTTCCATGCGGTACCATCGTCATCTCGCAACACTTCTCACCGCGACTCTCCTGACGAGCGTACCTCTGGGAGGCGCGGCCGCGCAGTCGTGCGCCTGCCAGAACCGAGACGCCGCCGCGAACGGACACATCGCCGGCGCGCTCGGTGGCGGCCTCTTCGCCGGTCTCATCGCCGCGGTCCTCGGCATCAAGCACGTCGCCGAGACGCCTGCGCAACCGGGGATGGGTCCCGCAGGCGCGGCAGCACCAGGCGCGGCTCCCACACTCGCGGTGTCCACCGGCGCGCTTGGCCCACTCGCGGATTCGTCGTCCGACACCACCGCATCCGGGGCCGGCGCGACGGTACCGACGTCGCTCGCTGATGCGAGAACGCCGAGTGGCCAGCGTTCCGTTGGAGATCCCGCGCACAGGGCGGCGTACATGCCGCCGATGTCGGCGCGCGATGCCCGCGAGGAAGGACTCGTTCCGGCGAAGACCGCATCGCTGCTCCCCGCGTTCGCCATGATGGGGACTGGCGCGCTCCTGCTCGGGCTTCTGCTTCTCCGAGAGAAGTCGCGCGGACGGCGCGGAACGAGGCGGCGGAGACAGTAGGTAGAGCGAGTCAGCACGAAGCGGGGCATCCACGCCGGCAAGCGTCCCGCCTTAGCTTGCGGGGATGATTCCCTCTCGCATCGTGCTCGCAGTCGCCATGGTCACGAGCTCCCTGCTCGCGGCGACTGCCACGACGCTGAGCGCCCAGCAGCATCATCCGGTCAGCCGTCCTCCGGCGGACGAATCATCGGTGCTCGGCCTGCCAATGACGCGCGTTGGATCGGGCACGAGCTGGCTGCCCGACCTGGCGCCGATGTACGCGCGCATGTTCCGCGCGGGCCGCTGGAATCTCATGCTCCACGGCGTAGCGTACGTCCAGTACGATCAGCAGGGAAGCGATCGGGGGGACTCGCAGCTCGGCAGCATCAATTGGGGGATGCTCGGCGCGAGCCGCGCGCTCGGCGCCGGGCGCATGGAACTGCGAGCGATGCTCAGCCTCGAGCCGTGGACCGTGAGCTCCCGTGGCTACCCACTGCTGCTGCAGTCAGGCGAGGTGTATCGCGGACGCCCATTGCACGATCGGCAGCATCCTCACGACCTCTTCATGGAGCTGGCCGCCGTGTACGAGCGCCCGCTCTCGAAGACCGTGGCGCTGCAGCTCTATGTCGCTCCCGTAGGGGAACCGGCCGCAGGGCCGGTCGCCTTCCCGCACCGTCCTTCCGCCGCCGCCGATCCATTCGCGCCGCTGGGACATCACTGGCAGGACGCCACGCACATATCGTTCGGCGTGGTCACCGCTGGAATATTCACCAGACGCGTGAAGGTGGAGGGCTCGATATTCAACGGACGCGAGCCGGATGAGGACAGAACCAACTTCGATTATCGCGGCAGGAGACTCGACTCGTACGCCGGACGCATCACGGTGAATCCGTCACCCGCGTGGAGCGTGAGCGGGTCGTACGCGTATCTAGCCAGTCCCGAGCAACTGCATCCGGAGCAGTCGGTGCGGCGCATCACCGGCTCCGTCCTGCACGAACGGACGATGGGTAACTCGGGTCGCTGGTCGAGCGCGGTGATCTACGGAGGCAACGAGCACGCGGGAGCCACCTTGTCGAACAGCGTCCTGGCCGAGACCAGCATCGAGCTCGACGACCGCAACACACTTTTCGGGCGCGCGGAGTATGTCGAGAAGAGTGCGGAGGAGCTCGTGATCGAGCCCGCGCTGCATCCAGGCCTCGGTCTGCTCGACGCGAGCGCGGATGAGAGTGACACGCGGTTTCGCATCGGCTCGATCGCGCTCGGCTACGTCCGCGAGATTGCGAGGCTGGTGGGAGGGACGATGGGGGTGGGTGCGCGCGGGTCGGTTGGCTTCCTCCCCGAAGCGCTGCGCGGCGTGTACGGCACTCGAGCACCGGCCGGCTTCGCCGTGTATCTGCGCTTTCGTCCCGCCGCGATGTCGATGCACGGAGCGGAGGATCGTGGCCACGGGGGACACGAGATGATGCAGATGGATCACCCGTCACCGGCGCATCGTGCGCGGCCACGATCGCGATGGTGAACCGAGGCGCATCGTGAACGAAGATCATGCACGGCACCATGGGCACGACGCGCATGCCACACACGACGCGCATGGGGTGCACGTCGCACACGACGCGCATGCCACACACGACGCGCATGGTGCGCACGGCACGCGGGGTGCGCACGCGGCACACGATGCCCACGCCGGGCACAGTGTGGCGATGTTCCGTGACAAATTCTGGATCTCGCTCCTCCTGACGATCCCGACGCTCATCTGGGGTCACATGCTCCAGAACGCGTTCGGTTACACGGCTCCCGGCTTCCCCGGCTCCCGCTGGATTCCCGCCCTCTTCGGTACGGCGGTCTTCCTTTACGGCGGCGTCCCGTTCATCCGGGGAGCGGTGCGCGAGTTGCGCGTCCGGCTCCCGGGGATGATGACGCTGATCACGCTCGCGATATGCGTGGCGTTCGTGTTCAGCGCCGTCGTCACGCTCGGCTTCCCGGGAATGCCGCTCTGGGAGGAGCTGGCTACGCTGGTGACCGTGATGCTCCTCGGTCACTGGCTAGAGATGCGCTCCATCTCGCGCGCCGAGGGAGCGCTCGGCGAGCTGGCGAAGCTGCTCCCGAACAGCGCGGTCCGCGTGCACGGTGAAGGCGAGGGCGAGCACGTCGAAGAAGTGCCCGTCGCCGAGCTGCGCGAGGGAGATGTGGTGCTCGTGAGACCCGGTGCCGCCGTGCCGGCCGACGGAGTGGTTCGCTCGGGCGAGAGCTCGGTGAACGAAGCGCTCATCACCGGAGAGTCCGCGCCCGTCGCGAAACGTGAAGGCGACCAGGTCATCGCCGGAACGGTGAACGGCGCGGGCTCGCTCCGCGTGCAGGTCACCGGCACCGGAGAGCGGACCGCGCTCGCCGGGATCATGCGGCTGGTGGAGCAGGCGCAGAGCTCGAAGTCACGCGCGCAGACGCTAGCCGACCGCGCGGCGTTCTGGCTCACGCTGATAGCGCTCGGTGCCGGCCTCGTCACCCTCGTGGCGTGGCTCGCGGTGGGCGCGGGCGCCGCGGTCGCGATCGAGCGGCTCGTCACAGTGCTGGTGATAGCATGTCCACACGCACTCGGCCTCGCCGTGCCTCTGGTGCTCGCCATCTCCACTACGCTCGGCGCGCGTTCGGGACTCCTGGTGCGCGACCGGCGCGGACTCGAGGATGCACGGAATCTCACCAGCGTGGTGTTCGACAAGACCGGAACGCTTACCATCGGCGAGCATCGCGTGGTGGCGATGCTGACGGAAGGAGACATCGCGGACGACGATGCGCTTCGTCTCGCGGCCGCCGTGGAGCGCGACGCGGAGCATCCGATAGCGCGGGCGATCGTGAGAAGCGCGGCGGAGCGCGGGCTTGGCGTGCCGGCGGCCGGTGACTTTCGAGCCATCGCCGGGCGCGGAGTCAGCGCCACCGTGGAAGGGCGGGAGCTCGCGGTGGGAGGTCCGAACCTGCTCGCGAGCTTCGGAGTAACTCCGTCGCCGGAGCTCGAGCGCTTCGCCAATGCGGCGGCCGGGCGTGGGGAGGGCGTGGTCTATCTGCTGGAGCGGCGTGATGTTCTTGCCGCGTTCGCGGTGGCCGACGCGGTGCGTCCGGAGTCGGCGGAGGCGGTGCGCCGGCTGCACGATGCGGGAATCGAGGTGGTGATGATGACCGGCGACTCGCGCGCCGTGGCCGATGCGGTGGCGCATGCCCTCGGGATCGACACCGTGCTCGCGCAGGTACTGCCGGAAGAGAAGGCGGCGCACATCCAGCGATTGCAGCGGGAAGGGAAGCGCGTCGCGATGGTGGGAGACGGAGTGAACGATGCGCCGGCGCTCGCGACCGCCGACGTGGGCGTGGCCATCGGCGCCGGCACCGACGTGGCGGTGGAAGCGGGCGACATCGTGCTCGTGCGCAGCGATCCTCGCGACGTGCCACGCATCATCGAGCTCTCGCGCGCGAGCTACAGGAAGATGGTGCAGAACCTCTGGTGGGCTGCGGGCTACAACATCGTGGCGATCCCGCTGGCCGCGGGAGTGCTGGCGCCGTGGGGGATCGTCCTCTCGCCGGCCGTGGGCGCGGTGCTGATGTCGCTCAGTACCATCATCGTGGCTGTGAACGCGCAGCTTCTCTGGAGAGAGGAACGGATATCGAATGTATGATCCGTTCGGAGGGTCAGCGTGTTGCGCCGGAGAGACGCACGCGAAGATCATCGGGCGCCACGAATGCGAACGCGCGCCCACGCTTCGCCTTTCTGAGGAGCCTATGGCGCGCGAGGTCGAGGAGGTCGTTGCGCGCGGTGCCGTACGCTACCTGGTGTGCACGCCGGTGCGACTCGATGGTATAGGTGGTGTAGGGGTTCTTGAGGGCATGAGTCAGAAGGTCGAGCTGTCTGTGATTGAGCATGCCGCGGAGCGTCGATGAGCGGCGCATGAGAAGCTCCGCATCGTGGATCTCGCTCGCCTTCCGGTCCAGGTAAGCATGCAGGTCACGGATGGCGCGTTTCAGTACCTGCAGCTGGTAGAGCAGGAAGTAGGTCGCATCGTTCTCGTCTGTCTCGGTATAGAGGAATGATCGTGCGTATTGCGCACGTGCGCGCTTCAGGATACGCGATATCGACACGTATTCTGCCAGCCAGTATCCCTCGTGCGCCATCGACCAATAGAAGAGCGCGCGTGCCGTGCGACCATTTCCGTCGACGAACGGGTGGTCGTAGGCGAGCCAGAAATGCACGAGTATGGCGCGCACGACCGGATGGATGAATTCCCGAGTGTCCTCACCGTTCGCGAATCTGCAGAGCGCTTTCATTCTCGCGGGCAGCTCTTCGGCTCGCGGCGGGATGTGCAGAGTCGTCCCGGTCTCATCCTCGACGTGAATGTCTTCGTCCGCTCTCCGCAACCGCCCGGCGCCGTCTGGAACATCCAGTGTGCCATTCGTCAAAGTAGCCTGGATGGCCAGGACCAGATCCGGAGTGAGCGGCTCGTTCCGAACCTGCCTTACACGCTGCATGGCGGCGAAGTTATTCATGATCATCCGCTCGCTGCGGGTGCGAGGGGTTCGCCCCTCCAGGATCATGTCCTTCGCCACTCTGCGCGTGGTGGACGCGCCTTCCAACTGGCTGGACCGGATGGATTCCTCGGCGATCGACTTTAGAAGGTACGTCGCCTGCGTGGCTGGATTCGTGACCTGCGCCGGTGCACCGATTATTCCGCTAGCGTGCCGATCCACGTAATGGAGCATCTCCAGGGCCAGCGGAGGTAGAGCGAATTGGAACGGGTCTCCCTCCCCGTCTCGCAGCGAGAAAGGACGGTATAGCTGGCGTCGCGCGAGCTTGACAGCGAGCCAGTATTGCTCGGGAGTCAATCCCGCTGGCGTCTCGATGTGACGGAATCGGTCCCAGTGATAGTACTTGCCGTGCGGAGCCGGGCCATGGCCGCCCTGAAACACGAGCTGGAACGCATTCGGCTCCAGGTCGGTCCGCACGACGACGTTGATGAGCTCATCGATTGGTGGTGGGCGGACCGGAATCTTCATCGGAACCTCGGAAAGGGCTCGAGCGACCTTGTAATTATCAGTAAACTATCAAAAAATATCAAGTTGATAGTTCATGCGTTGGCTTCTCGTGGCTAGTCAGAGGTCATTGATTGGCAGTCACTTACTCCGGTCCACCCGATCGTCGGGGGTTGCTCTGGACGGGCTGACTACTCCCTCGTCGGTGGCGGTCACATCCTCGTCCGGGTGACGCGCGTGATGGTGAACGATGTAGTCCTTCAGTGGAAGTCGTGCCCCCTCTCCCCCTCCGCGCCCACATCGGCGTGCAGCTCGCGGAAGATCTCGCCCCTCAGATTCACCACCGTCTGCTCCACCGTCAGCGTTCCGCGCACGAGGATGAGTCGTGCGGTGGAGATGAGCTCCGTCTGCTTCTCGTAGCGCTTCGGCGGAACTATCACGTTCACGAGCCCGGTCTCGTCCTCGAGCGTGAGGAAGACGAAGCCCTTGGCGGTGGGCGGGCGCTGGCGGCAGATCACGATTCCGGCCACCGCCACGTCGCGCGTGCCATCGGCGAGTGTGTGAACGTCGTGCGCGGTGCGCACTCCGTTGGGAGCCAGCAGATGGCGCAGGTGGACCATCGGGTGTCCGCTGAGCGACACGCCGGTGAGCCGGTAGTCGGCGGCGGTGATCTCGCGCGGCGAGTGCGCGGGCACGCTGGGAGGGATCTGCATGACGGGTCGCAACGGCGCGAGCGGGCCCGCCTCGCCACGGAATTCCTCGAGCATCCGCCATACGGCGGCGCGGCGACGGCGGCGAACCGGCTCGTCGGCCACCAGCGAGTCGAGCGCGCCCGCATCGGCCAGCGCACGCAGCGCCCGTCGGTCGAGCCCGGAGCGAGCGATGAGATCACCGATCGATTGAAAGCTCCCGCCTTCGCGCAGCGCCCGCTCCAGCTTCTCGCGTGCTCGCGAGCCGAATCCCTTCACCATGCGGAGCCCGAGCCGCACCAT
>JBIQLU010000008.1:4576-5746 GCA_044463985.1 Gemmatimonas aurantiaca | reverse complement strand
CTCCAGCGTGCAGTCGTACAGCGATTTCGTCACGTCCATGGGGAGCACGGTCACTCCGTGGCGGCGTGCATCCTCGATCAGCGTACCGGGCGAGTAGAAACCCATCGGCTGCGCGTTGAGGATCGCCGCGGTGAATTCGGGCGCGTAGTAGTGCTTGAGGTACGCGCTCGCGTACACGAGCAGCGCGAAGCTCGCCGCGTGCGACTCGGGGAAGCCGTAGTCGGCGAAGGCGTTTATCTGGCTGTAGATCCTGCGCGCCGTGTCCTCGGAGATTCCGTTGCGTCGCATCCCGTCGACGAGCTTCTCGCAGATCGCCGCCATCCGCTCGCGGCTGCGCTTGTGCCCCATCGCCCTGCGCAGCGCGTCGGCCTCGCCGGCGGTGAAGCCGGCCGCCTCGATCGCCACGCGCATCCCCTGCTCCTGGAAGAGCGGAACGCCGAGCGTGCGCTCGAGGATGGGTTCGAGCTTCGGGTGCGGATAGGTCACCTCCTCCTCGCCCGAGCGCCGGCGCAGATACGGGTGCACCATCTCCCCCTGGATCGGTCCCGGCCGGATGAGCGCCACTTCCACGACGAGATCGTAGAAGCAGCGCGGCTTCAGCCGCGGGAGCGTGTTCATCTGCGCGCGGCTCTCCACCTGGAAGATGCCTATTGTATCGGCGCGACAGAGGTCGTCGTACACTGCCTGGTCGGCGTGGTCGAGCTTCGCAATATCCACCGTGATGCCGCGCATCTCGCGGATGTAGCGCATGCAGTCCTGCAGGAGGGTGAGCATGCCGAGGCCGAGGAGGTCTATCTTGACCATCCCCATCGCCTCGACGTCGTCCTTCTCCCACTGGATGACGGTGCGGTCGGCCATGGAGGCCGGCTCGATCGGTACGACCGTGTGCAGCGGTTCCTTCGTGAGCACGAAGCCGCCCACGTGGATTGAGCGGTGGCGCGGGAGGCGGAGCAGGCGTTGGGCTATCGAGCTCACCCGATCTGATACTTCGTCGTTCGCCTCGTGGCCCAGCACCCGCTGTACGTCGCGCTTCGCCGACTTCTCCCTGTAGGTGATCTGCTCGCATACCATCGCCGCGTGCTCGCGGCCGTACTTCTCGTACACGTACTGCAGCACGCGCTCGCGGTCGCGATGGGCGAAGTCGATGTCGATGTCCGGCATCTCCTGCCG
>JBIQLU010000008.1:0-4476 GCA_044463985.1 Gemmatimonas aurantiaca | reverse complement strand
CGCGGGAATGACTGTGGAGTACGTGCAGTTCCTGCTTTCTGCTTTCTGCTTTCCGTGATCTTCTCCCCCATACCTCTCCCGCGCTCCCTTATCCACGAGCCGGGTAAGACGTTCGTCGGCGTCCCCGCCTGGAGGGAGAGGAAAGGTGGGACGCAGGTCGCGCATCCTGAAGCTGCAGCACTCGGCGATCTCCACGGTGGCGCGGAGGGCTTCGGGATGGAGCCGCCAGCGCTGCCACATCTGCGCGGCGCTCTTGAGATACCATTCGCCGTTGGGACGGAGACGGGTGCCCATCTCGGCGAGCGTGCGCTCGTGGCGCAACGCGCGGAGAACATCATGCGTCACGCGCGCGTCGGGAGTGGCGTAGTGCACGTCGTTGGTCACCACCCACCGCACGCCGATGTCGCGCGCGATGCGCACGAGCTGCGGAACCACGGCGTGCTCCTCGGCGAGGCCGTGGTCCCAGCACTCGATGGCCACGCGGCCATCGAAGATGTCGCTGAGCGTCGCGGCCGCGTAGCGCGCGGCGGACGACTCGCCACGCGCTACGAGCGACGGCACGCGGCCACGCATGCAGCCGGTGAGCGCGAAGAGGCCACGCGCGTGCCGGGCCACGAGTTCCAGCGACACGCGCGGTTTGCCACGCGGGTTGTCCATCCGCGCGCGCGTCACGAGGGTGGAGATGTTGCCGTATCCCTCACGGTCCATGGCGAGGAGCACGAGGTGCGAACCTGCGTCGCCTGCAACTCCAGTCGCGCCTCCGGTGTCCGTAGTGTCCGCAACGGTGATCTCCGCGCCGATGATCGCGCCGATCTCCTTCTCGTGCGCCGCCTGCGCGAAGGCCACCACTCCGCCCAGCTCATCGTGATCGGTCAGTGCCAGAGCGCGCTGCCCGAGCGTGGCCGCGCGCTCCACGAGATCCTCGGGGAGCGACGCGCCGTCGAGAAGGGAGTACGCGGAATGACAGTGCAGCTCCACGTACTCCGGATTCGTGGCGCTCGCGGAACGGCCGTGCTCCGCGGTGCTCAGTCGTACCACCCTTGCAGGTACCACCGGTCGGCGCCCACGCGGTCCACGAAGAGGAGAAGCTCGCCGCTGTCGCTGTCGCAGAGCCAGTAGTCGCGCCGGTACGCGCCATCGTCATCCCACCACTTCCCCGACAGTCGCTCCGGTTCGGCGCATCGCGTGATCGCCACGCGGCGGCCGTGCCACCACACGGCGCACGGCGCTTCCGTGCCTCGCTTCACGTCCACTTCCACCTCCACCGGCTCGGGGTCTTCCACCAGCCGCAGCACGCGTTGTGGTGGATCCCCGGAGAATGGATTCCCGCTTTCGCGGGAATGACTTTGGTTTTTGCGGGGATGGCCGAAGAATGGGTATCCGTTACCGTGAGCATGACCAGGGTTCGTGTGCACTTTCTGCTTCCTGCTTCCTGCTCTCTGCTTCCCGTTTTCTCCCCCCTCCCCCCACTCGCCCGCCTGATCGGGCCGGTGCTCGTCGCGCTCCACGGGACGCACCACGCTCCCGCTCCCCAGCTCGGCGCGCAGCCGCGCGAGCGCGGCGTCCATCGCTGTCGCGTCGCGCCAGGAGGCTGACAGGAGGTCGCCCTGCTCGCCGGACGACGGTGCCGTGGCGGCGATGGCCACGCGCAGCGCGCTCACCGATGCATCGAGCGGCCAGCGCTCGAGGAGCGCGTGACAGTGCTCGAAGAGATGCGCGGCGCGCGCGGTGGGGCGGGGGAGGCGCACCTCGCGCGTGACGGTGTGTGGAGCTGCGCCCTGCGGGAGCGCGCTGCGTATGTCGTCGAGGACGAGCGTGATCGCCACCGTCGCCGCGGAGCGTCCGTCGCTCGTGAGCTCTTCCGCGAGCCGTACCAGCGCGGCGCGCACGAGGAAGAGAAGTGGCTCGATGGTGGTGGCGGGGGAGGAGAGCGCTGCTTCCACCGAGCGCGGACTTTCCACGCGCGTGAGCGCGGGTCGGCGCCGGTCGTGGCCGCGCGAGAGACGCCATGCATCGAGTCCGTAGTCTCCCCAGCGGCGCTCCACATCCTCGGCGTCGAGCGCGGCGAGCTCGCCCGCCGTGCGGATGCCGAGCGATGCGAGCGCATCGCGCAACTCGACGTCCATGGGGATGAGAGCGAGCGGCGCGCTCGAGAGATAGCACGCATCGCCGCCTGCTGGCACTATGACGGGATCGCGACCGCGCGGCCCGCGCGCGGAAGACCACGTGGCGGCGCGCGCCGCCACGCAGGAGCCGGCCACCGCCACACGCGCGCGCGGGCTCCAGCGTTTGGCTATGTCGAGGAGCGCGCGCGCGAGTTGCATCTCGCCGCCGATCCGGTCGAAGCCGTTGGCGCCAACCCACCAGATCCCCAGCTCGCCGGCCGCCGGCGTGACGCGCGGACTCGCCGCGACGAGCGCCGCTGTCACTTCCATCGCCGCGCGCTCGATGGTGCGATCATCCCACGGAAGCGAGCTCCGGGATGAGCCGCTCGGCATCCTCGCTGCGCTCGTTCCCCCGCCGTGGCTGTCGTGCTTTCGTGCCGCTTCGTTCTTCGCGTCCTTTGCCCCCTCCCGTTCGCGCTGCGCCGCGGCGATCGGGAACCTCGGGATGCGCACACAGGCGATGCGCCACGCTGACTGCATGCTCCACCTCCACTATCCGGCGTTGTCCTCTTCCTCCTTTCTCCACAGCGATGGTCATCCATCGCGTCATCACGCCTGGAGGTGTGGGAGGATCGGCGCCGGCGGAGGTGATGTCGTATCGCGGCTTCGGTCGCATGCGGCTCACGTGCAGGCGAAGCGCGCCGGAAAGCATGCTGGGCGGCGCATGGTCGCCGCCTACCACTACCAGCGCGGCTGCGGCGTCGTGCGCGAGACGCGTGAGACGCACGGCTATCGAACGCGTGAGCGGCGGCGCGCCGTCGAGCACTACGAGCGCGAAGGCACCGCTCCTGAGAAGCACGTCGGCGCACCATGCACCGCGGCTAGCCTGCCGCGGCCGCACCACCCAGAACGCATCGCCCGCTTCGCTGGCCACGCCCGCCCAGTCGCGCGGCGCGAGCGTGCGTGATGCATCTACGTAAGCCACGCCGAGCTCGCGCGAGATGGTTTCCATCGTCATGCACCGGAGAAGCGTGGCCTTCCCGCTGCCGCGTGCGCCGACCACTTCGGTGAGCCGGCCGCGCGGGATGCCGCGGCGTGAGAGAACCGCGTCGAGCCCGGCGATCCCGGTGCCGAGCGCCGACGATGGATCGGCCGGCTCCGCGCTCGTGATGAGCGCTATGCGCTTCTGAATTTCGGATAGGGCGTCTACGGCGATGGCCGGCGCGCTCATAGCGACGCGGACATCGCCAATGCCGGATACAGGGGCAGCGAGAGCTGCTCGGCTACGCGAGCCGGGACGGTGGTGGCATCCTGCTCGATATCCTCGTCATAGCCGTAGGTGCGCCAGCCGACACCGTACTTTTTGCAGGCGCGCTCCATGAACGCGGCGAGTCCGGAGCGATAGCGTTCGCCGAGCGACGAGTCGCGGGCGTACGCCTCCCTGTAACGCTCGGCGAGGTGCGGAAATTCCTGCGCGATGAAGGGGAGGTAGCGCTTGCGCGCCTCGTGCTGGAGGCGGAGCGAGCAGGCGCCGAGTCGCAGCGCGCCCGCTTCGGCGACGCGCTTCACGAGCGCCTCGAGAGCGCGCGGGTCGTCGGTGATGCCGGGGAGAACCGGCATGCAGTTGACGCCCACGTTCACGCCCGCTTCGGCGAGCCGCGCGATGGCGCGCAGCCGCGCGTCGGGCGTGGGCGCGCGCGGTTCGATGCGGCGCGCGAGAGCGCGGTCGAGCGTGATGAGCGAGATGTGCACCGAGAGCGCCGAGCGCTGCGAGATGCGCGCGAGGAGCGCGACATCGCGTGTGACGAGCGGACTCTTGGTGATGATCGTGATGCGGAGCCCGGGGTGTGTGGCGAGGAGCTCGAGGATCTCGCGCGTCACGCGGTAGCGGCGCTCGGCTGGCTGGTACGGATCGGTGGCGGTGCCGATGACGATGGTTTCGCCGCGCACGAGTGCGAGGTGCTTCTCGCTCCCCTGGCGGAGCGCGCGCGCGAGCGCCTGCGCCGCGTTGCGCTTCACGAAGATGTGGCGCTCGAAGGCGAGCCAGGGCGGGATACTTCCCACATCGCGCTCCGCGGCACCGGCGAGGCGATCGGCCGTGGCGGCGCGCTCCATCACGTAGCGGTGGGCGTAGCGCGCGTAGCAGTAGGCACAGCCGAAGGCGCACCCGGTGTACGGGTTGATGGACCAGAAGCCCATCCCCGTGGTCTCGGGTCCGTTGAGCACGCTGCGCGCGTGCGCGTCGTAATAGGTAATGTCGCTCTGCTCGCCGATGACTGGGAGCTCGCGGAGCGATCGTTGGACCGATTCTGGAAACAACAGTGGTTGTGTCTGCTTCATTGGCGAGCGCCTTTGCACCTATCGGGGATGA
>JBIQLU010000007.1:40023-46055 GCA_044463985.1 Gemmatimonas aurantiaca | reverse complement strand
GCGCACCCGGTCGCGAAGCAGGCCGATCGTCGGCCGCGCTGGAACCCTGCACGAAATTATTCTCCTTTCACAATGGAGCGCGGACATGCGGATTCGCCGGCCGGGCTGGCCGAGGCGGATGCCTCACTCAGCGCGCGCGTGGCATCGGCATGCTCCGTCTGCGAGTCGCCGCGGTATGCCGCGACACGCCACCGAGCTCTGACCCACGCAGTGATCGTCAATGGTGGAATCGCAGAAGGCGCCGACCGACGAGCTCCGGGTGGTGCAAGGAGCCACCATCCCGTGAATTGCGTCGAACAGCGCCGTCAAACCGGAAAAGCGTCCGCCCGTGCGGATGCGTCCCGTCCAATGGATTATCCCGCCGGTAGCCTAACACAGTGTGCCGATTTCGATTCCGAATGCTGGACGGGCCGGAGCGGTGCTCCGGCGCGGTAAACTACCCGGTGGCGATGACGGGAGCAAGCCGCGCGTTACGGCAACGTCCACGCGTAGCTGCCCGAGAGCACGACGCCGTCACGAGTGTACGTACGTGTACCGTCCACGGTCACGGCCTTGAGGGAAACCGTGGAACCTTCGGCCACGCCATTCACCGCGAGCGCCTTCGTGCTGTTCGCAGCCACCGCGCCAACGAGTATATCGGTGCCGCCGCTCGTGACATACACGTTGACCTCCTGGGAGAGCGTGTTGCTCACGTTCAGCGACACTCCGCTCGAAGGAGTCACTCCCGTTCCAACCTTCACGCTCCGGGAGCCGCATGCGGCAACCACCAGCACGAGCACGACGGCCAGCAAGCCTTTCATGGATTATTCTCCTTGTGAAGAAAGCTGCGGGCGAACACCCGAGCAGCGCTTGCGCTCACCCACCCTGAAGATGCAGGATTGGCAGGCTCCGCAACAGCCTCAGCGCCGGACCGACTCCACCCCTCCTCGATGAAACAGACGCCAACTCTCCACCTACGCCCATCGGCAGCGACACTGCGCGTTGCCCGCCGCGCACCGCTTGCAGCGAGCGCGCTTCTCCTCGCCGCCTGCGCCACTGCGAGACCGCGTCCCGCTCTCTCCACGGTTCCCTCCAGCGCCGCCATCACCGATTCCGTACGCGCCGTGCTCCTTCGAGGGCTCGCCGACAGCGCCTATCCGGGTGCCTTCGCCGTGGTTGGAAGCAAGGACGCCATCTACGCCAGCATCGGCGTCGGGCATCTCGACTGGGCCACCTCCCCCGTGCCCGACGAGAACACCATGTGGGACATGGCCTCGTTGAGCAAGGTCATCGGGACGACGACCGCCGCGATGCAGCTCTGGGAGCAGGGGCGGCTGAACCTCGACGCGCCGGTCCAGAAATACATCCCCGAGTTCACCGGGAAGAACAAGGAGCTCGTCACGGTGAGGAATCTGCTCACCCACAGCTCCGGGCTCCCCGCGTGGCGGCCGCTCTACAAGGAAGCCAGCACTCCCGAAGAGGCGATCGATCTGGTATTCACGACTCCCCTCGACACTCTCCCCAACGTCCGGATGGTCTACAGCGACCTCGGAATCATCACGTTGGGCAAGATCGTCGAGCGCATCTCCGGAGAGTCGCTCGACGGCTACCTCTCGCTCCACGTATTCGGGCCGCTCGGGATGAAGTCGACCATGTACCGCCCGCCGGCATGGCTGCGCCAGCGCATCGCTCCCACGGAGCGCGATCCGTGGCGCGAACGGCTGGTCTACGGCGAGGTACACGACGAGAATTCCTACGCTCTGGGCGGCGTCGCGGGCCATGCGGGACTTTTCAGCACGGGCCATGACCTGGCGATCTTCGCGCAGATGTACCTGCGCGGTGGCGTTTACGACAGCGTGCGCGTCCTCGGTAAGGACGCCGTCGAGGCGTTCACCCAGCTTCAGGATTCGACGCTCTCGAATCGGGCGCTGGGCTGGGAAGTGCCGAGCGGAACGAACTCCGCGGGCCACCTCCTTTCACGGCATGCCTTCGGACACACCGGCTTCACCGGAACGTCGATATGGATGGACCCGGACCGCGATCTCTTCGTTATCCTGCTCAGCAACCGCGTGGATCCGAGTCGCGAGAACCGTGGCGTGTACGCGGTGCGCTCCGCGCTCGCGGATGCCGTGGCGGAGGCGCAGGATGCGAGCCTCGGCCACGACGCGATCGCGGCACGTTGATCGCGGAACGCGTTTGCCCGGCCGAGCGTATACACTGGGAGCGGGGCTCTCGACCGCGGAGGATGGCGTCGTGCTTTCCACCGAAGTTCCCCGTTGATGGACGGTCCGACGATTGCTAATTTACGAGTGTAGCCGGGGCCTGGTCCCCGCCAACTTCGAGCGAGGTTTCGAATGAGCACTACCCAACAGCCCGCAGTCACCGTGACCATCACGCCCAACGCGGCCGTCGAGGTCAAGCGCTTCATGGAGCAGGAAGGCGTCTCGGAAGACCAGGGTGGTCTTCGTGTCAGCGTCCAGCCCGGCGGCTGCAGCGGCTTCCGCTACGGCCTCCTGATCGAGGAGCAGAAGGCGGACGACGATCTCGTCGTCACGCAGGAAGGCTTCAACGTCTTCGTCGACCCGTTCTCCGCGCAGTATCTCGACGGAGTGACCATCGATTACGTCTCTTCGATGCAGGGTTCGGGGTTCACGTTCAGCAACCCGAACGCCACGGGCGGCTGCGGCTGCGGAAGCTCGTTCACGGCCTGAAGTCGGCAGGGAGTGCTCCCCTCGCACCGACGAGCGATCGGCACGGCTCTCTCGCCACTCCGCCCGGCGAACGGCGCCGGCCGGTCGCGAAGATTGTGATCAGTCGACGAGGCCCGCGATCCCACGGTGAATCGCGGGCTTTCTCGTATCCTCACCACACCTTCCGCTCGCACCCTTCCAGGGTCACGCATCCATCCCAATGCATATCCGCACGGTAGTCGTCGACAGCCACGACGAGATGGGCCGCCTCATCGCCGGTCGCATGGCTGAGCTGATCCGGGAGAGGGCTGCCACGGGCCGCAAGGCGGTGCTGGGACTCGCATCCGGCTCCACTCCCATTCCCGTGTACCGCGAACTCATTCGCATGCACAGGGAGGAGGGACTGAGCTTCGCGAACGTCGTCACCTTCAATCTGGACGAATACTTCGGGATCGCCGCCGACAGCATCCACTCGTACGCCCGGTACATGTGGGAGAACTTCTTCGACTTCGTCGACTTCGACCCGAAGAACGTCCACATTCCACGCGGCGACATTCCGCGCGATCAGGTCGCCGCCGAGACTCGCCGCTACGAAGAGCAGATCCGCGAAGCTGGCGGAATCGACATCCAGATCCTCGGCATCGGCAAGACGGGCCACATCGGCTTCAACGAACCCGGCTCCGGGATCGACAGCCGCACCCGGCTCGTGACGCTCGACATGGTCACGCGGAAAGACGCCGCCGCCGATTTCTTCGGCGAGGACAATGTCCCGCGCGAAGCGATCAGCATGGGCGTGGGCACGATCATGGAGGCGCGCGAGATTCTCATTCTCGCCACGGGCGAGCACAAGGCGGACGTCGTTCGAAAGGCGGTCGAGGGAGAGATCGACCTCGAAGTGCCGGCGACGTTCCTCCAGAAGCACTCCGACACCACCTTCTATCTCGATCGCGCCGCTGCGGCAGAACTCACTCCGATCGCGACTCCATGGCTGGTCGACGAGGTCGAGTGGACCGACGAGCTCGCGGTTCGCGCGGTGACGTGGCTCGCGCGCCGATCGGGACGCGGAATCCTCAAGCTCACGCAGAAGGACTACGCCGAGAACAGACTCTCGTCGCTGGTGGCGCTGCACGGTTCACCCGGAGCGCTCAATGGGATGGTGTTCAACGCGCTCGGCGCGAAGATACGCGGGCGCTCCAAGCTCCCGCGCGGGAAGCGCATCATCTGCTTCTCGCCGCACCCGGACGACGACGTCATCTCGATGGGTGGAATCCTCCGCAAACTGATCGAGAACGAGAACGAGATCATCGTCGCCTACATGACGAGCGGCAACATCGCCGTCTTCGACCACGACGTGCGCAGGCACATCGACTTCCTCTGCCGCATGGCGGTGGACGACTACGTGTCGCGCGAACGGATCGACGCACTCTCCAGCAAGGTTCTCGACTCGCTCGCGAACAAGCGCCCTGGCGATGTGGACATCCAGGAAGTGCTCGACATCAAGCGCAAGATCCGCGAGACCGAAGCGGTAAGCGGTATCGAAGTGCTCGGCCTTTCGCGCAGCGCAGCGCACTTCCTGAACCTTCCCTTCTACCGCACCGGCAAGGTTCGCAAGGATCCCATCGGTCCCGCCGACGTGGCTATCGTGCGCCAGTTGATCGAGGAGTTCGGCCCCGATCTCATCTTCGTCGCCGGCGACCTTTCCGATCCGCACGGCACCCATCGGATGTGCAAGGAGGCGATCGACACGGCGCTCGAGGAGATGTATGGCGCGGGCGCGGCCGCTTCCGAACGCGGGGACGAACGGACGCCGACGCAGAGCGTGGACGCTCACACTGAGATTCAGACTTCCGGCCGGAGTCGCCGGCCGGAAGTCTGGCTCTACCGCGGCGCCTGGCAGGAGTGGCCAGTCACCGACGCCACCTGGCTCGTTCCACTCTCGCAGGAAGAGCTTCGCCTGAAGATCCAGGCGATCTTCAAGCACCAGTCGCAGAAGGATACAGCCCCCTTCCCCGGTCAGGACGATCGCGAGTTCTGGCAGAGGGTCGAAGCACGCAACAAGGGAACCGCCGCCGAGCTCGACGCGCTCGGCCTCGCCGAGTACTTCGCCATGGAGGCCTATGTCGTTCAGTGAATCGCGCCGTGAGCTCGCGCCGCCCGGAGTAGACGCCTGATGGGCGGCACATTCGGCGCGCTCGACGCGCTAGTACTCGTCGTCTACCTGCTCGGCATCACGGCCTTCGGGATATTCCTGGGCCGGCGCCAGCGCGACTCGACAGACTACTTCGTGGCCGGGCACAGCATCCCGTGGTGGGCGCTGATGCTCTCGATCGTCGCCACGGAAACGAGCGCTCTCACGTTCATCAGTACGCCGGGGCTGTCGTATGGACCCGGCACCGTGCACGGCGATCTCGGTTTCCTGCAGATCGTGATGGGGTACATCGTCGGTCGCTTCGTGGTCGCCGCGGTACTCCTCCCGCGCTACTTCCGCGGTAAGCTGGTGACCGCGTACGCGATGCTCGAGCAGCGCTTCGGCCTCGCCACGAGACGCTTCACGTCGATCGTTTTCATGGTCACGCGAGCGCTCGCCGATTCGGTCCGCGTGTTCGCCACCGCGATCCCTGTGGCGCTCATCATCAGCCCTTCGGTACACAACAAGGCGCTCGTACTCCCGCTGGCGGTCCTGATCATCGGAGCGCTGACTGTGCTCTACACCTACAAGGGCGGCATGAAGGCGGTGGTGTGGACCGAGCTTCTCCAGGCGGGGATCTACCTTTTCGGCGGCATCATGGCGTGCGTCCTGATCGGGAAGGCCGTTCAGGGAGGGTGGAGCGAGATCTTCTCCAGCGCGGCGGCCGCCGGGAAGCTGCGGCTGATAGATACGTATACCGGTTTCGATCGGCCGCATACCATCTGGGCGGGCGTGATCGGCGGCGCCTTCCTCGCCATGGCCTCGCACGGCACGGACCAGCTCATCGTCCAGCGCCTCCTCTCCGCGCGCAATCTGCGCGATGCCCAGAAAGCCATCATTGGCAGCGGCTTCGCCGTGTTCCTTCAGTTCGCGCTCTTCCTCGTGATCGGTCTCGGACTCTGGGTCTTCTACGCCGGCCGCGCGTTCGAGAGCTCGGACGTGATCTTCCCGACTTTCATAGTGGAGCACATGCCGACGGGGTTGCTCGGTCTCATAGTCGCGGCGATCATCGCAGCCACGATGAGCACGCATTCGGGCGCCATCAATTCGCTCGCCGCCGCTTCGATCCACGACATCTACCTGCCACTCACCGGACGCGCCGTCGACTCGCCCGAGACGCTCCGCATGTCCAAGCGCTTCGCGCTGGTCTGGGGCGTGGTGCTCACGCTCGGCGC
>JBIQLU010000007.1:0-39923 GCA_044463985.1 Gemmatimonas aurantiaca | reverse complement strand
CTGTCGTCGTACACACATCCGGCGCCAGTCGCCGTTCCCGAGCTGGCCGAGGAGGCAGCGTGATGCGCGTAGTGGTTGGAGTCGACGGAGGTGGTACGAAGACGCGCGTGCTGGTAGGCGATGACAGCGGCGAGATTCTCGGGAGCAGCGTCGGCGCCGCTTCGGCCGTTCGGCCGGGGGCGGTGCTGCACTCGGCCGACGTGATAGCGTCGTGCGTGCGCGAGGCACTGGAGGCGGCGGGAGTGAGCGATCAGCGCCCGGCGGCGCTCTGCGTGGGCGTGGCAGGCGTGGGTCGCCCGACCGAGCGCGAAGAACTCTACAGCGCGCTGGTGGAACGCGAGCTCGCGGAGGAGATCTCCGTGCTCCCCGATGCGCAGGTCGCGTTGAAGGATGCCTTCGGCGACGGTCCGGGCATCCTCCTCGTCTCCGGCACGGGTTCCATCGCCTTCGGGCGCGGACCCACTGGAACCGAAGGTCGCGTGGGCGGCTGGGGACCGGTATGCGGCGATGAAGGGAGCGGCGCCTGGATCGGGCGGCGTGCGCTTTCCGTGGTAACCGCTGCGGTCGACGGCCGCGAACCGGAGACGGCGCTGGTCGGCGCGGTGCTCACCGCGGCCGAACTGAACGAACCGGGCGAGCTGGTAGCGTGGGCCGCGCAGTCGACGCCGGCGCAACTCGCGATGCTCGCCGCCACGGTGGTGAGTGCCGCGGAGGGCGGAGATCTGCGCGCGAACTCGATCCTTGACCTCGCCGCCGAGGAGCTCGCACTGCACGTCCGTGCGCTGGCTCGTCAGCTATTCGCCGACGAACGTGCGTCATGCTCGGTAGCGCTCGCGGGAGGTCTACTCAGAGCTGGCTCTCCCTTGCGCAAACGCCTCGAGCACAGACTCAGGACCGCGACCCCTGGCGCGCAGCTGCTGACTGGCGAAGTTCAGCCGGAGCGCGGGGCAATGCGCGCGGCGCTGGCGCTCATGACGACGGGGTCAGGCACCTGATGTAGAGGGGGGCCGGCAGCGTCGCTGCCGGCCCCCCTCTACATCAGGTGCCTGACCCCGTCGTCATGTCGCTTCGGGAGTCTCGTCGAGCTGCGCGGTACTGACGTCGAGCCCCTCCAGGTCCGGTATCTGGTCCGCCGTCCACACTCCCTCGGTCCTGGCGATCCATGCCGTGGCGCTCATGTCGCCGATGACGTTCACCGTGGTGCGCGACATGTCGAGTATGCGGTCGACGCCGAGGATGATGGCGATCCCTTCGGGCGGAATACCAAACATGGCCATCACACCGATCAGGAGCGGGAGCGATCCTCCGGGTACTCCCGCCGCGCCGACCGCGGTGATCACCACCATCACCATCACGACGATCATCTGACCGAGCGAGAGGTGCAATCCGAACACCTGGCTCAGGAACAGGACCGTCACACCCTCGAAGAGTGATGTGCCGTTCATGCACATCGTGGCGCCAAGCGGGAGCACGAATCCGGCAATGTGGGGAGGCACGCCGAGGTTCTGCTCGGCGACCGCGAGATTCGTGGGGAGCGTCGCGCTGCTCGAACTCGTCGAAAATGCAGTGACGATCGAGGCGCGAATGCGATTGAAGAAGACCCTTGGCGAAAGCCCCACGGCAAATCGCACGATGAGCGAAATCGTGACGAGCACGTGTACGAGCAGCGCGCCCACCACCACGAGGATGTAGCCTCCCAGCGGTTTGAGAAGCGCGTAGCCGAAGCGCGAAGTCACGCCGAAGATCAGGCCCGCCACTCCGTACGGCGCCAACTTCATCGCGATCTCCACGATCTTGATCACGATCTCGTTGAGCGAGTCGAGCCAGGACGTCATGACATCGGCCTTCTCCTTCGGGATCATCGTGATCGCGGCGCCGAACATGAGGCCGAAGAAGATGATCCCGAGCAGGTCCAGATCCACGGCCGACTTTACCGGGTTCCGCGTCACGATATTGATCAGCGTCTGGATGCCGAAAGTACTGGTCGCTGCGGCCTGCATCTTCGAGGCGGCGTCGCCGCCGTAGGCCTGCATCAGCTCGGTGCGAACTTCCGGCGCGAGTGAGCCACCCGGCGCAAAGAATCGAACAGCGATGAGACCCAGCGTGGCCGAGAGCGCGGTCGTCACTAGGAAGTAGCCGAGCGTTTTGGCGCCGACTCGTCCCACCAGCCTCAAGTCTCCCAATCCCGCCACGCCCAGCGCGATGGACGCGAACACGAGCGGGATCACGATCATGAAAAGCAGATTCAGAAAGATCTGACCCACCGGATTCGCGATGTACTTCTCCACGAAAAGCACCACCGCGTGCTCTCCGCCGAGCTGCGTATTCGCGAGTATCCCTAGAACGGCTCCGATGATGAGTCCAAGGAGAATCTTCGTGTGGAGCGGGGTTCCTTTCCGCTTGCCGGCAGCGGCAGCGCTCATGCATCCTCCGGAGACTTCGATGCTGCTCGTGCCCGAGCTGCGTCACGATTTCTGAGCACCGAATGGCGGTACCCGTACAGAAAGTAGAAAATCAGGCCGAGTACGAGCCAGATGCCGAAGCGGATCCATGTCACGCCGGGAAGCTGGAACATGAGGTACGCGCACGCCGCGATCGAGATCAGCGGCGTGAACGGCACGCCGGGCACCCGAAACGGCCGCGGGCGATCCGGCTCCAGACGCCGCAGAACTATCACTCCCGCCGAAACCAGCACGAAGGCGAAGAGCGTTCCGATGTTGGTGAGATCCACCACCTCGGCGATGTTGGCGAACGCAGCGAACACCGCCACGAACACACCGGTGAGAATGGTGCCCACGTACGGTGTGCGGAACTTAGGATGCACCTTTGCCAGCACGGGCGGGAGCAGGCCGTCGCGCGACATCGAGAAGAAGATGCGCGGCTGTCCGAGCTGGAATACCAGCAGCACGCTCCCCATGGCTATCACCGCACCGAGCGCGATGATGAAGCGCGAGAAGTTCAGCAGCGCAGGCGGCCCTTCGGCGTGCGCGAGTGCAGTGATCAGCGGCTCCGCCGTGCCGAGCGTCTTCCACGGCGCCATCCCGGTCATCACCGCCGAGAGCGCGATGTACAGCACCGTACAGATGACGAGGCTCATGACGATGCCGAACGGCATGTCCTTGCCGGGATTCTTCGCTTCCTCCGCGGCGGTGGATACCGCGTCGAAGCCGATGTAGCTGAAGAAGATGATGGCCGCCGCGGCACTGATCCCCGCGAACCCGTTCGGCGCGAAGCCGCCCTGGGTCGGGTCGGTCCAGTTCGTCGGCTTGATCAGGAACACACCCACGGCCAGGAAGAAGAGGATGATCCCGATCTTCAGCAGCACCATCGCGTTGTTGGCGTTGGCCGACTCCCGTATCCCGATCACCAGTATCACGGTGATCAACGCGACCACGAGCACCGCCGGGAGGTTGATGATGATCGGCAACCCGAAGATGTGCGGCGCATTCGACCAGGCCGAGCCGAGGTACTGCATCATCGGATCGGAGGATCCACCGGCCAGAGCACGGAAGGCCTCGTGCGCCGAGCGGTAGTCCGTGGCCAACCAGGATGGTAGATCGAAACCGAAGTGCCTGATCAACTCCCGGAAGTGCCCCGACCAGCCGATCGCCACACCGATGTTGCCGACCGCGTACTCGATGATGAGATCCCACCCGATGATCCAGGCTACGAACTCACCCAGCGAAGCGTAGGCGTAGGTGTAAGCGGAGCCCGAGATCGGGACCATCGCCGCGAACTCCGCGTAGCAGAGCGCGGCGAACCCGCAGGCGATCGCGGTGAGGAGGAACGAGAAAATGATGGCTGGCCCGGCGCCCGGGCGCAGCGCGTCGCCGACGATGGCCGTGCCGGTCGTGGCGAAGATGCCGGCGCCGATGGTGGCACCCACCCCGAGTGCGGTGAGGTGCCACTTCCCCAGCGAGCGCTTGAGGCCACCGCGCGATTCGGCATCGGCTTCGCACTCGGCCACGGATTTCCGGAGGAAGATCGTGTTACTCAAAGGACCTCCCGCCGGCGATTCGTCGGTCGTGTAAAGTCATCCTGTTCGTTGTCTCGGGTTGGTCAGCGATCCATCGCCCCCGCAGGCACGGCGGCAGCCACGTAGTCACCCTCCTGCCGCTCGATCCGCATGCCGTAGAACGAGCGCCAGACGAAGTACACTGCGATCAGGAAGAAGACGGCGGCCAGAACGTGACTCAGGCCAGCTCCTCGCTGGTTCGTGAGGGAGACCGCCAGATCCACGGCGAGGAGGCCGAAGAGCGTGGTGAACTTGATGATCGGATTCATCGCCACCGAGGAGGTATCCTTGAACGGATCTCCCACCGTATCGCCAACCACGGTGGCGGCGTGGAGGTCGGTGCCCTTCTGCTTCAATTCCACCTCGACGATCTTCTTCGCATTGTCCCAGGCGCCGCCGGCGTTCGCCATGAAGATCGCCTGATACAGACCGAAGAGCGCGATCGAGATGAGATATCCTATGAAGAAATAGGGCTCGACGAACGCGAACGCCAGAGCGAAGAAGAAGACGCTGAGGAAGATGTTGAACATCCCCTTCTGTGCGTAGACCGTGCAGATCTCCACCACCTTCTTGCTGTCCTCCACCGACGCTCTGGTGACTCCCTCGAGGCGGATGTTCGCCTTGATGAACTCGACCGCCCTGTAGGCGCCGGTTGTCACCGCCTGCATCGACGCGCCCGTGAACCAGTAGATCACCGCGCCGCCGGTCACCAGGCCGAGCAGGAATGGCGAGTGCAGAAGCGAGAGCTTGTCCAGGTTCGCCGTGAGGCCGGAGGTGAGCGACACGATGATCGAGAAGATCATCGTGGTGGCGCCCACCACCGCGGTGCCGATCAGCACCGGTTTGGCGGTGGCCTTGAACGTGTTGCCCGCTCCGTCGTTCTCCTCGAGGAAGTGCTTGGCCGCCTCGAAATCGACGTCGAAGCCGTAGTCGCGCTTCAGCTCCTGCTCGATGGCCGGCTCCTGCTCTATGAGCGACAGCTCGAACACCGACTGCGCGTTGTCGGTAACCGGGCCGTACGAGTCCACGGCGATGGTGACCGGACCCATTCCGAGGAAGCCGAACGCCACGAGACCGAAGGCGAAGACCGCCGGCGCCAGCATCAGCGCGGACATCCCGCCAGGCGCATCGAGACCCGCTACCCACGCGCCGACAGCCATGAGCGCCATGATCACGATCCCGAGCCAGAATGCGCTGAAATTGCCCGCCACGAGCCCGGAGAGGATGTTGAGCGAAGCACCACCCTCACGCGACGAGGTCACCACTTCCTTGGTGTGACCGGCGTCCACGGACGTGAACACCTTGACCAGTTCGGGGATCAGCGCTCCGGCGAGCGTTCCGCATGTCATTACCGTCGCGATCTTCCACCAGATGGTCCCATCGCCCAGATCGGGGAGGAGGAACCAGGTGACGAGATACGTGAGAACTATCGAGATGATCGACGTGAGCCACACGAGCGAGGTGAGGGGCGCCTCGAAGTTCATCTTCGGCGCGTTGGCATAGCGCGCCTTCGCGACAGCTTCGTTCACCAGATACGACGCGCCGCTCGCGATGATCATCACGATGCGCATCACGAAGAGCCACACCAGGAGCTGCACCTGCACAGCGGGCTCGCGCACCGCGAGCACGATGAAGGTGATGAGCGCAACGCCCGTCACGCCGTAGGTCTCGAAACCGTCGGCGCTCGGCCCAACCGAGTCGCCGGCGTTGTCGCCCGTGCAGTCGGCGATCACGCCGGGATTGCGCGCGTCGTCCTCCTTCACGTTGAACACGATCTTCATGAGATCGGAGCCGATGTCGGCGATCTTCGTGAAGATGCCGCCGGCGATACGCAGCGCGGCGGCGCCAAGGGATTCGCCGATGGCGAAGCCGATGAAGCACGGACCCGCGTAGTCACCGGGGATGAAGAGCAGAATCCCGAGCATCATCACCAGCTCCACGCTGATGAGAAGCATGCCGATGCTCATACCCGCCTTGAGCGGGATGGCGTAGCAGGGGTACGGCTTCCCGCGGAGCGCCGCGAAGGCGGTACGCGAGTTCGCGAAGGTGTTGACGCGTATGCCGAACCAGGCCACTCCGTAGCTGCCGGCGATCCCGAGAAGGCTGAAGAGCAGGATGATGATCACCTTCGCGGCGCTGAAGTGCGCGAGCACGCCGAAGTACAGGAGGATCACCAGACCGATGAAGATCTCCAGTATCAGGAGAAACTTCCCCTGCTGGATCAGGTACGTCTTGCACGTCTCGTAGATCAGCTCGGAGACGTCGTGCATCGACTTGTGCACGGGCAGCCGCTTGAGGTGGGCGTAGATCACCAGCCCGAATAGCATTCCGGCCGCGCAGAACACGAGGCCGAGCAGGAGAAGCGTGTGGCCGTGTATACCGTGGAAGGTCACCTGCGAGAGGTCGGGGATCTGCAGGTTCGCCTCCCCGCCCGGGCTATGGCCCGCCGCTTCCTGGGCGCGCAGCGGCAGCGCCGTGATGAGCGAGGCGAACGCGATGACCGCCGCGGGAATCGCTCCGCGAGCGTGGTGGAGCAGATGGTACAGCCGCTTCATGTAGAGTGCCTCCTTAATGGACTTGCCAACTATCGCACCGGCGCGGGCACGCGCTTGCGCCAGAGGTAGAACACCGGAATGCCCACCAGCACCAGACCCAGCCCCGAGAGCGCCTGCGCGCGCGTCTGCGGCGCCACCAGAAGAATCAACGCCACACCCGCAGCGAGCACGATGTAGAGCGCGGGAAGGAATGGATATCCGATCGCGCGGTACGGACGCTCCGCGTCGGGGAGCTTCTTTCTCAGAATGAACAACCCGATCACGGTGAAGACGTAGAACGTGAGCGAGGCGAAGATGACGTAGTTGAGAAGCTGGCTGTACGTCCCCGTGAGACAGAGAATCGATGTCCAGAGCGCCTGGATCACCAGTCCCGCGGCGGGTACGCGGCGCGCGTTGAGTTCGCCCGCCTTCCGGAAGAAGAGTCCATCGCGTGCCATGGCGTAGTAGACGCGGGCGCCCGAGAGGATCAGGCCGTTGTTGCACCCGAAGGTGCTCACGAGGATGGCGATCGCCATCACCACCTGACCGCTCGATCCGAATATCACCTCGGCCGCCGCGGTACCGACGCGATCTTCAGTGGCGTGCGTGATTCCGCGCGCGAGCACCGTGGCGCCATCCGCCACTCCGTGCAGCGGGAGCACGTTCAGATACGCGATGTTGGCGAGAACGTAGAGAACCGTCACCAATCCCGTCCCCAGCGCGAGCGCCAGCGGGAGGTTGCGCTTCGGATTGTGAACTTCGGCCGCAGCGAACGTGACGTTGTTCCAGGAGTCACTGGAGAAGAGCGAGCCAACCGCTGCGGCGCCGAGTGCGAGCACGAACGCGCCGGTGAGCCCGGTGGGACCGCCGAAGTTGCCGGGTCCGAAGTTGGCCGCGATCGCCGTGGTGTTCCGACCGAAGGTGAGGCCGAGAATCACGAGCAGTATCAGCGCGCCGGTCTTGGCGATCGTGAACGTGGTCTGCACGAACTTCCCCTCGCGGACGCCGCGAAGGTTGATCCAGGTCAGGAGCCATACGACGGCCAGCGCCACTACGCGTTGCGGGCTGAGGCCGAGGTCGATGGGTCCACTTCCGGTCTGGATGGTGAAGTGCGGAAACCACGTGTACAGCCCGGGCGCGCTCGCAGGCCAGATCACTCCGAGAAACTTCGCGAAGGCGACTGCCACGGCCGCGATGGTGCCCGTCTGGATCACCATGAAAAGAGTCCACCCATAGAGGAACGCCATGAGTGGACCCATCGATTCGCGCAGGAATACGTACTGCCCTCCCGCTCGGGGATACATCGCCGCGAGTTCGCCGTAGGCGAGCGCGCCGAGCAATGTCATCACCCCGGTGAGCACCCAGACCGCCAACAACCAGAACGGCGAGCCCACCAGTCTGCCCATGTCGGCAGAGACGATGAAGATGCCGGAACCGATCATGATGCCTGCCACCAGCATCGTGGCATCCATCAGCGTCATCGCCTTGACGAAACCCCCTGATGACTCGGTGCTGGTACCGGGTTCGGCGGCAGTGGTTGTCATACGCTTCGCGTGGTGGGATTTGAATCGGGGGTCCGACTGGCAGGATTGTCGGGGGCGGGATGGGGCAAGGCGGTGCACGAGCTCCGTGTAGTGCGCGATGCGACCACGCAAACTAACGCGCGGCAAGTGCAGCGGCCAGACAACCAGTCAAAATACGACAGTGACCGTGCGGGATGCTAGAGAGTAAGCTCCGTCACGTAAGTCGATTCCACCGGCGTTCCATCGGCCTTGTGGGCTGGCCGGAAGCGATATTCCATGAGCCGCTCGCGCAGCTCGCGGTCGTAGCCCTTGTCCCCCGTGGACTCGAAGCGGATGGCGATCACCTTCCCGTTCGCGGCGATCTGGAAGACGAGCTGGATGGTCTTTCCGCGGACCCCGGATGGTACGGGCAGCGCGGGCATGACCAGAAAGTCGGGAGTAGCCGGGTAGATCTCACCCGCCCCGCCTCCCGTTCCGGGCCCGTTCCCGGAGCCGGTGCCAGTACCAGTCCCGGTGCCGGTTCCGCCGCCGCTTCCAGGTCCCCTCCCTCCAGCCGATCCACTGTCGCCGTTGCCGGTGCCGCCCATGGCGAGTTGCGGAACGCTCGCAGCTTCAGGAGCGGTGGCGACCGGGTTCGGTTCCGCGACGGGAGCGATTTCCTGCGGCGGCTCCTTCACCACCGGCTTGGGCGGTGTCACCTTCAATTCGGGGACTGTAGTCGGCTTCGGTGGAACCGCTTCCTCGACTGGCTGCGGTTGCGCGGCCGCCATGCGCACGTAGTGCAGCCGCTCGCCGGCATCCATGGGGGAAAGCGGCGACGCGCCGCCGTTTCTTCCCTCGTTTCCTCCTCCTCCACCTCCCACTGGTCCTGTCCCACCAGCGCCTTCCGGGACCAGCAGCTCCGCTCCACTCCACACCGGGAACACGAGAACGACGAGCAGAAAGAGGTGTGCGAGGAGCGAGAGAGGCACGCCCCACCAACGTCGGCGCTCCAGCGGAACGCCGACCGGCGGGCGATATGGCTCGCGCCCGCGATGCTCGTTAACGGGGACGTTCGTCAGAGTCACCTGTCTCTCTCCACCCACGTCGGAGCGACGCTCGGCGATCCCCAAAAATAACACGACGGACGTGGCGCGGGGCCCCGTCCGTCGTGCAGGTCACGAAGCTGCGACCGGTTCCAGCTCTTACTTCGGCGGAATTCCGATCACCTTCACACCAGCGCCGCGCGCCACGTCCATCGCGTGCACGACGTCCTGGTACTTCACCGTCGGATCGCCCTTCACGAATATGATCTTGTTGGGGCGTCCGTCGTAGACGTCCTTCAGGAACTTCGGCAGATCGGCAGCCGAAACTTCCTCGCTGTTGACCTTGAACTTCTCACCAGGAAGGACCTGAAGCACGATCTGATCCGACTCGGTTGTCGGTGGCGCCTCGACAGGCGTCGGATCCGGGATCTGGACGTCGATAGCCTTGCGCAGCATCGGGATCGCCATCATGAAGATGATGAGGAGCACGAGCAGCACGTCGATCATCGGCGTAACGTTGATCTCGTTGGTGAGTCCGCCCCCACCACCGGTTGACATTGCCATTGCTATTCCTCCTCAGGATCCGCTGCCGTCAGGCTTCTTTTCCGCCTCGGGCGAGGTAGTGCCGGGGGTCTGATCGGTGATCTCTCCCACCACGCGCACGCCGGCATGCGAAGCGATGTCGATGGCATCGAGAACCTTGGAGTACTCGAGGTCCCTGTCAGCCTTCAGGTAGAGGATCTTGTCCTCGGTGCGGGCGTCGAAGATCGCCTTGAGACGCTCGGGGAGCGACTCGTTGGGTATCGCCCGCTTGTTCAGATAGTACTGGCCGTCCCGGTCGATTCCGAGCACCTGATCGTTCGGATCTTCCGGGTGCGACGCCAGGTTCACCCCCTGCGGGGGCTGCGCCTGGAATCCGGCGTTGATCAGCGGCGTCACGATCATGAAGATGATCAGCAGTACGAGCATGACGTCGATCATCGGCGTCACGTTCGGTTCCGCCTTTACGCTCGAGCCGCCGCCAGTGGACATTGCCATGGCTGAACTCCTTGCCGGTGGTTCGGCTTACTGATTGATCGGGTTGCCGGCGGCACCCGTCGTCGACGCATTGAACTCGCGAGTGAAGCGCGAACGGCCGAACTCTCCAGCCACACCCTTGATCAGGTAGTCGATCATCTCCTTCGAGGTGTACGTCATCTCGACGTTGAGATTGTCGATCTTCGTGGTGAAGTAGTTGAACGCCCACACCGCCGGAATGGCCACGAGCAGACCGAAGGCGGTCGTGATCAGCGCCTCGGCCACACCGGCCGAGATCGCGCCGATACCACCAGCGCCCGACTGCGCCATTCCCTGGAACGCGTTCACGATACCCATCGTGGTGCCGAGCAGACCTACGAACGGCGCCGTGGCACCCACCGTAGCGAGAACCGCGAGACCGCGCTTCAGCTCGGAGGTGATGATCATCATGTTGCGCTCGACCGCGCGCTCTGCCGAGTTGATGTCGGCGACGGTGACGGAGCCATCCTGCAGAAGGGGACGGACCTCGCCAAGCGCGCCACCCAGCACACGCGCGACGTGCGACTTCTTGTAGCCTTCGGCCAGCTTGATCGCCTCGTTGAGGTTGTCCTCCTCGAGGAACTGCGAGAACTCCGGCGCGAACTTGCGGGTTTCAGCCTGCGCTCTCTTGAGCCTCCACCACTTCTGAACCATGATGGAGAGCGAGAAAACGGACATGATCGCAAGGACGAAAACGATGCCCTTGGCGAACCAGCCCATGGAATGATAGAGCTCGATCAGCGACATGTTCATGGTGCTACTCCTCCCGAGATTGGGCTAGTTGATCTTACCTGGGAACCTTGAAGCCGAACGGCATCTGCACGAGCTGTCTCACCTTGTGCCCGCCAACCTCGGCCGCGTAGAACTGCATCCTCGGCAGCACCTTCTTCACGGCACTGGTGAAGAGATCGTTCGAGGACTTGAGCACCTTGAAGCTGCCCATTTCCGCGTGGCCACTGGTGTCGACCACGAACTGCACGAGCACATCGCCCTCCACCCGCGCGCTCTCGAGCATCGACGGGTATTGCGGCGGGGGATTGCCCTCTCTCGCGAGAACGGGCTTCTCCACCTGGAACTCGAAGTACGGCTGGTCGTCGTTGACGGGGCCCTTGCCACCCACTACACCACTTGCCTTACCACCCTCCACGCCCTTACCGCTGAAGTCCGCCTCGTTGGTGACCGCCTTGGAGAGGTCGACCTCGGGGATCTTGTCGGGGATGTTGATGGGCGCCTGCAGGGTCTGGAAGCCCTTCGGCGGTGGCGGCTTGACCACGACGTCCGGCGGCGGCGGAGGTGGCTTTTCCGGCTCAGGCGGAGGCGGCTCCTTCTTCACCTCGACGAAGTTCACGTCCTCCTGGACCTTCTCCTTCGCCACGGCCGTACCTGCCTGCGCGGTGATCCACACCGCCAACGCGATGAGCGCGATGTGGGCGATAATGCTGGTGACAGTTCCACCAGCACTGGCCTCCCTCTTTCGCTTCGACTCGATCAGGTTGTTGAACATGCTTGAGTCACTCGGCCCTGTTGAAGTCCGTGCCAATAGTGCACTTGCATAACTATGCCATGAAACTACATGGCGCAGTTATCGAAGAAATGACCCGAACATTAAGAATTGGTGAAGACGCTGTTACTTTTCCGTCATGCCGCTCGTCCGCACCAGTTCCTCGACCTCGTCCGCGACCGGGAGGGTGACGGTGAACGTGCTTCCCCGCCCCAGCCTCGAACGCACCGAGATGTTTCCGCCATGCGCCTCGGCTATCCACTGGCTGATCGCCAGACCGAGCCCGAAGCCGCCGCGCTCCGCGGACCTGGACCGGGCCCGGTCCGCGCGGTAGAAGCGCTCGAAGACGTGCGGCAGATCGGCCGCGGAGATCCCGAGCCCGGAGTCGCGTACCGAGAACGATGCAGTATGATCGTGAGAGGTGAGCGAGAGGTCCACGCTCCCTCCGCGCGGCGTGTACTTGATGGCGTTCGTCGTGAGATTCAGAAAGAGCTGCCGCAGTCGGGTCGCGTCACCCAACACCATCACCGGTGAAATTTCCGGCATCACCACGGTGATCCCCGCGGCTTCGCCCAGTATCGAAGCCGTCTCGAACACATCGCGGACGAGCGGCTCCAGATCGACCATCTCGCGGTGCAGATCGAAGCGACCCTCATCCGCTCGAGCGAGCGTGAGAAGACTGTCCACCAGGTCCGCCATCCTCGTGGTTTCCTGAAGCGCCTCCTCGAGCGCCACCAGTCGATCACCGCGCGACACGTTGGCGCTCATCGCGCGCTCCACATCCGCGCGCAGCACGGCGAGTGGAGTCTTGAGCTCGTGGCTCGCATCGGCGGTGAAGCGCCGCAGTGCACCGAACGATTTCTCGAGCCGCTCCAGCATCTCGTTGAGCGTCACGACGAGCCGCGCGATCTCGTCGTTCGATGCTTCGAGCGGAAGGCGGCGATGCAGACTGCGACCGTCGCTGATCGCCTTCACCTCGTCGATGATCTGATCAACCGGCCGGAGTGCGTGCCCGGCGATCGCATACGCGAGACCCACCGATGCGATCACCAGCAGCGGCGCCACGACGAGCATGGTGCCGAGCAGTTCGCGGATGGCCACTTCGGTGGATCGGATCGACGACGCGGCCACCACGCGCGAGACCTTCGATTCCAGAGCGCCCGTGCTCACCGCCACCAGAAGCAGCCGATCGTGGCCGAGGTCGTAGATCTGACCCGTGCCGCTGGCCGGCGCCACGATCGCCGCGGTCTGCAGCGCGGCGCGGTCGTCCTCGTCGAGCTGGCGGAACGCGAAGGAGCCGTAGAGCATCCGCCCCCGCTGATCCAGCACGAGCATGTAGTCGGGGATTCCTTCGAGGAGGCTGCGGATCGAGCTCGTGATCGTGGGTCCCACCACGGAGTCGTGCGTGACCGTTACCGGCTGCCCCGATTCCTCCGCCTGGCGGATGATGTTGCGCGCCAGATTCGCCTCCGCATACACGTGGCGGTTCAGCTCCTCGTAGGAGCTCGCGCGCCGCGCCGCCCAGAGCGCGATCGCGAAGGCCACGACCGTGCCGACCATCGCGCCAGCATACGCGATGGTGAGACGCGATCGGATGCTGCTCAACGCGCCTCCACCTGTCGGTCCGTCACTCGCGGATCACGTAACCCACGCCACGCACCGTATGGATGAGCTTCGGAGCACCGTTCGCATCGATCTTCTTGCGCAGATGGTTGATCACCACATCCACGATGTTCGTGCCGGGATCAAAATGGTAGCCCCACGCGTACTCCGTGATCAGCGTGCGGCTCATCACGCGCCCCGTATGGCGCATGAGATACTCCAGCACTGTGTATTCCTTGGGCGTGAGATCCACCGGTTCGCCGCCGCGGGTCACCGTGCGGGTGTCCTTGTCCAGCTCGAGGTCGCCCACTCTCAGTATCGTCGACGCCATCGCGCGCGGGCGGCGGCTGAGCGCTTCCACTCGCGCGAGCAGCTCCTCGAAGGCGAATGGCTTGGTGACGTAGTCGTCCGCCCCTGCCCGAAGCGCACCCACCTTGGCATCCACCGCGTCCTGCGCGGTGAGCACGAGGATCGGACGCTCGAACCCGCGCGCACGCAGGCCGTGCAGCACGTCCATCCCGGACTTCCCCGGAAGCCGCATGTCGAGGACGATGAGATCGTAGGCCTCCGATCGCGCGCGCTGCTCGCCCTCCTCTCCGTCGGAGACGAGGTCCACTCCCCAGAGCTGTTCCTCGAGTCCGCGCTTCACGTACTCGCCCACCGTCGGATCATCTTCGATTACGAGGATCTTCATCGCCCTTCGTGATGGCTCGCCACCGGACGATGAAATCCGAACTGGCGAATCTTCCTGTACAAGGTTTTCGGCGAGATGCCCAGTGCCTCCGCCGCACGCCCCTGATGCCACCCGACTTCTTCCAGCACCGCACGTATGTGCTCGCGCTCGACCACCTCGAGCGGCAGCGAGCTCGGATCGCCCGACTCCCCGCGGTCACCCGCGCCGCCATCGTGCGCGGGCGACGCCGTGGCGAACGGAATGCTCGCGGCGCGGATCACTCCATCGATGGCCTGAGGTGCGGCACGCTCGATCACTTCGCGCAACTCGGCGATGTTGCCCGGCCATGGGTAGCTCTCGAGCGCCGCGAGTGCGTCGGAGCCAAGCTCCGGCGTCGGCGTCACCCCCAGTTCACCGAGGAAGTAGCGCGCGAGCGGCAGAATGTCCGCGGTGCGCTCGCGAAGCGGCGGAAGCGTGACGTTCACGGCGTTGATGCGATAGTACAGGTCACCCCGGAAGAGCCCCTCGGCAGCCATCGCCGCGAGATCCAGCCGGGTCGTCGCTATCAGACGCGGCGAGGCGAAGGCCTTCTGGGTACCGCCGGTTCGGTAGAAGCTCCCCAGCTCGAGCGAGTGGAGCAGTTTGCCCTGCAGCGGCTGGCCGAGCGCGTCGATGTTCTCGAGGCAGAGCGTGCCTGCGGATGCCAGCTCGAGCACGCCGAGCTGACGCGAAGTCGCACCCGACACGGCCGTGTACTCCCGACCGAAGAGCTCGGCCTCGAGCTGCTCCGCGCGGGTGGTGCCCGCCGCCCCGTCGCCGATTCCGGCGGCGCAGTCGAGCCGTACGAAGGGCGCGGCCGCGCGCCGCGAGCGCGAGTGCAGCACGAGCGCGAGGTGGCTTTTCCCGGTACCGCGTTCACCCGCGATCAGCACCGCGGAGTCGCTCCCCGCCACCTTGTTGATAAGCTCGAGTACCGCACGCATCGGCGCGTACTCCGTCACGACCTCCGCCGGCCGCTCATCGCGAGCGAGGAGCGCGCGCAGCAGAACGTTCTCGAGGACGATCTGCCGACGCATCCATGCGCGCCTGGCTACCGCCTCGGCGAGTGTCAGACGATACGGACGCAGGAGCTGATCGTACGCGCCATCGAGAGCCACGTGCGGCGTGGCAGGATCGGCCAGGAGCACCACCTCGCACGGGCCCTGATCGCCACGCGCCGCGCGCAGCGCTTCCAGCACGCCCCCTTCGCGGAACGCGGCACCGAGCAACGCTACGTCCAGAAAGGCGACATCGAAGGTTTCCGACGCCAGCGTGTCGAGCGCGGTACGGCCGTCGACGCAGCGCGTCACCTCGAATCCGCGCTCCGTCAGAAAAAGATCGAGTGCACCGTCCGATGCCGAATGCGGGTCGGCGATCAGAATACGGATGCGTACGTCATCCATCATCACTGCCCCCGGTCGATGACGCCTGCCCTCGGCGAGGAAGCGCTGTCGAATCTCGCGCTGGGAGCTTCATCTCGAATCTGCGATCGCATGCGTGGCGCTGAGGATGGCTCATGAACAGAACGGAAGACTCTGTTGTGTTCGCCTGTAAGGTAAGTGTCGGAGTGAGCGGGCAACAAGACGAAGCAGGCCACCCCGCCACCCCAAGGGCGAGAGCGAAATTCGACCCGCTTGCGACTCGGCGCGTACGCGGCGGCTTCACATCACGAAACGAAGTCCCGGGTACGTGCGTTGCAGGATTTTTCCGCGCACCCCAACACGGAGCTGAATATGGCATACCGAGGCACAGGGTTGGTTCCGTTCTTCGGCTCGAGCTTCCCGATGTCGAGTCTCCGGCGCGAGATCGATCGCATCTTCGACGACGCCGGAGCGCCGTCGGGTGGCAGATGGATGCCGGCGGCGGATGTGCGCGAGGATGACGACGCGATTCACATCGACATCGAGCTCGCGGGAATCGATCCGAAGGACATCGACATCAACGTCGAGAACGGGATGCTCACGATCGCGGGCGAGAAGCACACGGAACGCAAGGAGGGAAAGGAGGGACAGTACCACTCGGTGGAGCGCAGATACGGGTCGTTCGCGCGCTCGTTCCAGCTCCCGCAGGGTGTGGATGAATCGAAGATCGGCGCGAACTTCGACAACGGGTTGTTGACCGTCGACATCCCGCGGTCAGCCATGCCTCAGCCGCGCCGGATCCAGATCGGCGGAGAGCGAGGGCAGGAGGTTCAGGCGAAGACCGGGCGTGAGCAGATCACGCCGTCGCGCACGTCGGGCGGCAAGGCCAGCGGCGACAAGATGGCTGCCAGCGGCACCGAAGGGACGCCGGCCGCGACCGAAGGACGCAGGGGCACACGGTAGCGCCCCGCAACTCAGAGCTTTCGTCCCGGTTCCGCCGCGCCTCGCGAACCGCCGGCGGTTGGCCGCGGAGGGCCAGCTCGCATGAGATCCTCTGCGGCCAGCAGGCTTCGGGCGAGGTCGGCCATGGTCATGTTGCGGCTCTGGCTGGTGCGCTGCAGCACGCGGTACGCCGCGTTCTCAGAGATCCCTTCGCGCTCCATGAGAATCCCCTTCGCCCGCTCGATGATCTTGCGATCGTCGAGCCGCCGGCGGAGGTCGTGGCTCTCCTTTCGCTCCGCCAGCCATTCCTGGTGCCGGGCGGCGGTGACGGCTATCGCCGCTCCCAGTTGAGCGGCGCTCACCGGCTTCACGAGGTAGTGGAAAACCGGCACTCCCATGGCCTCGTCCACCGTTTCGGCGTCGCTGTAGGCGGTTATGATGATGATGGGAACCGGCCGCTCCTCGTGGATGCGCTGGGCTGCTTCCAGACCGGAGAGATGCGGCATGCGCACATCCAGGAGCACGAGGTCGGGGCTCAGTGTGCGTGCCATGGAAACGGCCGTGGCGCCGTCGGCGGCTATGCCGATGACCGTGTGGCCGAGCGACTTGAGATCCTGCTCGAGACCTAGCGCGGTAACGCTTTCGTCCTCGCCAATGAGGACGCGAAAGCTGCGAGATGACACTGGGAGACTCCGCGGTGGCGGCATCGCCGCGTTAAAGTGAACTCCCATGCCTGCAAGAGGCGGACCCGCCACGAAGACGCGTTCAGCACCGCCCGCGCGGTTTAGCTTGATCGATGTCCGCTGGGCGACTACGCTCGATCGGGCGACCAGACGCTGACCTGTGAACTCACTCCGTGAAGACCCCCGAATGGCGATATCCGACCGGGTCCTGATAGTGGCCGAGCGATCCACGGCCCGACTGAAGCGGGCCTTCGAGCGCGCAGGCCACTCGGTGGCACTCGCGTCGTTCGGGACCGCCGTGGAGACGGCCTCGGACGGCGTGGAGGCGGTAGTCGTAGTGGGCTCGCGCGATGAAGTCCTCAGGGTAACCCGGCGCCTGAAGACACGCTTCCAGATGCCGCTCCTGCCCGTGATCGCGCTGGTCGCGCGTCCGGCCCACCCACCCGATACCGCCGCGCCCGACGCCTGGCTCCCTGCGGGCGCGAAGTCGGCCGACGTCGTCGAACGCGTCGAGGAATTCGTCCGGATCCGACGCGCCGAGCGCGAGCTCGTGCGGTTGAACGCGTCGCTGGCGGATCTCGCGGCGGAGAACGGGCGCCTGTACGATCGCGCCCGCCGCGATGCGGAAGCGACGACGGTGCTCCTGCGCGAACTGCAGCACAGGGTGAGGAACAACCTCGCGGCGATTCAGGCATTGCTGGTACTGGAGCGGCACCGGGATCCCCCGCGCGCGCTCGGAGAAGCGCTCGATGTCGCGATAGGTCGGCTGCGCAGCATGGCAGCGCTGCAGGATTCGCTCGCTCCGCGGAGCGAACTGGTGGATCTCGCCGCTCTGGCGCGCGCCGTGGCGCAGAGTGCCCTGGAAGTCTTCGGCGAGATGGGGAATGTGGAATGCAGGGTCGAGGGTGAAGCCACGCTTCCGTCGCGCGGCGCCAGCGCCGTGGCCATAGTGCTCAACGAACTGATCACGAACTCGCTGAAGCACGCGAAAGCACGCGAGGTGGTGGTTCGGATGTGTCGCACGGATGGTGCGCTCGAACTGGAGATCAGCGACGACGGCCGTGGGATGCGCGCGGAATCGGCACGGCAAGGGAGCGGGCTCAAGATCGCCAGCGCCGTCGTGCAGAACGAGCTTGCCGGCTCGCTCGAGTTTCCGGAATCCGAGCGGGGGACGCTCGTGCGGATCAGGGTGCCGCTCGCCGGCGATGGGGCGGAGCCCGGCACGCGCGGACGCACCGCGCACCGAGGAGCCGCCGCCCTGCCATCCGCTCCGGCAGCCCCGAAGCAGGACGGCGACCCGCAGGATATCCCGTCGGGCCGCCGTTGAAATTTACGTACGATGGAGCGTGCGAGGATCGAACTCGCGACCTTTCGGTTGCAAACCGAATGCTCTCCCAGCTGAGCTAACGCCCCGGTGCAAGGTTGGAAAAATAGAATGCCAGCAGCACGCGGTCCAGCCCGGACGTGCGGGAGAGCAGTGGAGCGGACGGTACGAGCGTTGCAACTTTAACGACGATGGGTTCACACCGACGTGCGACCCGACGTACAAAACGACTGCCAGGCACACCGATGACCGATACCTCAGGACCGTCCGCGGGAGTAGCCGCAGATGCGAAGACCGTGACGATTCGCTGTCAGTTCTGTCAGAGCTGGAACAGGGTCGCCGCCCGCCGGATGGCCGACCGGCCGAAGTGCGGCAAATGTGCTCGGCCGCTCCTGCTCGACCGTCCAATTCCGCTCGGCGACGAAGACTTCGAACGCACGGTCCGCGAAAGCCAGCTCCCGGTACTGGTCGACTTCTACGCCGACTGGTGCGGGCCGTGCAAGATGATGGCGCCTGCGTTCGACGAAATCGCGAAGCGCCGCCAGGGCGAGGCGCTCGTGGCCAAGGTCAACACCGACTTCGCCCCTGCGACATCCACTTCCTTCCAGATCCGCAGCATCCCCACCACGATCCTCTTCCGTGACGGAAAGGAAGTCGCGCGGCAGGTGGGAGCGGTGCCGGGGCCGAGACTGGAGGAGATGCTGAAGTAGGAAGCAGACGGCAGACGGCAGAAAGCAGGAACTGCACACCAGCGCGCATCGGTGTGCAGTTCCTGCTTTCTGCTTTCTGCTTTCTGCTGTCTGTTTTCTCCCGCCGTCCTACTCGTGCGCGGGAAGGGGCTCCATCGTCTCGGCGTCGACAGGGACCTGGACTTCGTCGCGGTAGGGTGACGTCATGAGCATGACGCGCATCCGCGGGAAGGCATCCATGAAAGCGCGATAGCAGAGGCCCCAGATACCGATGAAGCCGAGCGTGATGGCGATCTCCCAGATACCGAAGGGAGCGTTGCTCTCGGTGTAGTGCAGCGACGGGTACACCTCAACGTAGCGGAGGAGCCAGAGGCCAACCACGCTGCTGAGCGTGAACGCTATGAACGTGGGGAGGTATACCTTGGCGGCGCGAGAGAGCAGGCCGAAGAACGGGATCACGAAAGCGAGAATCACCACGGCGATGGTCGCGCCGGTCCACGGCTGGATCAGGCGGAGGCGGAACCAGTGCGTCTCTTCCGGCATGTTGCCGTACCAGATGACCAGGTACTGCGCGAACGTCAGGTAGCCCCAGAACACGGTGAACGCGAAGCAGAGCTTACCGAGATCGTGGAAGTGGTGCTCGGTGATGTATTCCTCGGCGCCGAGGTAGCTGCGCCACCAGATGGCGAAGAGCGACCATGAAGCCAGCGCCGCCATCCACCCGCCCATGTAGAACCACCAACCGTACATCGTGCTCAGGAAGTACATGTCGAGCGACATGGACAGATCCCACGAGAACACGATGAAGAAGAAGTTGAAGCAGAAGCAGAGCCAGATCGCCAGCTTCCCCTGCAGCGAGTGCGTGGAGTGGATTTCCCGCCGCTCGTCACGGAATCCGCGCCGCATCCGCTCGCGGATGCCACGTGCCCATGCTGCGCCGGAGTCGGGCAGCGATCCCACGTCCAGCCGCACCGACGTGTAGATGTACCAGAGGCTCAGCCAGGTGATGATGCCGAACATGAGAATGTCGCGCACCACCACGAACGTGTAGTTGAAGTACTGCTTCTTCTCGATGCTGGGCGGCTCGTGCGTGAGCCACGGGAAGATGTGCTTGCCGCCGATCAGAATGAGAATGAGCATGAGGAACGCCACCGGAAGAAAGGCGACGTAACCCTCGAGCAACCGTACGATCGGCCGGGACCAGCGCGCAGTGGTGATACGCTGAACGGCGACGAACACCACGCCCGCCTGCGAGACGGTCGCGAAGAAGAGCCAGTTGAAGTGCAGCGCCTGCCACGCCCGCGCCTCGCCCTTGAACGCGCCGATGACGAAGACGAGGACGCCGATGATGGCGAACACCGCGCTGACGAGCGTGAAGGAGCGTGGCATCGGCCGCGCAGTCGCGGCTGCCAGCTCGTCGCGGCGGGGCATGTCGCGATCGCTATGCTCGCTCATGGGCGACCTCCCGTACCAGCGCTGGCCGGTTTCGCGGCGGCGGCTTCGGCCGAGGTGTCGGCAGCGGTGGACATCATGTCGGCCATGTCCTGCGCCCTGTATGGGGCGGGGCGCGTCGGTCCTGTGCGCGTCGGGCCGGGAACCGTCTTGCCGTTCTCGCCCGGGAAGCCGATCGGGGTGGTGTCAGCCGTGACGCCGGCGATGCTTCCCTGCAGGGCGCGCACGTAGTTGACCACGTCCCAGCGGTCCATGTCTTCGATTCGGTCGTACGTGGGCATGAGATTGCGGCCGTTGCGGATCATTCCGTAGATGTAGCCATCCGAGCGGCCCTTCGTTATGTCGGTCAACAGACTGGGCGCCGGCATGCCGTACGCGAGCGCCGGGCCATTGCCCTTCCCCGCGATTCCGTGGCAGACCTCGCAGTTGATCTGGTAGTACTTGCGACCGTTCTCCAGCGAGCGCGCGCTGTGCGGCGTCGGATTCGCGAGACTGGCCATCGAGTCGATGGAAGTCGTGGAGCCCGGAACGCCGGGCGCCCAGGTCATGCTCCCCTGGTGCGAAACCACGTAGGCCGGCACGCGCTCACCCGTGACGGGCACCGAATACATCGGGTTGCCGCGGAATGGCGTGGTGTCGTTGCCGGCATACTCCGCCTCCCACGGCTCGATCTTCGGCTGCTCCTTGAAGTCGGTGAACCAGGAGCACGCGCCGAGAAGGAGCGGGAGCGCAACGAGAACGAGCGGCCGCACGAGGGTGGCGCCGCTCGGGAAGCGATGGTTACGCCTCACCGCGCACCTCCGCCGCACCGAATTTCTGAAGAGTGCCCGACACCTCGCGCTGGCGATCCGGAGGGCACTCGACCCATACTCCGAATTCCCCATCGCTGAAGCGCGGGTCGTAGCCTACGGTCATCGTGATACGCGGAAAGCGGGAATTTACGAAGAGGCCGAGCACCGTGGCGAGCGAGCCGATGAGCACCATGAGCTCGAAGCTGATGATCGTGTACGGCACCCAGCTCGGCACCGGCTTCCCGCCCACCACCAGCGGCCAGTAGTCCGAGACCCAGATCGGGATCCAGTAACCGAACGTGGCTCCGAGGAGGCCGCCTATCAGCGTGAAGCGCCGCACCGGGCTCGGCCCCTTGGCGATGACGTGCTCGATCTCGTGACGCGGCGCGGGCGAGTAAACCGTGATGTCGCCAGCACGCATCTTCTTGAGCGACTCGATCGCATCGACAGTGGAATCGAGATCGCTGAACACTCCGACGATTCCCTGCATCAGTCGCGCTCCCCCGGTGTCTCCGGCTCGAACTCCAGGTGCATGCCCGATACGTTGATCCCTTCCACCTTGTGCGGCGCACGGACCGGCGGCGGGACGATCTCCTTCACCTCGGAGATGGCTATGATGGGGAGGTTCTTTATGAAGAGCAGGAACCACATCGAGAAGAAGCCGAAGCTCCCGAGTAGGATGGCCCAGTCGATGTAGGTTGGCGCGTACGCCGTCCACTGCCACGGCTCGAACTCGTGCGAGAGCGAAGGCTCGAAGATCACGAAGCGCTCGAACCACATCCCCAGGTTGATGAAGATCGAGAGCATGAAGAGCCAGGTGGTGTTGCGCCGCAGCTTCTGCGAGAAGAGCGTGAGCGGGAGTACGCAGTTGCAGAGAAGCATGATCCAGGCGGCCCACCACCACTGCCCGAAGACGCGATCCCACCAGTACGAGTGCTCGAACTCGCTTCCGCTGTACCAGCCGATGAAGAACTCCACGAGATACGCGGTGCCGACCACGAGCGACGTGAAGAGGCAGAGCTTCGCCGCCGCGTCGAGGTGGTTGATCGTGACGTACTTCTTCAGGTTGAACCAGCGGCGGACCGGGATGATGATCGTGAAGACCATTCCGATTCCGGAGAAGATCGCGCCGGCCACGAAGTACGGAGCGAAGAGCGTCGCGTGCCAGCCCGGAACGAGCGACATCGCGAAGTCGAAGGACACCACCGAGTGCACCGACAGCACCAGTGGCGTAGAGAAGGCCGCCAGGAAGAGATAGGCGCGTGCGAAGTGCCGCCATTCCCTATCCGAGTTGCGCCATCCCAGCGACAGGACGCTGTAGATCTGCTTGCGAACCGGATGCTTCTCGCGATCGCGCATCGCCGCGAGGTCGGGCACCAGTCCTATGTAGAGGAAGGTGGCCGAGACGGTGAGGTACGTGAGAATCGCGAACACGTCCCACACGAGCGGGCTCTTGAACTGCGGCCAGATGAGCCGCCAGTTGGGATACGGTATCAGATAGAAGAACTTCCACGGCCGCCCCAGATGCAGGATCGGGAAGAGCCCCGCCGTCATCACCGCGAACACCGTCATCGCCTCGGCGCACCGGTAGATCGTGGTGCGGAAGCCGGCGCGGAAGAGATAGAGAATGGCGGAGATCAGCGTGCCCGCGTGCCCGATGCCGACCCAGAACACGAACGTCACGATGTACACGCCCCACATTACCGGCGGCGTGTATCCGGCGACTCCGAGCCCCATGTAGATCTGGTACGTCCACGCGGTGGCGCCGATCAGCATGCACAGGATCGCGAAGCCGAGGCCCGCGAACCACTTTCCGGTGGGCCGGAGAGTGCCGATGATCTCGTCGTTTACCTGCGTGTAACTCTGGATCGCAGGGAGCTGGATGTTCGCCGACGGTATGTTCGGGGAGGAATCCGGCGACGGTGATACCACGGTAGCCATTCGCGCCTCCCCTACGCTCCGGCCGCCGATTTCGGCGCCGGGTGGGTGACTTTCTGCAAGTAAACCACAGCGGGATAGGTGTTGAGCTGCTCGTGGAATACGTGGTACGCGCGGCGGTCCTGCGCCATCCGTGCTACCGACCACTCATCATCGGCCGCATCGCCGAAGGTGATCGCCTTGGACGGACATGCCTGCGCGCACGCTGTCGTGAATTCATCCGGCTTCACCTCACGCCCCTCGGCCTTCGCGCGGTGCTCCGACTCGCGAATCCGCTGGACGCAGAAGGTGCACTTCTCCATGACGCCCTTGCCGCGCACGGTGACGTCGGGGTTGAGCTGCCAGTTCATCCGCTCGGGCCATGCGTACTGCGGACGCGCCGGTTCGCCGTAGCCGAACCAGTTGAAGTAGCGAACCTTGTACGGGCAGTTGTTCGAGCAGTAGCGCGTTCCCACGCAGCGGTTGTAGACCTGGACGTTCAGACCATCCGGCGAGTGGTACGTGGCGTACACCGGGCAGACCGGCTCGCAGGGCGCGTTGCCGCAGTGCTGGCAGAGCATGGGGACGAAGCGCGGCTCGAACTCGCCGCCATCTTCCCCGCCCTCCCAGTAGCGCTCGAGACGAATCCAGTTCATCTCGCGACCCTTGAGAATGTTCGAGCCCGGAACGCCGTGCAGGAACGCAGTGTGGGTGGTCTGGTATGGCGCGCCCACCGTCGGAATGTTGTTTTCCGCGTAGCACGCCGTGACGCACGCGGAGCAGCCGGTGCAACGGGCGAGGTCGATGGTCATCGCCCAGCGCCGCTTGGCCATCCCGCTCCAGTGTTCGGGATCGTACATCCCCTTCTGGAAGCGCGACGGCGAGTCGCCCACTTCACCCATGGCGTCGGCCGCCATTCTCGAACGCAGCCCCGGGAGGTACGACTGATCGGGCTTCCCCGGCATGTCGTGCTCCTCGTGCTCCATCTCGAGGTGCGGCAGTTCATCCACCGGGATCGAGCGCGCGATGCCGCGACCGTGCTGCCGCGCAGAACCTTCGGTGGTGACCAGCGGTGCGAATGTAGTGCCTTTCGTGACCTTCGCCCTGGTGGCGGTCCACGCCAGGCTCCCCGATGCGGCGTCGAAGCTCACCGGGAGGAGATTTCCGGGGTTGTAGCCGACGCCCTCCGCGTAGCGGCCGTACGCCGTGTGACCCTGGCCGAACGCTATCGCAACCGTGTTCTCCTGGATCCCCATGTACACGTAGGCCGGCGCCTCGAGCTCGCCCATCTCGGTCTCGACATGCAGAATGTCGCCCGAATCGATGCCGAGCTTGCGCGCAGTCTGCTGGTTGATCTCGATCCACGTCTGCCAGCAGATCTTGGTGACGGGATCGGGAAGCTCCTGCAGCCACGGCTTGTTGGCGCCGCTGCCGTCGCCCAGCGTGGGAGACGGATACACGACCAGATAGAAGTCGCCCTTCGTGTCGTCGATGGCCGGCGCCTGCGGTGCGTTCGAGACGTGTGCAGGTGCCGCGGCGCGCGGGAGCGAGCCGCTCGTGATCCCCTTCTGAAGGCCGGCTGTGAAAGCCGCCGTCCCGCCCGGGAAGTTCTCGATCAGCCAGCGCATGTAGTTCCCGGCCGTGTAGCGCGCGGCCGTGCGCTGATTCCCCTTCGCCAGATCGATGAGCACGTCGGCGGTCTGGCGGGTGTCGTAAACCGGATCCATCCCCGGCTGCTGCAGCGAGATCACTCCGGCGAGCGGCTGAGCATCACCCCACGATTCGATCGGGTGATGGTCCGGCAGTACCAGGTCGCAGAGCTCCGACGTTTCGTCGGGGTAGCTCGAGAACGACACCTTGAACGGCACGGCGCGTATCGCCTCCGGCACTCTCGCGGCGCGCGGCATCGTGAACAGCGGGTTCACGCCGCGAAGCATGAGCAGCGACACCTGCCCTGCGCGCATCCTCTCGAGTGCCGCGCGAAGATCGGCGTCCGTCGCGATTCCTTCGAAGCTCGTGATCGGCTGGTCGGGGAGAACAGTGGTGCCGACGTTGCCGAGCTGCCTGTTGAGCGCGTTGACCGCGAGCGCCAGATCGAGCGCGCCCGCGCCGCTACCGCCGGCGAGCACGAGACTCCGGCCCGCGCCCGCGAGCTCCTTCTGCAGCGATTCGAGAGTCGCGGCCGGGACGCCACTCGCCTCGGCTGCGCTCTCGACCGGGCCACCCGCCAGCGCCTTCGCGATCGCGAGCTCGGAGCCGGGCTTGCACGCGATCCACTGATCCGCGTTGCAGCCGGTGAGCGAGCGGCGCGGACCGATGTAGACGAAGCGCGGAGCATCCTCGAGCTTCGCCCTGGCATCGGCGAAGTCGAGTTGCTGCGGCACGCTGGCTCCCCAGTTCTCGAGGAAGTCGGCGCCGATCGACACGATGAGCTTCGCGGCACTGAACGACAAGGATGGCCACGACACCCCGTACGACTGACGGTTGGCCGCGAGGACTGCGTGATCGGCCAGCGAGTCGTAGCTGAGGTGAGCGGGCATCCCGAAGTCCGCGAGCCACCTGTCGAGGAATACGGGGAAGCTGCCGCTTTCGTGCTTGTTGATGAAGAGAGCGTTCCCCGCCGTGCCGGCACTCTGCGCCTCACCCAGCTTCTGGCTCAGAAGCTGAAGCGCTTCCGTCCAGGTGGCGGGCACGAGCTTGTCGTCCTTCCGGATCATCGGGCCGCGATAGCGATCCGGATTGTACAGCCCCTGCACCGCCGCCTGTCCGCGCGCGCACAGCGCACCGCGGTTCAGCGGGTGATCCGGGTTGCCCTCGAGCTTGAAGGTACGGCCGTCACGCGTCTCCATGAGAACGCCGCAACCCACCGAGCATTCGCGGCAGGTGGAAGCGTAGTAGGTGGAGACACCAGGAACGGTTTCGTCTGGCTGAGTGAGATATGGTATCAACCGCTCGACGCGGTCCGAACTGCAACCTATCGCGGCCGTAGCGGCGCTACCGGCGCCGAGGATCTTGAGGAACTCGCGTCGGCCAACCCCCGACGGCGCCGAATTCTCGGTCATTGAGATTTCCTAGTAATGACAGACGCTGCAGTCGTAACGTGCCTTCCATGCAGGATTCACGTTCCCGACGTGGCAGTTCACACACCATCCCATGTTCAACGATGCGTACTGGTAAACCTGCGTCATCTGCTGCACCTGACCGTGGCAGGTCTGGCAGGTCACTCCCGCGTTCACGTGCGTCATGTGCGGGAAGTTCACGTAGTCAGGAACGTGATGGATGCGAACCCAGGGGATCGGCTTCTTCTCGTTCCAGTACTGCTGCAGCTTGGTGAGCTCGGCGCTCTCGAATGCCGGGCGGTCGCCCATCGCGGGGCGCTTCGGACCGATCGCGAGGTGACACCCCATGCACGTGCTGACTGCCGGGAGGCCCGGATCGGTGGATTTGTTCGCGGAGTAGTGACAGTACAGACAGTTCATCCCGAGCGTCTGCACGTGCGTCGGATGCGGGAAGTGGATCGGTTGCTCGGGAGAACGACCCTGAGGCGATGATGCCGCGGAATAACCCCAGGCACCCTTGTCCGTAATGATCGTGTCGGGCCTGGTGGCTGCTCCCTGATACGCCGACAAGAGCACCGCGACCGCCGCCAGAGCAAAGAGCCCCGGGATGACGGCCCACTTCCGCCTCACTGTCATCGCGAATGGAATTGTTCGAGAACGTGTGTCGCACGGCTCGCGAACGCGTCGCTAACCTGCACGGTCGGCGTGAATCTGTTTGGTGGTAATGAGAGATGCAAGTGCATGCAGGCAAATGTCGCTTGCACCTTTGTACCTGTTTGCGACTCTACTCCGCTCGTATGTAATTGCGAATCAATTACTCGTGATCGTTCGCGCCGTGTTGCAGTTCCGCAACGTCCGCGAGTTCGATTCCGCTCACGTCTTCCGGTAGCAATTGGAGGTTCGCCTTCGGCGTCTGTGTCAGTCGCAGCGGCCATCCGCTTCCGTAAAGGAACCGGTCACCACCAACCGTGCGCAGCAGATGCGCGAGATCGTCCGAAGGCGGGCCCCAGATCCACGAGATGTCCCACCACACGCGCGCACGCTCCGCCGGCGTCAGCCCCCAGTGAACTTCCTCCACGAGCGCGCGACCGGCCGACGTCACTGCCACCCTCGCCTTCGCGTGCGAACGCGCGATCGCACGGATCGCCGCACCGGAAAGATCGCCAGCCGTGTCCATCCAGTGGCGCTGCCTCGGATCCTCGAAGCGCGTGGTGAGCAGGAGCGGCACGTTCGCCTCACCGCATGCACAGGCCAGCTCCAGCATCGCTGGATCGTGCGGGCCGAGCCCCCACTGCGCCGGATAGGCCCGTATCGCGACTGCGCCATTGCCCAGCGCTTCTCCGAGACGCCGCTCCCACTTCGGCCACGCGGGGTGGATCGCCGGCGTCGGGAGAAGCGCTCCGGCATACGCGTCGAGCGCCGCAAAGAGACGCTCGTTCCCGACGTACGGATCGCGATGGAACGCCGAAGGTAGATGGCCAGTCCACGCCGCCGACACGCCTTCGCGCTCGAGAACACGAACCAGCACGTCCGGGTCCGGATGCGGGAGGTGGCGGAATGGATACCCGCCGATGAAGGTGTTGACGTCGACGCTCATCGCACCGCTCCGCCGGTGGCGGACTTCGCGAACGACTCGTCACTGGGCGCGGGGAGCGATGGAAGCGAGCCGCGTGGAAAGATCCGGGCGGCGTTGCGCCAGCGGATATCAGTCATAGCTTCGGCCGGAATTCCGATCACCTCCAGTGCGCGGAGCTTCGCGAGGCCGGTTTCCATGGTGATGTCGCACCCCCAGAGCATCCGGCCGGCGCCCACTGCGCGCAGCGCGTCGTCCAGCATCCCGCGGTCCACCCCACTTCCGGAGATGTCCAGGTAGACGTTGGAGAGATCCTCCACGGCCGGGAAGGTGTGGCGATAGTCTCCTCCGCCGCCGATATGTGCGAGGATGAACGTCGCGCGCGGATGCCGCGCGGCGAGCCGCCCGAGATCGACTCCATCGGATATCTCCTGATTGGGCCACTCGCGCGTGCGATGCTGCCAGATGTGATGGAGCACGGGAAGCCCGCGGCGCGCAGCCTCCTCCGCTATCGGATCGAGCAGCGGATCATCCGCGCGGCGGCTCGCAGCGAGCTTGATTCCGACAGCTCCTCTATCCGTCAGCCGTGCGATCTCGCCGAGCGCATGCTCGGTGTCGTTGGGATTCACCGTCACGTAGCTGCGGACGCGCGCTGACTCGCTCGCCTGGATCGCCAGCATCTCGTCGTTCCCCATGGTGACGTCGCGCGGCGATGGAAAATAGATCGGCGATGTCCAGCCCCAGCTCCCCAGGACGGAAGCGACGTGCACCGTGATTCCGATTCGCTCGCCCGCTCTGAAGCGCGCGTCGTTCACGGCGCGCCAATCGGCTCTGCCAGAGCTCGAATGGAGGAAATGTGCGTGGATGTCGACGAGCGGTCCCGGACCCGCGAGCGGAGCGCGGTCGGCGCTCGGCTCAGCCAGCACGATCTTCCTCCCGCAGCAGCTCGAACGCCTCCGTGGCGGCACTTCGGATCAGCGAGCGCGCCTCGTCGTCGTGGGCGGTCGAGGCATAGTTGTAGGCCCCACGCTTGAACAGCACGCCGCGGCTGACGGCCACCTGGAGGAAGCGCGAACGCCGCGCTTCGTCGTCGAAATCGAGCAGCCACATCGGTGCTATCCCGCGCACTGACACGCCGCTCACCCCGCTCTCCTCGATGGCCTCGCTGACCGCACCGCGCATCGCCATGCCCGCATCGCTGATGGTCTCGCACACGCCGCCATGTGCATGACTGTCGAGCACGGCCCGCGCGGCAGCCAACGCCACGCTCTCACCCGCGAGTGTCGAGGAAATCCAGGCTCGTCTGGCAGCTTCCATTACCGTCGCCCTGCCGACCACCGCCGAGAGCGGGAAGCCGTTCGCGAGCGCCTTGCCGAAGACTGCGATGTCGGGTGTGATGCCCACGAGCTCCTGATAACCTCCCGTGCGGATCCGGAAGCCCGTCTTCATCTCGTCGAAGATCAGCACGGCTCCCACTTCGTCGCACAACCGTCTGGCGGTCGCGATCCACTCCAGCGAAGGAAGACGCTCGATCACCGGTTCGAGTACGATCGCGGCAAGTGTGCTACCCGCCTTCCTCGCAGCGTCCTCGAGCGCGGTGGCATCGTCGAACGGCACGGCCTGGAAGTCCGCGTGCGCGCCCGACGTGATTCCAGGCCCTTCGGTGTACCAGTCGAGCCAGCCGAAGTAGCCGCAGCCGAGCACCCGCGAACGTCCCGTGTAAGCGCGTGCGATGCGCACGGCCGCAGCCACTCCTTCCGCGCCGCTCTTGAGGAAGCGAACTCGCTCGGCGCAGGGAATCACCTCGCAGAGGCGCTCGGCCACTTCCACCTCGAGGGTGTGCGAGAGGCCCGCGACGTTTCCCTGTGCCGCGGCCTCGACCACGGCGTGGGTCACGGCCTCATCGGCATAGCCCAGCGCTACGGCGCCGAGCGCCATGACGCAGTCCACCAGTTCGACTCCACCCGCGGTGGTCAGGCGGCAGCCTGAGGCGCCGAGGAAGTGCGTGGGTACGTCATCCGCGTCTTCTCCGAAGAGAGCGTCGGGACGCTTGCTTCCGGTGGAGGCGCCGCCGGGGATCACGGCAGCCGCACGCGCGCGCCACGCCGCGTCGAGCGAGGCAGCGGAGGAGAAAGGAATGGCCATTTCGAGGAATCAGTTCGTGGCGCGCTCGAGAATCAAGGCCCGGATTTCGCCCTCTGCACGGACTTGACAACCTCGAGCGCCATCGCACGAAGAAGCTGCAGTTCGCGCGCGTCGGGAGAGGCGCGAAAGACGAGCGAGCGGACCGTTCTGAGAATGAGCTCCGGATTGCGAGTGCGAAAGAAGTCGATCTCCGAGAGCGCCCGTTCCACATCCGCGAAGTACTGCTCGTACTCCCCGACATCGGGAGTGCGCGCCGCCTTCCGCGACGGCGCGAGCACGCGCGATGCGGACGGCACCGCGAGGTGCAGCTCGTATAGCGCGATCAATACCGCCTGCGCGAGATTGAGCGACTTGTGCTCCGTGGTCGGAATCGTCACCACGAGCCGCGCCCGGTCGAGCGCGTCGTTCGGAAGTCCCTTGTCCTCACGTCCGAACAGAAGAGCCACGGGTCCATCCTCGGCGCCGCGAAGCAGCTCCGATGCCATCTCGCGCGGTACGACGATCCGGCGCCTCGCCGCACGCCGGCGGGCGGTGAAGGCCGCCACGCTCACGCAGTCGGAGATCGCTTCATCCAGCGTATCGAAGTGCGCGATGCGCTCGGCGATGTCGCGCGTATCGTGCGCCACGAGCTCGATGCGCGTGACGTCGTAGTCCACCGGCCGCACGAGCCGCAGCTCCGAGAGTCCCATGTTCTTCATGGCACGTACGACGGCCGCGATGTTCACCGGATCCTGCGGCTCCAGAAGCACCACTCGTACCCGGGAAAGGATGGTTTCCCCCGCGGTGTCCGCGCGCTGATCAGGCATTCGGGATGACGAAGCGCAGGTAGGTCGCGGGATCCTCGCGATCGCCGCGCAGATAGACGCGTTCGCCGCGCACCGCCGTCCCACCGAGCACCAGTTGCCCGCGGCGGCGCGTGCGCGTGCGCGCCATGTCGTTCACCACTACTCGAAGCCCGATCACGCCGCCGGGTGAAGCACCGATGGCAGCGATGTCGACAGCCATGCTAACGGCATAGCCGTCGGGCGTTCGATGCCAGCGGGAATCGAGCGCGGCCCGGCGCGCGCTCGCATCACCCGTCGAGGAATGCACGCGAACGCCTCCCGCCTCTTCCGGGACGAGCAGCCACGAAAGAGGCGTCGCGCTCCCTGGAACATAGAGATGCAACTGGACGCCGTCGCTGTTGATGTCGGGGTTCTCGTTATCGAGCCGCGGGTCGGGTGCATCGGGTGGACGGAAATACGGCGACTCATCGGTCACATCTACTTCGATCGACAAACTCGCACCAGTCGAGCCGACGCGCACACTCGCGCGCGGCGCTCCAGCCTCCTCCCAACTCTCCTCGGAGACACGATAGTCGTCGCGAGCGAGCTCGAAGCGCACGTCAGCGCCAGGTCGAAGCGCGATTGCATCGCGCGACGTGGCCGACAGAGCCGTTGCGAGGTACTCCCGCTCGCTGGCCGGGATCGGCGTCGCCGGCCCGCGCGGCACGCGCTCCATCACGGCACTCCGCGCGCGTGCGCCTCCGAGCACCACGCGTTCTGCCACGCCCATGCTCCAACGTTCGACCTCCCACGAATCATACCGCGCGGTGTGGCGATGGCGGCTCCCATCGCATCGCTCTACGAGAACTGCCTCGCCCGCCGGACGCACGCTCAGGAGGGCGGCGCCCCAGTTCCAGACCGTTGTCACGCTGCCCGTTCGCGCGCTGGTGCGCAGAACGAAGAATTCCCGCTCGCCGAGCCCGGGCGCGCCCGGAGCCACCGCGCGCCACCACTGCACCGGTGCGCTGGAGGTGACCCACGCGGTGCTCTCGCCGCCGCGCCGAAGCTCCACCGTCACGCTCTCGCCCACCGACGCACATCGCGCGGCACGAGCGAACGGGAAGCCATCTTCCGGCGCAGACGACCCGTCGATCGGAGCCGGCTTCCATTCGAGCGGCTGAGCGATGTCCGCAGCCAGATGCAGCGGGAGCTCTATGCGCGCGTCGCGACTGCTCTCCCACTCGAGACGGTCGATCGAGTAGTCGCGCATCGCCACGAGCGACCTTCTGAAGCGTACGCCCGGCGCGATCCGCCCTTCAGGTAGTTCGGCATCCACCCATCCTGTCGCGTCGTCACGCTCTTCCCAGGCGCGCAGCACGCCGTCGGCCAGCGGTTGCGAGCGACCATCCACTAGCGGCGCATTGTGCGCCAGCGTGCTGCGATACCAGTGGAGAGAGGGGTCCACGTACGAACCGGTTCCCATGTCGTCCAGCCAGCGTTCGCTCCCGCGCATGAGAAGAAGATTCAGCCGGTCAGGGTGTCCGTGTCCTCCGCCCGATTCGCCGTAGTCGAGCGCCATGTAGACCTTCCCGCGATCGCGCCTGAACACGGCGATCCCCTGCCCCTCCATGAGCACGGACGCAACGGAAGTCGATGACGCCGGCCCTCCCGACGATGGCAGCTCCGGCTCCTCCGACGCGAGCAGGAGTGAGCGCCAGCCGAGGTCCGCTCGGCCGAGTGCGGAGGCGGGTTCGTTCCGCTCCGACTCGGCGGTCGAGCGCCATCGTCCCGTGTCTCGTCGCGGCGCGGCGCCACGCTCGTACAGAGCCGCGAGGGCCGCGGCCAGGCGCCGGTCGCGAGCGCGTGCCAGGCCGAGCTCGCACGATTCGGCGAAACGCCACTGTCGAAGCGAGATACCGTACTGCGAGTCGCGTCGCGATGGAAATGTGAAATCGGGAAGTACGGTGGCGAGCGGCGCGGCGAATCCCTCCTGAAAACGAGCGAGCATCGCCCCGGGCACTTCCATCCCGGCACATTCCGCGATGGTGACTCCGTACCAGAGCCCGCGGTGCGCGAAGAAGTGGTAGTTCTCACCCTCGTACCACGAACCGTCGCCGAGGAGGCCATGTTCGATGTGCGAGATGACGCCGGAGCGACCGCCAAGAGCGCGAGCCGCCAACGATTCATCGTCGAGAATTCGTCCCGCCGCGAGGAGAGCGGCGGAGTTCCACACCTGGCGGTTGGAGCGGCCCTCGTCGTACGAGGCGATGATGGCTGCACTCGGCTGGATGACTCTGTCGCGAACGGATCCTGCAAGCGGACCCGCCTCATCCACGAGCTCGAGCAGATCCAGCGCTACGCATAGTTGCAGCAGCCAGATCGACTCGAGGTAGGTGCTGAAGAACGGCCTGCCGGGCCCGAGCACGTTGTCGCGGTTCGGGTAGTGCGCGTAGCGCTCCGCATACCCGGAGAGGATGAAACGCGCCAGCTCCGCGAGTGCGTACTCGCCCGTGAGCGCGTGGAGCGAGGCGGCGTGCACCGCACGCTCCGCGAGCCAGAGCTGGTACCACATGACCCAGGCGAGATGGTGTCGTTCGCTCGCGAAGTACTCGCCACAAACCGGACAACGGTGCCGATGCGGCGCGAACGGGTCGAACTCGAGCGCGGCGCCATCGCGTGGACAGCGACCGCCGTCGCGCGAGAGCAGCGCCTTCTCGCGCGGGATCTCGGGTGCGAAAGCGACGAGAGGGTCCAGATCGCGTCGCAACGAGCGGACGAGTGCATCCAGAGGACCGCGGGCGGCAATCCTGCGGCGTGCGAGCGCATCGCGCGATATGAGGAGGCTCATCGCGAGTCGTTTCCCGATTCGGCACCGCCAGGCGCGTGCGCCACGTTACGCGCACTCTCCCGCTGCGCGTCGGCGCTCCAATCGTGCAGCGTCACGAGCTCGCCGCGTAGATCCATCCGCACGGCATTCAGCCGCCGCGAAAGCCCCTGGACTCCGCGCGAGTGGTAGACCCACACTGCGGGAAGATCGTGCGCGAGCTCGGCCTGGACAGCGAGCCATGCACCGCGCGCCTCGGTGCCATCGGGCGCGGCGCGTGCGCGCGCCAGGAGTGAATCGAGACGGCGCGTGTGGTAGCCGCCGTAGTCGAGCGCGCCGCCCGCGAGCCGCGAATCGTACATCGACGAGATGTAGGCCAGCGACAGGTCGCCCACAATGCCGGTAAAGATCGCATCGAAACGAGCGGGGCGCGCCCTCGCCTCGGAAAGAAACGAAGCCATCTCGCGCTGGCGGATCTCCATGCGCATACCGACGGCCGCCAGGTCGCCCTGGATGAGTTGCTCGACCGCGTTGCCGGCGCTCCCTACGGTGAGCAGGTCGAAACTGAGCCGTTCACCGCCATGTCTGCGGATTCCGTCGGGCCCACGCCGCCATCCAGCCGCGTCGAGCAGCGAGTCCGCCAATGCAGTGTCGACCACCGGCTTCTCGGGCGCGGCGTACGGGTGCCCCGCGGGAAGCGGCCCCGTGGCTGGCGTGGCGAAGCCCGCCAGCGCCGCATCGATCACGCGACGGCGGTCGATCGCGACGTCGACGGCGTGTCGCACGCGTGCGTCGTCGAATGGTGGACGAGCCGTGTTGAAGATCATCGCGCTCGAGGAGAGCGTCGGGTAGTCGAGCACGCGCAGCGAGGCATCGCTGGCCACCAGCGAAGCCATCGTGGGGGAGATGCCCGCAACATCCAGCTCTCCGCTCACGAGACCAGCGAACTTGGTGGCCGCCTCGTCCACGACGACCACCACGATTCGCTCGAGCGTGGGCGGTCCTCCGAGATCCCGAGGGAAGGAGTCGTTGCGTTCGAACACCCATCGCACTCCCGCCTTCCGCTCCACGAATCGGAAGGGACCGTTGCCCACCGGATCGAAGTCGAATGGCGCCTGACGCATCTCTCTTCGCGGAACCTCGCCGAGCAGATGCCTCGGCGCGATCGGAAGCTCACATAGCACGAGCGGGAAATGAGAAGCGGGACGCGCGAAGCGTATCACGAGAGTGGAATCGTCTATCACCTGCACCGAGTCGATCCCCGCGAGGTCCGCATAGCGCGGATAACCGGTGGCGGGGTCGCGAGCCGCATCGATGGTGAAGGCGACATCGCGCGCGGTCGTGGGGACTCCGTCGTGCCAGCGCAGATCCGAGGCGAGCTCGAAAGTGAGCTGCGTGCTGTCAGGCGACCAGCGCCATGCGCGCGCAAAGTACGGCGCTGGCCGGAGCGAGTCATCGTAACGCGCGAGCGTCACGAAGAGCGCGTAGCGCTGGATCTGGATGGCGAGTGGATGGACGGTCACCAGGGGATTCGCCGATTCCAGATCCGCACCCGACGCATAGACCACCGTGCCTGGCGGGCGCGCGTCCGTGGCGGCGCAGGCGCCGACGGCGAACGCCACCGCCAACGACGGAACCAGCCGCGCAAACCGGGTCGCTGCAGTTGACGCCCGGAGTTTCCACTGCATCATCAGACGATGCGCCAACTAGTCAAGCGTGTGCTCGATGCCGTGCTTCTGCTGTGGATCGTTCTCACGCTCACGTTTCTCCTTCTGCGTGCGGCTCCGGGCGACGCCACGGCGGTGTTGATTCCGCCTTCTGCGACGGCGGCGGATGCGGCCCGCGTTCGTGCGAGACTCGGACTCGATCGACCAATCGCAGTACAATATGCGCGCTGGGCGACGGGCGTGCTGCGGGGCGACCTGGGCGAGAGCTTCGCCCGCAACGAGCCGGTGACGCGCCTGCTCGCACAGGCATTGCCGGTGTCGCTTTTTCTCGGAGCATCGTCGCTGCTGCTGACCTTCCTGCTCGGCATCTTTACCGGGACGGTGCAGGCCGTGGCGCGGGGAAGGAGCTCCGATACGGCGCTCACCGTGCTGACCACCAGCGTGTACGCGGCGCCGAGCTACTGGCTCGCGCTCGCGCTCGTGGCGGTTTTCACGTACGGGACTGCGCGCTGGGGACTCCCGGCTGCTCTCCGCCTTCCCGCGTTCGGAATGCGCGATCCGGCGGGGCTCGAGAGCGGCGGCTGGGCGGCCGCTGTCGACCTCGCGCGGCACTCCGTGCTCCCTGTCCTCACGCTCACGCTGATCGGAGCGGCAGGGATCGCGCGCTACACGCGAAGCATCGTCGCGGATCTTCTGCGTCTCGACTTCGTGCGCACCGCACGCGCGAAAGGCGTGGCCGCTCGCATGGTCTACGTGCGACACGTCCTCGCCAACGCGCTCCCGCCGCTGGTGGTCCTCTTCGCGCTCGCGCTTCCGGGCGTGCTCGCCGGATCGGTGTTCGTCGAGACGGTTTTCGCGTGGCCCGGGATGGGACGGCTCATGGTGGAGTCGATACTCCAGCGCGACTATCCGGTGGTGATGGGCGCCGCCGTGCTGTACGCCGCGCTCGTCATCCTGGCGAACCTGGCGGGCGATCTGGCGCTGCCGGCACTCGACCCCCGGCGGCGCGCATGATACCCGCTCCGAGGCGACCGGGCTGGCGTGAGATCTTCTCGCTCGCCACGCTCTCGCTCCTGGTGATCGGGGCGATTCTCGTTCCGGTTCTGGCGCCGAGCGATCCTCGGGTGATCGGAGATGTGATAGCGCTTCGCCTGCTCCCGCCACTCGCTACGGATTCGTCGGGCTATCTGCATCTCCTGGGAACCGACGCATTCGGCCGCGACATCTTCGCACGGATGATGCTCGCCGCGCGAGTGTCGCTCACAGTGGGAGTGGCGGGTTCGGTACTGGCTGGTCTCGTCGGCATCGTAGTGGGCGCGAGTGCGGCGTGGCTCGGCGGCGCCACCGATCGTTTCGCGATGGGCGCGAGCGACGCGCTTCTGGCCATACCGAGGTTGATACTTCTCCTCGTATGCGCCTCGCTCTGGCCCCCCGGGATCACCATGGTGATCGTGGTGCTGATGGCGACCGGCTGGATGGGGGTGGCGCGCCTGGTTCGGGCCGAGGCGCTCGGCGTACGTGGCAGGCCGTTCGTGGAGGCAGCGCGCGCACTCGGCGCATCGCCGCGAAGGCTGCTCTGGCGACACATCATCCCCAACGCGCTCGGGCCCGCCGTAGTCGCGATCACCCTGGGCGTGGGAAGCGCGATTCTACTGGAGAGCGGCCTCTCCTTTCTCGGGCTGGGCATCCAGCCGCCACGACCGAGCTGGGGCAACATGATTTCCGACGGACGCGAGGCGATCGTGATGGCGCCGTGGGTGGCGCTGGCGCCGGGAATCGCTCTGATCATCACCGTGCTCGCATGCACTCTTCTCGGAGATGCACTGCGCGACCGGCTCGCAGGCGAGGAGGTATTGACGATGCGCGGGCGGAGCTAGCGTTCGGCGTTCGACGCGGAGCGCTCTACGGCCGGCCCGATGCCGCGCACGATGATCGTGACGACTTCCCGCGGCCCGGCCACGAAGGGAATGTCTCTACCAGCGAGGCCGAGTTCTTCGATCGGCTCCTCATCGAGTCTGGCGCGCTGCGCCGCGGCGATGTCGAAGCCGGTGCGCCATCTCGCGCGAAGCTCTCGATGCGTCAGGTTCGTGCAGCGCAGTACCACACCCTGGCCCTCGGATAGGGGTTTGCACGTCGAGAAGGCCAACGCGCCGGCGAGCGAAGCGCCGTCCGGCTCGTCGATGTGCAGCGCGACTCCCGGCGTCACGGGCGGCAGCCCTGACGCCGAGCGAAGCGTGAAGCCGCGCAAAGGGAGGAGGAAGTCTTCAGCCGTGCGTTCGATGAGCGCCACGATACCGTCGCTGCGAGCCGTATGCGGAAGTAGGGCGAAGCGTCCCTCGAAGACGCCGAGCGCCTGTGCTTCCGGCGTAGGCGCGGGCCACCCTGCGTGTCCGGGTCGTTCGGGGAGGTCGTTGCGCGACAGCTCGCCGACGGCGCGCAGGAGGGTCACAGCTATGTCGCCGTTCGGCTTCGCCTCGTACTCAGGCAGTCCGTCGGAGAAGAGCGTCATGCCGCGCTCATCGTCCGTGACACTTACGTATCGTGCGAGTGGCGCGGTCGGCGGCACCGTTTCCGCGCTGTCGCCCGGCGCGACGATGGGCCTGCGCCTCACCGGGCCGAACGCAGCGTCCGCCCACACTTCCGGCCGGGCGATGCCGGTACGAAAGACGATTCGCAGCCGGTGATCGCATGCGTCGTTCACCCCCCAGATCCGCACCTGGATGAAGTCGGCGCCGGCGTCGAGCACGAAGGCCGCGTGCAGCACGGTTTCGACAGTGAACGACGAACGACCGGACGCGTCGCTCGATCGCGGAATGGACAGCACCCATGCGGCGTGGAGCTCTCCGCGAATTGGACCGCGATGCACGACGCGCGCATCCGCGAGACGCGCTTCGGTCACGAGCGGCGTCCGCGCAGAGTGCGTGTACAGGTCGCCCGCGTCACCCACATCCTCGAACCCGATCAGCGAGTGCAGCGACATGGCCGGATCGCGCGACGTCAGACCCACACGTCCCGATTGATCGAGCTCCAGTCGCAGGCGGCCGTTGTCGAGCCACTGCTCGCCCGCCGCGACGGGGCTCGCTGGTAGTGCGCGAGCGGCCATATCATCGCGCAACGGTCCCGGCTCATCGATCGTCACCGACCGCGTACCGTAGCCCGGTGTCGGTGGAAACCACGCCACTATGCGCTCGCTCTCCACCAGGTCGTCACTGGGATAGGCGATTGGAGATTCCACGCGGTCGTGACGAATGACGCTGTCGAGACTCTGGTACACGACCCCGCCCGCCGCCAGCGAAAAAGAACCAGGCTGCGGATCGAAGGGCCGAGACCCGCGAGCGCTGGCGTCGCTCGCGCGCGATTGCGGCGGCGCCGAGCCCGGGCCTACGCGAACGTGCTCGCGGAAGCGGAGCACTTCGATCTCGGCCACCCCGCTTCGTTCGCGTGCCGTGGCGTTGCACACGACCACGACCGGGCGCCAGTCATTCTGCGCAGTGCGAGCGCTCACACGATCGTGACCCACCAGGTCGAGGAGCGCGTCTTCGCGCAGTCCCGTTGCCTGGGACGTCGCATCGTCGAGGCGCGCCGCCATCGCACGCGCGACCTCGTCGATCGAACATCCACACAGCGTGTCGTGCGGATGGCAGAGCAGCAGCGTTCTCCACGCAGCATGGAGCAGCGAGCGCCGATCGCGGTCCGGGCGTCCTGTCGCGGCGAGCGCGACCCACGGTTCGACATCGCGCAGCAGCAGTCGTTCCGCGCTGGCGTTGCGGCGCACGAGATGGGCCCGAGTCGCGAGTGTGCCCTGCAGGGTCCAGCAATAGCCGTACGAATCGCGGAGCTCGACGCCACCAGCGGACGCGTCGCTCACCTCGGGAAGCTCGCTGTCGCGCGCCACCGTCACGAGGGCCTCGGCAAAGCCGCGGAGCGATGCACGCTGCACGAGCGCCAGTGGCATCGCAGCCTGCGCGAGAGCGGCGATCGCGTCGTCGAGTCGCGGCTGCAACGCGTGGTGGTCTGCGCCGTTCGGGAGAAGCGCGACACCCACGGAGGCGCGCGGCAGCAGCGCGTCGGCGATCCGCTTCCAACGGTCGGCGGCGACCTTCGCATCGGTGGGGAGACTCGATCCGAACTCGTAGCCATCGCGCGTGAGATGATACGTCAATACGGACACGCCGGAAGCGCTCTTCCAGCGGAACGCATCCCCCGCGGGCGATCGTCGTCCGCCGTAGCCTCTCCAGAGCACGATCAGCGGCAGACCGAACCCTTCCGCCAGGAGAGGAAGCGCCGCCGGGTGGCCGAAGGAATCGGGACAGTAGAGCACCGGCGGCGACGAGGCACCGAGGGAGCGCAGCGCAGCACGACCCTCGAGCAGGTTCCGAACGAGCGCCTCGCCGGAAGGGATGAGCTCATCCGCGAGCACGTACCAGGGCCCCGCCTCGAGCGCACCTTCGCGCAGCAACGACGCGATCTGCTCGCGCCTCCCGGGCTCGACGGCGAGGTAATCGTCGAGCACCACAGCCTGACCATCCAGCAGAAACGGTGCGCGCACCGAAGCCGCACCGTCGAGCAACTCGTCCACGAGGCTGACGAGCCGTTGCCGAAACCTTCCAGCGGGCAGATACCACTCCCTGTCCCAGTGCGTGTGGGCTACCACCAGGATGCGGGTCGCGGATGAGGGCATGGTGGGCAGGACGCAGAGAGCAGAAAGCAGAAAGCAGGAACGGCGAAGTTACTCGACCAGAGAGGAAACAGGAAACAGGGAAC
>JBIQLU010000006.1:50123-52904 GCA_044463985.1 Gemmatimonas aurantiaca | reverse complement strand
CTACCTCGTAGGGGCCAGGCCCCTGATAGTAGAGGTCCCGCCACCCAAGCTGCCAGCACCTCTACTATCAGGTGCCTGACCCCGATCTACTGCAGCAGACGCTTCGGCTCGGGTCGCGCCGCTTCCGTCTCGCTCTGCGGCTGCGCCTCGCGCGGGCGGAGCCGGTCGCGATCTTCCGCTGCAGAGATGTCGCTCTGCACCGAGTTCTGAACATCGTTGATGCTCTTCTTGAACTCGCGGATCCCCTTCCCCATCGACCCCGCTATCTCCGGGATGCGCTTCGCCCCGAAGAGAAGAAGTACGATGACGAGTATCCCCAGGATCTCGCCCATGCCCAGGTTTCCGAAACCCATAGTGCCAGCCTCCTAAAAGAGCGATCTCGCTATCAGGTAAGCCACAAGAACGCCCAGCAAACTCACGAGCGAGACGTCCAGCGCCACCGGGCCAATCGCGAACTTCAATATCACGAGGTCGATCGGCAACGGGCCGAACTGCGGCGTCACACCCGTGGTCAGAAACTCCTTCACCGGCCCTGCCGGAAGATAGCGCCGACTCACCTGTGTTAGCACCCCTCCCACCACGAAACCGATGGCAAGGACCAGCGCGTGGAAGCCGGGCCGGTGCTTGGAAGATCCGGTGGCCATCAGCGGTTCCTGTGGATCGAGTAGGCGATGGCGGCGTGCAGCGCGCGCAGCGATGGCGAGTCCGGGAGTCCCTCGAGCTCGGCCTCCGCGGCCGCCGCGTACTCGTCCGCCCGACGCGAGGCATACTCCAGACCGCCGGCGTCCTCCACCGAGTCGATCACCCGCTGGATCTGCTGCTCGCTCGGCTCGGCGGTCGCGAACAGCTCCTCCACATCGCGACGAGCCGCCGGTGACATCTCGCGCAGCGCCGAGATGAGCGGGAGCGTCACCTTGTGCTCGCGAAGATCCAGCCCGCTCGGCTTCCCGATCACTGCCGACTCGGCGGTGTAGTCGAGCAGATCATCCGCGACCTGGAACGCCATGCCGAGCGACATGCCGTAGCGCGCGAGCTGCTCGCGATGATCACCGCCGCCCACGAGAGCACCGATCTCGCACGCCGCCGAGAGCAGCGATGCCGTCTTGGCCTTGATCAACGCCTCGTAGTCGTCTTCGGTGAATGCCAGCGCATCGAGTGCGGTGAGCTGCCGCATCTCGCCGATCGTCATCTCGTTCGTTGCATCGGCGAGGACGCCCAGGATCTCGATGTCCCTGGTGCGCACGAGCTCCACCATGGCGCGCGAATACAGAAAGTCGCCCATGATGACCGAGATCTGATGCGTGAACAGCGAGTTGACGGTAGGCATCCCACGCCGGAGCGTGGAATGATCGACCGAGTCATCGTGAACGAGCGTCGCCAGGTGGACCAGCTCCACGGTCGCGGCGAGCGTGGTGGAGCGCGCCTCCGGTCTACCACCCGCTTCGCTGGCCAGAAGCACTAGCGTGGGCCGGAACATCTTCCCCTTCATGAGAAGGAGATGCGCGTTCACCGCATCGATGAGCGGAAGATCCGATGTGACGATGCGCTCGAGCTCTCGCGCGGTCTGCGCGAGACGTTCGCGGATCGGTGCCTGGATGTCGTGGAGCGTGGGCGCCGAGGGCGTCTGAGCGTCGATGGTAGCTCTCACTTTCCCCCGCGCTCGGCGACGGCGAGGCGGTCGCCTATGTCGCGGAACTCGATGTCCACGGCGAAGACTCTTTCGTAGAAGCGCTGCGCATCGGCCCACCGGCCGAGCGATTCGGAAGCGTATCCGAGCAGATATAGAACGCCGACTAGCATGTCATCAGTATAGCTCTTGTCCCCGATCGCGCGGGAGAGGATGGTGACCGCGATCTGATACTGCCCTCTCTCGACGAAGCACTGGCCCAGCGCCTCGTACGTCCGCGCGCGGTTTCCGGTTCCACGGAGTGCCTTCTGAAACTCCGAGATCGCTTCGTCGAGCAGGCCCATCTCCTTGTAAGCTACTCCGAGATCGTAATGGGCTTCATGGTCCGCCTCGTCCACGTTGGCGGCGACTCCCTGCTTGAACATCGCGAGCATCTCCGCGAAGTCCACCTGCTCCTCGATCTCGGGCTCCTTGACGTCCACCACCATCCGCGTATTCCTGGTCGGAGCATCCTCATCCAGCCAGTCGGCGAGGTTGACGAAGTCGCCCCCGAGCACCGCGGCATCGAGGTCGGTATCGCGGCCGTGCGCCACCGGAAGTTCCTCGGCCACGGACTCCAGCAGCGGTATCTCACCCGTCCGGGTGTACGGTGGCGCATCGGCGGGGACGACCGGCGCGGCCGCGACCGGTGCCCGCCGCTCGAGTTCTGCCTCCCTGGTCGGCGGCGCAGGCGCTTCCTTTCTCTCCGGGCGCGAAGCCCTGGACGGCGGCGGAGCACCCTGGTCCTCCTTCTCATCGTCTTCGTCGTCTATCGCCTGCAACGCCGCACGCACCCGGGCGTCGCCTGGAGAGAGCTCCAGCACGCGCGTGTACACCGCGCGCGACTTGCCGATCTCCCCCATCTGGAAGAGGTTCTCGGCCAGCGAATAGTACGATTCCGCCAGAAGCGACCTGTCGTTCGAGCGCACCGCATACTCGACGCGCTTCTGATGGTAGACCACCGAGTGCGGCTCCACGCGTATCAGCTCGTTGACGATCGCAGTGGCACCGCGAAGATCTCCGACGCGTTCGATCGTCTGCATCGCCCGCTCGAGCTCCGCCAGGCCGCCGCTGCGATCGCCCTCCTCGAGGAGCGCCTCGCCAAGACGACGCCG
>JBIQLU010000006.1:43677-50023 GCA_044463985.1 Gemmatimonas aurantiaca | reverse complement strand
GTCGATCGCCTCCAGACTCTCGTCCGGCGTCTCGAGCTCGGGAAGCTGGAGGAGCGGTTCGAAGCGCAGTGAATCATCCGGCGACGCCGCGGGTTCGGCGAGCTCGGGGAGCTCGGTGGAGAGGCTCGCCTCGTCGATCCCGTCGAGGGCCGCAGCTACTGGCTCCTCGTCCGCGCCAGATGCGTCTTCCCGACGCCAGTCGGTGCCGGTATCGCCGTCGGGGAAGATGAAAGTGAGGCCGTCGCTCGATTCCGGAAGCGAGTCGTCGATGAGATCGAGGGAGATGTCGAGCAGCCCGGAACCGGCCTCCTCGAACGTGTCGTTCGACGTCGAAGCACTTTCCTCGGCAGCCCGCGCCACGTCGACGGGCGCATCGTCGGCCCGCGTATCGCTCCCGTCCTCGCCTTCGGAAGGCGCGAGTGGCGCAGACTGCTCGATCCCGTCGAGCGGAGCGATCTCCTCGACGACCGACTGGGCCGCGCCGAGCGCCGTCTCCTCGAACCCATCAACCGGCCCCTGCGCCACCACCTCTTCGAGCTCCGCGCCACCCGCATCGACGTCCGCGCCATCTCCGCCGGCGTCGAACATCGCGCTCGTCGCGAGCCCGTCGAGCGGGGTGATGTTCAGGTCGTCGTCGCTCCCGATGTCACCGACGTCGATGAGCGGGAGCGGCTGCTCCGATTCCGCGCGAACAGGCGATTCTGCGGGAGGCGCTGCCGGCGCGATAGCGTCGGCAGCGGGAACCACGGGTATGCTCCCCGTGACACGGCGTGTCGACGTGCCGGGGGTGTCGAAGCCGACATCGATGAAGATGAGATCGTTCGCCTTGGGCGTCGGGCGAGAGACGCCCGTGGTCGGCTGGTGCGATGGGTCGATGGCGCGAATGCGATCGAGCGTCGCCTTCGCCTCCTGAGCGCGTCCTTCGAGCTGCAGCTTGTCGTACAGAAGCTGGAGCTGCTCCACTGCCTCCGGCTTCCTGTCCGCGCGAACGAGCTGGTCGGCGAGCATGAGGCGGATGTCGTCCTGGTCGGGACAGAGATCCGCGAACTCCTTGAGCGCCCGGAACGCCTCCTCCACCTGGCCGATCCGCTGCATCCGATCGGCATACTCGAGGAAGTTGGTCTTCGCGTCGCTCGTGAAGCCCTTCTGCGCAGAGATGCGTCCGAGCTTGTAGTAGATCGACGTGCGTCCGGGCGCGTTGCGCAGGATCTTGCTGCAGAGCGCGATGGCGTTGTTGTGAAATCCGCCTTCGGCGTAGAGATCTACAGCGCGCTCGTAGTGATCGACTGCTGCACCGACATTTCCCTGGCGCAGGAGCAGATCGCCCACGCGATTGAACAGCGCCACATCGCCTTCCTCGATGTGATCGCCGAGCGCGCCGAGTACCTGCATGTATGCATCGAGCGCCTTGTCGAACTGCTTCTTCTGCTCGTAGTCGAGCGCTCGTTTCTTCAGTTTCGCGACGTTGGACATCTGCGCGTTGTTAGCTCCCTGAGCTGAACGGGTCTGCGTCGCGTGAGGGCAGGATTCAGCGGACCCTCAAGATACGGGTAACTGATACTCGTTACAAGTTTTGCCGCGCAGCCACGTACTCATACATCGACGTTCACCATACCAGTATGGCAACTCGCGCACGTCCTCCATCTCGAAGAGGGCGAGGTCGGCGGAAAAGCCCGGCGCTATCTGTCCCACCTGGTCGGCGAGTCCGAGGGCGGCGGCTCCGTTGACCGTGGCGGCAATGATGGCCTCCTCCGGGCTCATCCGGAGCTGGCTCACCCCGAGGGTCAGGATGAGCGGGAGGCTGACAGTGGGCGAGGTCCCCGGGTTGAAATCGGTGGCCAGCGCCACCGCGACCCCCGCTTCGATGAGAGCGCGCGCTGGCGCCTGCCGGCCGCGTCCGAGGAAGAGCATCGTGCCGGGGAGAAGCGTCGCAACGGTGCCGGACGCCGCCAGCGCATCGACGCCGGCGCGGGAAATGGCGGCGAGGTGGTCGGCCGAGGTGGCACCCAACGCCGCCGCGAGCTCGGCTGCCCCCGAGGGCTCGAGCTCATCGGCGTGGAGCTTGAGGAGGAGACCGGCGTCACGGGCGGCCTCGAGGACGTAGCGGGTCTCGTCGATCGTGAAAACGCCCGGCTCGCAGAAGACGTCGGCGAAGCGTGCCAGGCGTTCCTCCACCACCCTGGGGAGCATCTCCTCGGCGAGCCCGCGCACGTAACCGCGCCGCGCCGCATCGCTGACGCGGAACTCCGGCGGGATCTCGTGGGCTCCGAGCCAGGTGGGAATCAGACGCAGCGGGAGCGTGCCCTGGAGGCGCGCGATGACGCGAAGCTGCTTGAGCTCGTCCTCGACTCGAAGGCCGTAGCCGGATTTCACCTCCACGGTCGTGGTTCCGTAGCTGGCAAGCCGCGCGAGACGCCGGTGCGCGAGCTCCGCGAGCTCGTCCTCGCTCGCGGCGCGAACGCTCCGCACGGACGAGTGGATTCCACCGCCGGCGCTCGCGATCTCCATGTAGCCGGCGCCGGCGGCGCGAAGTCCCTGCTCCTCGTAGCGCGGCGCGCCGAAGATGGCGTGCGTGTGCGAATCCACGAGGCCTGGTGTCAGCACGGCACCACCACAGTCGATCCGTTCGACATCGGAGTGCTTCCCCTCCAGGGTGGCCGCATCCCCGACCTCGGCGATGACGTCGCCGCGCACCAGCACTGCCGTATCACGCCTGATCCCGGCGTTCGCCATCTCCGCGCCACGGCGCGCCCTGGCGGGACCCGCGCAGGTCACGACCTGCGAGGCGTTCACGAAGAGTTTTTCGGTTGGCATCAGGCCATGATGTCACGCACGCGCGCGATGGTCAACGGCGCCTGCGATTCGCCGCGGCAGGCATAGAAGCACGCGTTGCAGTCGATCGGCTCGTACTTGCGAAAGTCCTTCCAGTGAAAGTCCGACGGGAAGTCCGGGCAGCGGCGTACCATGCCGGTGGGGTCGACATGAATGGTGCGCATTCCCGATTCGCACGGCTCGGTCAGCTCGCCGCGGAAGTAGAGCGGTATGCGCCGGAGGTAGTGTTCGGTGCTGGTGATCACGCCCCGGTGGGCGCGCTTGAACGCCAGCAGCTCTTCGATGACCTCGTCGAGCTGGTCGAGCTGGTCGGCCGTGACGTAGTGGCTCGCGTTCCCGTTCTTCATTTCGGTGTAGGTGCTGAACGAGACGCCCACACCCATCTCGAGCGCGCGATACGCGAGTGGTACGATCTCGTCGAGGTTCTCCTTCTTGATCACCGTATTGAAGCGGATGCTGTCTATCCCCCTCGCCTGCATGCGCGGGATGTTGGCGAAGATCTTCGCGGCGAGTCCGGGGATGCCGCGCGCCTGATCGTGCCGCTCGTCGAGGAAATCGAGCGAGATGTTGAACTGGTTTATCCCCGCCTCCCAGAGGGAGCCGGCACGCTCCGGCGTGAGCATGGCGCCGTGCGTGATCACGGTGATGTACTTGAGCCGGACGGCATCCGCGACTCCGGCCACCAGCGACTCGAGGTCGCGGCGCAGCAGCGGTTCGCCACCGGTGAAGGTGACCATGATGGGATCGAAGAAACGAGCCGCGTCGGCGAAGCTGGCCACTTCGCTCGCCCTGGCGGACGCGTCGGTCTTCCAGTAATCGCAGAAATTGCAGTGCGCGTTGCAGCGCATCGTGACTTCGAAATGCACCACGATAGGGAGCTTTCTGAGGCGCAGATATGCGTACTTCACCGCGAACAGCGGTACGTGCCACGGCTTGAAACGAGCGCTGAGCATCTATTCCAGCATGGGTATGTCGATCGATTCCTCGCCCGCGGTTTCGATGGCGATTTCGTATCCGGCGTCGGCATGGCGCGCCACGCCGATCCCCGGATCGTTGGTGAGTACGCGCTGGAGGCGGTCGCGCATTTCGGGCGTACCATCTGCCACGATCACCTGACCAGCGTGAAGCGAGTTGCCGATGCCGACCCCGCCGCCATGATGAAACGACACCCAGCTCGCGCCGCTGGCCACGTTGAGCATGGCGTTGAGGATCGGCCAGTCGGCGATGGCATCGCTGCCGTCCTTCATTCCCTCCGTCTCGCGGAACGGCGATGCGACGCTTCCCGTGTCCAGGTGGTCGCGCCCGATCACGATCGGCGCCGATATCTCGCCCGACGCCACCAGGTCGTTCATGGCCACGCCGAAGCGCGCGCGTTCGCCCTGGCCCAGCCAGCAGATGCGCGCCGGGAGTCCCTGGAAGTGCACGCGCTCACGTGCGAGCGTGATCCACCGCGCGAGCTGCTCGTCGTGCGGAAAGAGCTCCAGGATGAGATCGTCGGTACGGTGGATGTCGCGCGGGTCGCCGGAGAGCGCGACCCAGCGGAAGGGGCCCTTCCCCTCGCAGAACAACGGGCGGATGTACGCGGGAACGAAGCCGGGATAGTCGAATGCGTTCGTGACGCCGGCGTCGTACGCCACCGTACGGAGGTTGTTGCCATAGTCGAACGTGACGGCTCCCCGCGCGCGCAGCTCGAGCAGCGCACGTACGTGCGTGGCCATGGACTCCGAAGCGCGCCGCACATACTCGCGCGGATCGCTCGCACGCAGGCGGGCCGCTTCGTCGAGGGTCAGCCCGACAGGCACATAACCGTTCAGCGTATCGTGCGCGCTGGTCTGGTCCGTCAGCACATCCGGCACGACACCGCGACGAAGGAGCTCCGGCATCACATCCGCCGCGTTTCCCACGAGGCCGACGGAGAGCGGCCGGCGCTCGGCGCGCGCCTCCTCGAGCCATGCGAGAGCCTCATCGAGGCTCGCCGTCTGCCTGTCGCAGTAGCCGGTGGCCACGCGTTTGGCGATTCGTTCAGGATCGACCTCGACACCGAGGAAGGCGGCGCCGAGCATGGTGGCCGCGAGCGGCTGCGCACCGCCCATCCCGCCGAGCCCCGCGCTCGCCACGAGCCTGCCGGAGAGTGAACCATCGAAGTGCGTCTTCGCGACTGCACCGAAGGTCTCGTACGTCCCCTGGAGAATGCCCTGCGAGCCGATGTAGATCCACGAGCCGGCGGTCATCTGACCGTACATCGTGAGCCCCGCGCGCTCCAGTTCGCGGAACGTGTCCCAGTTCGCCCAGCGTCCCACGAGGTTGCTGTTCGCGATCAGCACACGGGGCGCAGCGCCGTGCGTCCGGAAGACCGCCACCGGCTTCCCGCTCTGCACGAGGAGCGTCTCGTCCGACTCGAGGCGGCGAAGGGTGGCGACGATCGCGTCGAAGCACTCCCAGCTTCGCGCCGCGCGGCCGGTGCCGCCGTACACCACGAGGTCGTCCGGACGTTCCGCGACATCCGGGTCGAGGTTGTTCATCAGCATCCGCAACGCGGCTTCCTGCTGCCAGCCACGGCACGAGAGTTCGTTCCCGCGCGGCGCACGCACGGTGCGCGGGCCGGATACGTGACCGGGATGGCCCGCGCTCGATGGCGAAGCGGTACGGCTGGAAGCGGTCATGGCAATAGCTGATCCGGGATGATGTCGTCGAAGTCGCCGGCGGCAATGGCGGCGGCGAGCGCACTCATGTCTCCCGAGAGCACGCGGTCCTCCACGAGCGGTGCCACGCGCGACCTCACGACCGCGAGCGCACGTCTCACGCGCACTGCGGGATGCAGCGGCGCCCGGAGTTCGATCGCCTGCGCAGCGCACATGAGCTCGATGGCGAGTACGTGTCTGACGTTATCGAGAACGCGACGCAGCTTCCAGGCCGCTCCCATCGCCATCGGTACCACATCCTCCTTGTTCCCGTCAGTCGGAATGGAGTCCACGCTGGATGGATGAGCGAGCACCTTGCACTCGCTGGTAACGGCGGCCGCGGTCACCTGCGCGATCATGAAGCCGGAGCTCACACCGGCGTCCCTCGTGAGAAACGGAGGAAGTCCCTGGTTGAGATCGGGATTCACGAGCCGATCGATGCGCCGCTCCGCGATCACGGCGAGGTTCGTGAGAGCTATGGCGAGAACGTCGAGCGCGAGCGCTACCGCCTGTCCGTGGAAGTTTCCTCCGCTCACGATCGTACCGTCGTCGAATACGAGCGGATTGTCGGTGCCGGCGTTTATCTCACGGCCGACCAGCGACTCCGCGAAGCGAAGCGCATCCAGCACCGGACCGTGCACCTGAGGCATGCAGCGCAGCGAATACGCATCCTGAACGCGTGGATCGCCGGTGCGGTGCGACTCCCGGATCTCGCTCTCAGCGAGCAGCTCGCGGAGTATCGCAGCGGACTCGCGCTGGCCGACCTGACCGCGCGCGTCGTGGATGCGCTCATCGAACGCGGCCGGAGTGCCCATCAGCCCTTCGAGCGACAT
>JBIQLU010000006.1:42090-43577 GCA_044463985.1 Gemmatimonas aurantiaca | reverse complement strand
ACATCCCCTATCGTGAGCGATTGCCCATCCAGCAGGAGTTCGCGAGTCATGCGGGGAAGTTACTGGAGAAAGCAGAGGGCAGGAAGCAGAAAGCAGGGACTGCACGCGCTCCACGGCCATCCCCGGGAAGTGGGAATCCATGTCACTCCATCGAACATGGATCCCCGCTTTCGCGAGGATGACTCGCGTTCGTGTGCAGTCCCTGCTTTCTGCCTCCTGCTTTCTGCTTCCTATTCCCCCCCTCCCACCGACAGCTCAGGGTTGCCCGGATCGCGCTGGTATGACCAGTCGACGATGATGTAGTCCTTCGAGACGTTCGTCACGCGAAGCCCTGCGTAGTGGTACTGGCCGTCGAGGAGCGTGCGGAAGACGTAGCCGTAGCCGGGCACGGCCTCTATTGCGCCGTCGGAGAACTCGTCGTCGGGCGGGGCTATGTCGATCGAAGTCAGGTCGGCGAGCGGATCGCTCGAGTACAGCGCCAGCACGGTGCCGCTGCGAATCGGAACGAGCCACATCGAACCGTCAGGATCACGCTCGACCCGGAAGTCGATGTCGCTGCGGTTGCCGGAGAGTACTACTCCGAGCTCGCCGCTGGACGGAACGTAGAACGAGAAACCACTCTGCGTGTCGTCCACCTCCGAGGCGAAGAGCAGAACGTTGCGCGCGTCCGGCCTCGGCGTGTCGGAGCGCGGCGCGGTCCAGTCGCTCTCGTGTCCATCGCGACTGATGGCGCTGACCGCGAAGCAGCGCGGCTCGCCGTTGGGAAGCCCCGAGGCGATGAAGTCCTCGGACACAGTGGTTCCCTCGAGCGCCCAGTTCGCATCGCACAGATTCGCATCGAGATCGTAGGTGGTCGAGTAGACGCGGTAGTAATCGAACAGCGCCGGCGCATCGTTGCGCGCATCGGGCGTCCACGAGAGCTGGACGGCCTGGTTCAGCGAAATCGACGACAGCGATCCCGGCGCGATCAGCGAGTTCGACGCATCCACGGTTACGGTATTGGACGGCGCGCTCTCGCTGCCGTCGCCGGCCATGCTGGCCACCTGGTACTGGAAATCGGGTACGCCAAGGTCATTGAACGAAGCCGAAGTGGTTTCCGCACGCCGGCTCCACTGTTCGCTGGAAGAGCCGCGCGAATAGACCACGTAGTTCGTCACACGGGAATCGTCAACGGCGTCCCAGCGCAGCATGATCCCTTCCGGGTATGCGGGATCGCCGCTCGGGATGAGCTGGTAGGTGAGATTCTGCGGCTCGGCGAGGCCGCCGGTGCTGCCGATGATGTCATCCGAGCTGCCGCACGCTGCCAGCGCAGCGGTGGCTGCCATGAGTAGAGCGAGGCGGCGCATCCGTGTCTCCGTGCTTGGGTGGCAGCAGCATTCCAATGCACGGCGCAGGCCTCCGGGGGCGGAACGTACAAGCGCACGCGCCGCAACGACTTGCCGTCTGCTTCCATGCCGGCGGCGTCCACGCGAGTGGACGAATCGCGG
>JBIQLU010000006.1:35797-41990 GCA_044463985.1 Gemmatimonas aurantiaca | reverse complement strand
GCGGGGATGACAGTTGGACGCCCGCTTGCGCGGGGATGACGAGATGGCGCCCCACCTGCGCGCGGCCAGCGCCCGGACTACGGCGACTGGAGCGGAAGGAACACACCGCAGTCCGCGCCGCTGCATCGGCTCGTGCTTCGGCGGAAGTCGAACTTGAGATCCGGTTCGGCCTTCAGCGAGATGTAGAAGCTGAACATGAAGTTCCCCGTGGGCGCACGCGAGAACGCGAGGTTGGCGCGCCAGTCGTGCATATCGCGCTGCAGTACCAGCTCCTGATCGGAGAACTCGTGACGCTGGAAGTCATAGCCGGTGGTCCAGCGCATCGCCCACTTCGGCGTGAGGTTGAACGAGAGATTGCCGCGCAGCGTCGCCAGCGTGGGAAGTATCACCGCCTGGCTGCCGCCGTATTTGTTCGGCAGCGTGTCGACTGGAATCGGCGAATTGATGCACTGGTTGTACGTCGCCGGATAGTTCACGTACTGCTGGCAGTAGGAGCGCGGATCGAAGACCGTGGCGCCCGGTATCGGTCTGCTGCGCGTGGAGGAGAACTGCAGCGTCCCCGTCCAGCCGGCCGCCGCGTCGATCCCCATCGGTTCACGCGAAGATGATGGACCGGCGATGTTGGGGCGCTCGTTCAGCCCGCCTGCGAGTCCCTGGCGATCTCTGAGCTGGGCCGCGGTCGACGCGCTGTCGACCACCGAATCGGCCTTCGCCTTCGGCTTCCCGAATATGCGCGAGATGACCGCGAGCGGGTTGTTGTCACGTCCGAGCGTCATGGACGCCGAGATGCCGGTCCGATACGGTTTGAAGACCGCGGAGTCGCTGTACACGTTCCCCTGGTACAGCGAATAGTTCACGCTGAAGTCGAACCCGGGAAGCAGATCCGACGAAAGTCGGTACGTGAAGGCCGTACTCGTCATCCCGTTGAGTCCCGCCTTCGCGCGCTCGAAGTCGTAGGTGATCGGACTGAAGTTGATCGTCAGCAGCTTGATCTTTTCGCCTCCCCCGGGCGCGGTATCCGCGCTGCTCCGAACCTTCGCTTCCAGCACCTGGTTGAGCCGCAGCGTCACGGTGCTGTGCGCCATGTTCGCGTTGTTCCCGGCATTGGAGCGGTTGAACGCCCGCAACATCTCGCTGCTCGAGCTGGTGGCCGGCGAGTAGCCGAAGCTGACCTGCGGCTGGATGGAATGCCGCAGGCGCGAGAACGGACCGAAGCCGGGGAAGAAACCGAAGAACGTGGGCGACATCGAGACTCCGTACTGCAGCGTCTTCGACTGATGCACGTACTGGCTCCCGGTGAACGTGGTGCGCGCCATGAACGGCAGCGAAGGGTCGGCGTTCACTATGGAAATCGACGGCGTGATCTTGAGCGTTCGCTGCATCAACGCCGGAAGACTGATTCCGGTGGTCCAGTCCACCTCCGTTTCGTACGTGCGCGCGAATACGCGCGAACCGATTGAGTCGCCGGTGACGACGTCCACGAGCTGGATCGGCTGCGGGTAGTTCTGCTCGTGATCGGTCACCTGGATGCTGTTCTGCCAGTTGAAGCCGAAGATCCGCAGCGGCGTCTGGAAGCTCAGCGTCGTGTTGCGGTCGTCGCCCGTCACGCTCGTGCTGTCGTAGCCGCTCGGGTTCGTCGGCGACGGCGAGAAACGCGAGAACGGCACTTCCCTGTCCAGGTTCTGCACGTTGTTCAGCGACAGTTGCGGCGACCAGAGGAGCCAGCTCGCGATGTTCACGGGCGGCGTCGTGACGCTCAGGTTCGGGAAATTCCTGTTGACGTCCTTCCGCCCCGTGTGCTGGGTCTGCGAGCCGCCGATGCTGATGTTGGTCGGCCCGATGGCCTGCTGGAAGGCGATCGACGAGGCGATCGCCGCGAGCGTCTGCGCGGCGGTGAATGCCTGCCGCTGAATCGCGGTCGTATTGCTGGAGTAGTTGATGCTCGAGTTGAGAGAGCTCTTGCGCGAGAACTGCTGCTGGTGGCTCCACGAGAGATTGAACGCGGTGTTGCCGGCGGAGAAGGTGGAATACGACGCTCGCACGTCGCCGCTCAGGAAGCGGTCGAGCCAGCGGTAGCGCCACTGTCCGTTGTACCGCGTCCACCCCAGGTCGCCCTCGGTGTTGCCGTTGCCGCTACGCCAGTCGAGCGACACGGTGGCGTCCATGTAGTTGCTGATGGCGAAATAGTAACCGAGGTTCTCGATCGAGCGGCTGTAGCGCGGCGATGCGCGCACGATGTCGCTTATGCCGAATCGCGGAGGGAGGATGCCGCTCCGCCTTCCCGAACGCATGTCCTGGAAGATGAACGGCAGCCACATCACCGGAATGTCGGATATGTAGAGCACGGCCGGCCGCGCCACGAGGAGCGTCTTGGAGACCATCTTGATCTCCTTCGCCTGGAAGTGGTAGTGCGGGTACGGGAGGTCGCAGCTCGTGATCGAGCCATCTTCGGCGTACGACGTGCTCCGCCTGGCACCCGTACTGTCGGCTACCACCGCCGCCCGATCGCTGTGCAGGTACCAGGTCTGGCCCATCTGGCTCGATGAGGTACTCAGTTGGCGCACGACTCCGCGGCGAGCGATCAGATCGTACTCCATCCCACCGAGTGCCACGAGATCCGCCTCGCCCTGACTGGGATCGCGGAGCACGATCGTGTCCTTCGGCGGCGCCGCTGCGCGTACGAGCTTGGTGCGATCGTCATATACGATGGTGTCTGCCACGAGAGTCACCTGCTCTCGATTGACGGCGCTCTTTCCCGAGAGCTCCAGCACGCGACTCGCGGCGTCGAACACCGCCCGCTTCCCCTGATACCGCGTAGCGATGTAGCCCTGCCGCTCCTGGAGCGCGCGCATCACGGAATCCTCTTCCGCCCACTGCACCAATTCGGTGGACGCTCGGGTGCTGTCACGCATCAGCGTGTCCGCACGGACGGTGTCCGCCGCGTTGGCATCGGGAAGTGGCATGGCGAGCGCGGGCCGCTCGGGCTGCTTCGTCTCCCCCGTATCGGCCCGCACGGCTGGCGCGCGCGTGCGCGCGGTGGAGTCCTGCGCGAGCGCGACGCCGGGCAGGGCGAGCGCCGCGATCGCGAGGAATCGGAGCCTCACGCGCTCGCTCCGCTCTCCGGTGCGGCCGCCTCGAGTGCCTCGCGCGCGGCGTTCTTCTTCCTTCTGCGGTCCACGACGTACGTGAGCCCGACGCTTATCTCGAAGAGCAGATAGAGTGGCACCGTCATGGCGATCGTGGTCCAGATCAGATCACCCGGCGTCAGAAACGCCCCCACCACCGCACAGATCACTATCGCATGCCTGCGATACTTGTTGAGCAGCTCCGGAGTGACGATGCCGAGGAGCGCGAGCGCGAGGATGACGATCGGCAGCTCGAAGCAGAGGCCGAACGCCAGCGTCATGCTGGTGGCGAAGCTGAAGTAGTCCGACGCGGTGATCATGGGCGCCAGCGCTTCCGTCTGGAATCCCATCAGCCACTCCACCGCCAGCGGCAGCACCACGAAGAACGAGAGCGCCACGCCCGCCAGGAACAGGAAGGTGGCGAAGAAGAAGAGGGGAATCACCACCCGCTTCTCGCTGCGGCGCAGCGCCGGCGATACGAACGCCCATATCTGATAGAGGATCACCGGGAGCGCGATGACGACCCCGAGCACGATCGCCACGTTGAGAACGATCGTGAACGAATCGGCTGGATGTGTGAAGACCAGCTTCCCGCCCTGCAGGTAGGGCGCGATCGGCTTCTCCAGTACCCCGATCACGTCGATCTTCATCAGCGCGACGAACGCCGCGCCCACCGCGATCACGAGCGCGGCAAGCGACCAGATGATGCGCCAACGCAGCTCCTCCAGGTGATCGAGGAACGGCATCTCGCTGCTGTCGTGCTCCACCATCTGCCAGTCGAACCTCCCTTGTACCGCCTGCCGCTACCTCATCGAGCGCAGGTGGTCCTTCGCCAGGCCGGCTTCGTCCGACCTCGGATACTTCTGAATCAACTGATTGAGTGCCCCTCTGGCAGCGGTGAGGTTCCCCTGCTGCTCCATGTACAGCGCCCGCTTGTAGAGCGCCGTGGCAGCGCGCTGCGAGTCCGGGTACCTCTCCACTACCAGAGCATACGCCGAGTCGGCCTCGGCTGCCCTTCCATCAGTACGATACGCCTCGCCCAGATAGAACTGGGCATCCGGGGCAATATCGGCGTGAGGATACTGCTGGAGAAGTGCCTGGAAGCCACTGATGGCAGCGCCGGAGCTCCCGCGCCGGAGCTGGTCGAGGGAGAGCTCGAACATCTCGTTGGGGCCGGGCACGCCGGACTGGGCGGGTGCGGCGCCAGCGGAGTCGGTCCCGGTCATACCGCTGTCCACGCGCTGTATGCTCTGACCGCGCTGGTCGAGCGACGACCTCAGCTCCTGCAGGCGGCGCTGGCTCTGGCCGGTGAGTTCCTGGATCTGGATGAGCTGCTGGCCCATGCCGTAAAGGTCGCCGCGGATGTCGCCCTGCATCTTCATCATGCGCGAGCTGAGGAGCGACAGCGAATCCTGCACCACGCCGAGCGATGCGATCACGCTGTCGAACTCCTTCTGCCGGGCAGTATCGGAGCGCGCCGCCTCGGCGCGCATCCCTGCCACGTCATTGCGCAGGAGCTGCACATCCTCCCGGGTGGCGAAGCACGCCCCGGTCGCCAGCAGCGCGACCGGAGCGAGGCGCCGAAGCGCAAGCTTCATCTGGCCGCCTTGAGCTGCTGGCCGCCACCGGAGATCTCGAATTCGTCACGACGATTCTGCGACCACGCCGACTCATCGTGGCCATCGGCAGCCGGGCGCTCCTCGCCGTAGCTGATGATGTCGATGCGGGAGTCGGCGATGCCGCGCTGCGTCAGGTAGCGCTTCGCCTGCGCGGCACGACGCTGGCCAAGCGCCAGGTTGTACTCATCCGAGCCGCGTTCGTCGGTGTTGCCGGCGATGCGGATCCGGGCGTCGGGATTGGCATTGAGGATGCCCAGCTTCGCGTCGAGCGAGGCGCTCGCCTCGGAGCTCAGCGCATCGCTGTCGTACTCGAAGTAGATGGGTGCGGTGAGCGTGGCCAGTGCGGCCTGATGCTCGGCGCGAATCCGATCTGCCTCCGCCTGGGCGCGCGCGATCGAGTCGCGCCGTGCTGCCTCGGCCCGTGCGATGGAATCCGCGCGTGCTCTGGCTGCATCGATGCTGTCCTGGTTTACTGGAGGCGGCTCGGGGGCCGGTGCGGTCTCTGGCTTCTTGCCGCAAGCCGCCATGGCGGCGATGGCGAGGAGCAGGGCCGGGGCGACGCGGGTCTTGCCTGTCATTTCGGTCTCCGGTGTTGGTTGGGTTGGAAGTGCCGGCTGATTATGGGTGCTGCCGATGCTACGGTGCACGATCCAGGTAGCGCGACCATGCACTGAGTCGGGAGCCCGAGCCGTGCGTGAGCTGTCGCGCACGCCCGGATTCGGTATCGAGGACGAAAAGCTGCTTTACTCCCGTACGACTCGACGTGAACACCACGTGACGTCCGTCAGGTGCCCACGACGGGTCCTCGTTCGCGCCTTCGCTCGTCAATTGCTTGATGCTCCGGTCGCGAAGGTTGATGGTCATGATCTGAAAGAGACCATCGAGCTGCGATTGAAAGACGATCGAACGTCCATCGGGAGACCAATCCGGATTGGAGCGGTAGTTCTGATCGCCGAAGTTGAACGGAGTGAGAAGCTCCATGTTGGCGCCGTCGAAGTCGGCCGTGTACACCTCGGGGTGACCGGAGCGGCCGGAAGTGAAGGCGATCCTGCGGCCGTCCGGGCTGAACGTAGGCGAAACGTTGTCCGTCCCTCGCCCCAGTGTGACGCGCCTCGCAGCGCCGCCCGTGAAAGCCGGCACGGCGTAGATGTCGGTCCCGTTCTCTCCCCCATGTGCATAGACGAGCCACTGTCCATCAGGTGAAAACGCCGGTGTCGTGTTCAGACCACCGGATGTGGCAGTAACCGCCCTCGAACCGCGGTTGGCGAGATCGAGCACCTCGATGTTCCAGCCGTTCGAACCGAGCACGCTGTACGCGATGTGATGTCCATCCGGATGCCAGGCTGGAGCCATCGCGGTGCCCGATGAAGTGATGGCGTGCTCGCCGAACCCATCACTGTCTACAACGTAAACCCGTCCGCCTCTCACGTACAGGATACGAGTGCCGGC
>JBIQLU010000006.1:0-35697 GCA_044463985.1 Gemmatimonas aurantiaca | reverse complement strand
GGCTGCTGCACCTGGCTCCCATCGATCACCTCGATGCGGTCGCCGAAGTCCAGGTCGCGCGCGATGATCGCCTGAAGGCTGTCGCCTCCCACGCCGCTCACCGGCAGCACCACGACTCCCGGTTTGGTACCCGGTGAATAGGTGAGCCCGATGCGCACTCCGCGCTGGCCGGTCGTGTCCTGGGCGTTCGCGGAAACCGCCACGAACGCGAGCATGACCGCTGCCGCGGCCCAGTTTCTCGAAGACATCTATCGCAGTACCCGGGGATCGAAGCTGAAGATTACAGGCAGTACATCATCGTTGAAACCGCTCGGCAGCGGGCCGAACGCCTTCACCTGCGCGGCCTGATCGACCGCGCCCTGCGCCTCGAGGTCGAAGGCGAAGTTGCCCGACCGCGTGAGGAAGCGAAAGTTCGATATCGAGCCATCGCGATGCACGAAGAACACGACTTCGGCCCGCGCGGAGCTGTTCTCCGGCGGCTTGAATCGCAGCGCAATCTGCCGAACGATGTTCTCCAGATAGCCGGGGAACGGGAAATCCACTCCCTCGGTGCGCACGGTGGCGACGTCGGTACCGCGTCCGCCGGTCGGGCCGCCGCCGGCGGTCGCGGGCTGTTCCGCGGCAGCGGGCTTCTTCTCGGCCGGCTTCGTGTCGGGCGTCGGCGTGGCCTGCGATGTCTGCTTTCGTTTCGGCGGCGCCTTGTCCGGCAGCGGCATCGCCTTCTCGATGGTTTCGGCGCGCTTGGGCGGCGGCGCGGCCTCTTCCGGCGGCGGTGCCGGCGTCTCGCGTGGACGCACCACTCCCGCCGCGCGCGGGCCCGGAGGCGCGGCGACGATGTTCACCCGATACATCGGGGGCATCGCCGCGGGTGCCGACGGCTTCAACGTGAAGAGCGCCGCGAGCACACCGGCGTGCAGCAGGAGCGACGCTCCGAGGGGAGCGCCGAGCCGCGTGCCGCCTGGGCTCCCGCTCCTCGACCCGCCGCGCGTCACTTCGTTATGTCCTCCGGCTCGGCAACGAGCCCCACATCTCCGACCCCCGCCGAGCGCATGACCGCGAGAACCCTGACGACCGTTCCATACGGCACTCCCTGATCGGCACGCAGATAGATACCCTGCTGTCCGCGACGTGACGCGAGCGCCTTGAAACCCGCACGGAATTCGTCGTACGTGAGCTGATTGTCGTCGACGTAGATCTGGCCGCTGCGATTCACGGACACCACCAGGCTGCTCTTCGCCTCGAGTGGACGCGCTTCCGCGCGCGGAAGCGCTATGTCCACCCCGCCCTGCATCATCGGCGCGGCGATCATGAAGATCACCATGAGGAGCATCATCACGTCGATCAGACTCACGACGTTGATGTCCGAATTGAGCGGCAGCCCGCGATTTCTCCTTGCCACCTAGATGCGCCCCTCGCGAACCATCGTCGCGATGATCTCGGTGCCGAATCCCTCCAGCGAGCTCTCGAGTCTGTTGATCCGGCTGGCGAAGATGTTGTACGCGAAGACGGCCGGAATCGCCACCGCCAGCGCGGCGGCCGTCGCGATCAACGCCTCGGCCACTCCGGGCGCCACCGCACCCAGGTTGCCCGATCCCTTCTCGGCGATGCCCATGAAGGCATCGATGATGCCGAGCACCGTACCGAAGAGACCTATGAGCGGACTGACCGAGCCGATCGTGGCAAGCCACGGGATGAAGTGCGACAGGCGCTCGCGCGCGTCAGCCGTCTCAGCGTCGAGTACCAGTCGGAGTGCCTCTACCTGCGAGCCGGTCAACTGCCCGACGGACGAGTCGCGGAGCGCTCCCGGCTTCATCTCGGCGAAGAAGTTCACCGCGCGCGAGAAGACTCGCGTGAAGGGACTGGCGGGCGAGCGCCGCACGAGCCCCGCCGCCGAATCGAGCGCCGGCGCACGCTCGAACTCGTGGGTGAACACCCGACCCGCGCGCTCCACCCGGCCCAGCTCGAGCCACTTTGCCAGCATGATCGCCCAGCTCACCAGCGACAGCACGGCCAGGAGGACGAGCACGATCTTCGTGACCAGAGACGTGTGCAGGATCATGTCGATCGGAGACGTCGGGATCGCGCCTCCGATCTGCAGCATCGCTCCTTCGGTCATGCTCCGGCCTCCGCGCGCAGCGAGACGAACCATTCGTAGGTTCTACCGAGTCCCTCTGCGAGCGACACTCGCGGTTCCCAGCCGAGCACGCGCGCCGACTTCGAGATATCCACACCCGAACGGCGCTGCTCTCCGGCGCGTGCCGGCGCGTGCTCGATCGTGGCAGCGGACTTGCCCGACACTTCGCGAAGTTGCTCGGCGAGCTCCACGACGTTCGTCTCTACCGATGTGCCCACGTTGAACGCACGGCTGTCCACGCCGGCGGGTGCCGGCAGCTCGGCCTTCGATGCCAGGAAATTCGCGCGTGCCACATCACCAGCGAACACGTAGTCGCGCGTTTGAAGTCCGTCGCCGAAGATCGTCAGGGGCTTTCCGTCGATGAGTCGATTGCAGAAGATCGCCACGACTCCGGCCTCACCGAACGGATCCTGGCGCGGGCCGTAGACATTGGCGTAGCGCAGCGCCACGGTGTCCAGCCCGTGCACGCGCGCGTAGTAGCCCATGTAATACTCCACACTCAGCTTCGCGGTCCCGTACGGCGACTGCGGATCCTTCGACGCGGTTTCGCCTGTGGGCGGCTCGACGAGATCGCCGTACACGGCGCCGCCGGTCGACGAGAAGATGAAGCGCGTGCGCACCCCGCCGCTTCCATCCTCCGCGCCCGACTGCCGCACGGCCTCCAGCAGATTGAGCGAACCGAGGATGTTCTTCCCGGCGTCCGCCGCGGGATCGGCCACGCTTTTCCGAACGTCGATCTGCGCGGCGAGGTGGCAGATCACGTCGAATCGCCGCTCGCGCACGAGGCGCGCGGCATCCGCCGAACCGATGTCGGTGTGATGGAACTCGGCGCCCTGCGGCACCTGCTCGCGCCTGCCGCTCGAGAGGTCATCGATGACGCTGACCTGGCAGCCATCGGCGAGGAAGGCATCCACGACGTGCGAGCCGATGAAGCCCGCACCACCGGTTACGAGAATACGCCGCGCCATTCTCAGCGTTCGTCACCCGGGATCGATACCGGGCGCTCCTGATCTGCAGGTGACTGCTCCCGCTCCAGAGCGAAGAGGAAGCGGAGGGCGTCCACGATCTGCAGACCGTGGCCGTTGGCGGATGCGGCGCGCAACCGCACGCTCGGCTCGTGTAGGAACTTGTTCATCAAGGCCCGGGAAAAATGTTCGACCGCTTCGCGGTCACTCTGCGAAAGATGACCGAGACGGCGCATGGCGCGATGCAGCTCCTCATCACGCACGCGGTCCATCTGGGAGCGGAACGTCCTGAGGACGGGAACGGCTGCGAGACCCGCCAGCCAACTCCAGTACTGCTCCACTTCCGCGGCGATCACCTGCTCCGCGCTGGGCATCTCCTCGCGCCGACGCTCCAGATTCGCCGCTGCTGCTGACTTCAGATCATCGAGATCGTACAGGAATACGTTGTCGAGCGCTCCAACAGAAGGATCTACATCACGTGGCAGGGCGATATCCAGGATGCAGAGCGGGCGATCTCCGCGCGACCGCATCGCAGGTTCCACCTGTGCCAGTCCCACCAACGCATGCGGTGCGGACGTGGAGCAGAGAAGAATATCCATCTCGCCAAGCCGAGGCCAGCATTCGTCATAGTGCAGCGCCTGCGCACCGTGGCGGGCCGCGAGCTCCACGGCCCGCTCGTACGTCCTGTTGGCGACGATGGCCGTGCGAACTCCCTCCGATACCAGGCACTGGAGAGCCAGATCGGCCATCTCCCCCGCACCGAGCACCATCGCGCGTCTCCCCTGCAGACGCCCGAAGATCTTGGCTGCGAGTTGCACCGCCGCGGACGACGCCGATGCCGCACCGCGGCCGATGGCGGTCTCGTTCCTGACGCGCGAGGCCACCAGAAGGGCACTCTGGAAGAGCCGATTGAGAATCGCCCTCGACGAGGAGCGGCTCGTCTCCCAGGCGTCTCGCACCTGACCCTGGATCTGCGATTCGCCGACTATCATCGAATCGAGGCCGCCCGCCACCCGGTAGAGATGCGCGACGGCTTCCCGGTCGCGCCTCACGAAGCCGTACTGGCGCACGTCGTCGCCGAGTCGGTTCGAGAGCTCACCCCAGATGGCTTCCACGCTGCTCTCATCGAGCGACGCCTGGCCCGTCACACCTTCAGGGGCAGTGGGGCCATCCGCCTCCACACAATACACCTCGGTGCGATTGCACGTGGAGAGGAGCACGATCTCGCGCGCGGACGCGGCTTCCATGAGCGAGCGCGCCACCGCTGCGGCCTCGTGTTTCCCTATCGCGAGGCGCTCCCGAACCGCGAGTGGCGCGCTGCGGTAGCTGACACCGGCGACTATCAGCGCCACTCGTCCAGCTCCCTTCCGAGCGTACCGGACTCCACGCGGGCGCAGAAGTCGCCGTCCAGGAACGCGGCGTTCGCCCGTTGCCACTCGTCGCGCATGCCGGCGCCGAGAAGCGAGGAGCGCAACTCCCTCAGACGCGTGAGCGCGGCCGCGTAGCGCGAGTCGAAGCGGGTCGCGAGAGCGTCGCGCACGCGCGCTGCCGCCCGAGGCACACCGCCGGCGGTGACTCCGATCACCAGATCGCCGCTCGAGTGCAGCGCCGGCGTGATGAAGTCGCCGCTCGCCGGGGCGCCGGGGACGTTCACCAGTATTCCAGCGCACCGCGCATCGGCGGCGACGCGGGAATTCACATCTTCACGATCGGTCGCTGCGAAGACCAGCGTGACGCCGCTCACATCTTCCGGGCGATACTCGCGCTCCACGATCGTGCATCTCTCGCTTTCGGCCGCGCGCTCGCGAAGCGGCGGAGAGATGGACGGAGCAACCACGCGCACGCGCGCTCCACAGGCGAGCAGCGTTCCGGTCCTTCGCTCGGCGACACGTCCGCCGCCCACGATGAGCGCAATGATCTCGTCGCCGTTCAGCACGATCGGGTAACCGCTCACAGGAAGCGCCCCGACCGCGCGTCGAACACGCGAAAGGCGATGTACAGCACGACGACGCCCGCGAACAGCGCATTCGATACGACGGCGGCTCGCCGCGCACGCCACCCGCCCAATATGCGACCTGCGATCAGCGCCGTGACCGCGAGCCATGCAGTGAGTCCCCAGACGATCTTCGACGCATCGCCCGTGTGGTACTCGAGCGAATATGCAGCCGCAAGCGCCGTCCCGAGCGTGAGGGCCAGCCACCCCGCCACTATGGCCATGTGGTTCAGCCTGTCGAGCGTCTCCAGCGGCGGAAAGAAGCGGAAGATGGCGCCGAAGCGACGAGACTTCAGCTCGCGCCGCTCGACGAGATACATGATGCCGGCGCCAGCCGCTGCGGCGAAAGCCGCCATGCCGAGGAAATTGAGCGCGATGTGCGAAACGAGCCAGATGCCGCGCAGTCCGGGCGGCTCCGCCAGCGGAACCATTCCGGCAATGTTCGCGAAGACGGTGAGGAGTGCGGCGAACGGCGCCGCGAAGAGGGTGAGGCTCACCTCGCGCGCCAGAATCTCCACCAGAAGCAGAGTGGCGGCGATCAGGAAGGCCGCGAAGGAAAGCGCAGGGCCGAGTCCCGTCAGCGGCGGCTGACCGTGCACCACGACGAACTCACCGAGCGCCACGAGATGCGCCAGAAAGCCGGCCCCGAGCAGCGACACGACCGCGCGCACGGGCGCCTTGATGGGGCGCGCGAACGGAACGGCCGCCACGCAGACGGCCGCCAGATACAGCGTAATGGCGAGGGAATGAGCGATCGCGATCATGCGTCGCGAGTAATCTAATGCGGCTACGGCGGCGCGCGGGACGAAAACAGCTTGCGCCGCCGCACTGCGTGGTGGAACGATCACTGCAGTCACGGCGGCGCAGCACGGTATCGCGGGGGTGTGCAGTTACGCGTCAGCGAGCATGCCCATCCACCGCGACCCGCGCTTTACTTCGACATGGTACCAATCAGGGCATCTTCGCCGTCATCCGGGCGCTCACGCCTTCGTGAATCACCGGATGGCGCTGGCTTACCACGATCGCTGTGGTACCCAGATCCGTCACCTTCACCACCTGAGCGAGGGCAATGGGCTCCTCGGGAAGCGTGACCGGATCGACACCCTGGAGCGACGGAGCTGGCCGGCGCTCCTCGTACAGGGTGAACTGGTCGCCCACTTTCACGCCGTCATTCGCGGTGGAGCTGAGTATCACGTAGTACCCCACGGTCGGGAGCACCACGCCGGAAGGCACCGAGACGACCCTGGCTTCCGTTCCACCAGCGAGCGGTGCCGGACGCGCGTCCTGCGGCATCGACAGGCGCTGCAGCGGCATTACGGACTGCCCGAGGTACATGTCGCCGAACTGCTGCACTACCCGCGCGGTAGATGCCTCGCCGCTTCCCACGCGCTCCACCTCGAGCACGCCGGTGGGCACCCGGACCGTACCGCCGGGGAGTCTCGGACCTTCCGAGAGTGCCACGAGACGTTCGCCAGGCGCGAGCGACGAGCCGGCCGGGAGCGAGACGTAGACCCGCTCCTGCGGGAAGATTCGCCGACGGCTGGACGCCTGCGCGATCCCCGCGAGCTCCGCGCTGCCGACCAGACGTCCGTCGGCGCGTGCTGCATCATTGCGCGCTACCCACGGTGCTGCGATGTAGTCGCCCTGCCGGACTGCGGTATGCGGATAGCCGGCCGCGGTCTCGGCGAGACGCGAGCTCTCGGCGCGGCGCTGCGAAACGCCCAGCGTGAATACCGTGGCTCCGAGTACACTGCGCACCTGCTCCGGCTGCATCCGAGGCATCATGTCATCCGTGGCGACCAGGCGAGCGCCACCCGGCACCCGAAGGATCTCCCCCGGATAGATCCAGTGCGGATCTTCGACGACGCTGGTGTTGACGCGGTAGATCTCGGGCCAGAGGAAAGGGTCGCTGAGATAGAAGCCCGCGAGCCCCCAGAGGGTATCGCCCTTCTTGACCGTGTGGGTCTGGCCAGCGGTGCTGTCACCCGGCTGGGTCTGGAGGGCCGGAGCCGACGTGTCCGGCGCTGCGGTGCTGGTTACGTCCTGGGCGCCGAGCGCAGCCGGCGACGCCAGCCCCACCGCAAGCGCCGCCGTCCAGGCGGCACGCAGCGTCCCGCGCGGTGCCACCCGGGTTGCCAATCTCTCGTGTTGCTTGAACAGACGCATCGTACGCCTCTGCCGCGTTGCCGGAAGGTTCGGAGCGCCCCACCGGGCATCACGTGCCCGCGGGGAAGCGCTGTTTCTCGTAGATGAGACGCACGGCGGCCGCACGGGTCACTTTCCCATGCGGCCGCCAGGCGCGAGGCGCCCCGGAAACGTCAGAACGGCAGGTCGTCGTCCTCTTCTTCCATGGTGCCCTGGAAGTCATCGAAGTCGTTGCCTCCTCCCCCGCCAGCAGAGCCCGAGGACGCCTTGGAGTTGCGTGCCCCGCCGCTGCGAGCGCCAGCCGCGACGCCACCGTCCATATCCTGCCCGCCACCGGCGCGCCCGGAGAGCATTATGAGCTCGCGAACGTTGATCTCGGTGGTGTAGCGCGTCTGGTTTTCCTTGTCCTGCCACTGGCGGTACTCGATCCGCCCCTCGACATACACCTTGTCGCCTTTGCGAAGGTAGCGTTCCACGATGTCCGCGAGCTGCGAGCTCTTGTTGTTCCACACCACGCAGCGATGCCACTCCGTCTTTTCCTGCTTGTCTCCCGCCGTACCGGTCCATGCCCGGCTCGTGGCCAGGGAGAATGTGGCCACACGATTTCCACCAGACGTAGAACGCACCTCGGGGTCCGCCCCGAGATTTCCGATCAACGTCACCTTGTTCAAGCTCCGACTCACGATTCCTCCTGGCAAATGGCGAAGTAGTCCGCCCGACTCGCAACAATGTAAATGCGTTCGCCCACATGACCACCAGCGAACGGTCGCTCCGGGCATCGATTTGCGGCATGCCCGCTCACGCTTCCGACAGCACCAGCCTCAGCACCAGCGCATCCTCGATCGGGCGTCTGTAGTAGCGGCGCCGCCGTCCGATCTCGGTGAACCCCCGCGAGGCATACAGCGCCCGCCCGGCCACGTTCGATTCGCGCACTTCGAGATAGATCGTCGCCACCGCGCGCGATCGTGCCTCGCCGATGGCCGTGCCGAGCAGCGTCGACCCGACCCCCCGGGAGCGCGCCTCCGGAGCCACAGCGAGGTTGGCTATCTCCCCCTCATCCATGATGAACCACGCGACCAGGTAGCCAACCACCGTCCCATCCGGGCGGCATGCCACGTCGAACAGCACGCGCGCATCCGGCTCCGCCACGAAACGCTCGAAAGACGATCGGCTCCACGGGTCGGTGAACGCGGCCCGTTCGATCTCACTCACACGTTCGACATCCGCGGCGACCGCGGCGCGGACGCTGAACTGGATCGGTTCGCTTCGGCCCGGACTCGCCGCAGGCTCGTCGCCGCTCCCCGCGGCCATGCCTGACGTCTCGCTCCCTCCGGGTTCCCACGCGTTCATCGCCGCAACGGTTTCCCGTGCTCCCGCTCCCAACGAACCTGCGCTTCCGCCAGCCTGCCGTAGTCGGGCTCCCAGAGCGCGAGGTCGACCGGCGCCGACCCATCGAGCAGCGTCGTCAGCCGCGCAAAACCCGATGCCCTCGGCAAAGCAGCGATCTTCTCACCGGGGCCGATGGATCGCGCTCCGAGCGAGTCCGCCAATGCGGCAACGTTGCCGCGCTCCACTAACGCGAGCGGCGCCATCTCCAGGAACTCCACCCGGCGACCGTCGCCGTTCGATGGCTCCCGATACTCGTAGCCCGCGACGTAAGCGTCGCCGCGCAAGGCATCCATGACGGCGAGATAACGTCCGGGCGTGAGCGCGCTCGCAGAACCGGCAACCAGCAACAGGAGCGACGACACGGAGTACAGCGGGATCCCACGACCCGCCGCGATCCCCTTCCCGATCGCGGCCGCGATTCTGAGGCTGGTGAAGCTGCCAGGCCCACCACCGCACGCGACGCGCCCGAGCTCGGACGGGCGTATGCCCGCCTCCGCCATGATGCTTTCGACCGCGGGCATCAGACGCTCCTCCTTCTCGCCGCGCATGGCGACCTCGCGTTCCGAGATCACCCGCTCCCCGTCGAGAAGGGCGACACTCCCGGTGTAGGTCGACGCGTCGAGCGCGAGTGTGAGCGCCGCGCTCATCCGGCGAGGAGCAGTCGACGATCCGGGTCGATCGGATCGTACTCGAGATCGATGGCCACGGCGTCGGGCGGAATCCGCCCCGCGCCCCGATCCGGCCACTCCACCAGCACTATCGAGTGCGAGGAGATGATGTCATCCCAGCCCAGATTCGTCAGCTCCTCCGCGCGCCCGAGGCGATAGAGATCGAGATGATAGATGACGTATCTGGCGCCCTCGTACATGTGCACCAGTGCGAAGGTCGGACTGGTCACCGATTCGCTCACTCCCGCGCCACGACAGATCGCCTGAACCAGAGTGGTCTTGCCAGTCCCGAGCTCGCCCGACAGCGCCACGACGATCGGCGGCTCGAGCGCCGCTCCGAAGCGCTCGCCCCACGCGCAGAGTTCGTCGCGCGTGAGCGCGATGCGGCCGCGCGGGGCACCCGGCGGCACGAGATGGTGCGGCGTGTAGCTCACCTAGCGCGCCGCCCGGATCCGGCCGAGGCCGGAGGCGCGCTTCCCACCGCGATCGCCGTCCGCCTTCGTGCGCAACTCGAAAAGCTGATCGCGCAGCGCCGCAGCCGCCTCGAAATCGAGCTGCGCCGCCGCTTCCTTCATCTGCTGTTCCAGCAGTTCGATCAACGCTTCCGCATCCATCTCGCTCGCATACGTGGCGACTCGCTCTGCCACCTTGCGCGGTTCCTCCCTTTCCCCGCGTGCATCCGCCACGCGCGTGCTGAAGCGAACTTCGGCGGTGCTCTTCACGACTGTGGTCGGAATGACACCGTGCTTCTCGTTGAACTCCATCTGCAGCGCGCGGCGGCGTGCCGTCTCGTCCATGCAGCGCTGCATCGAGCCGGTGATGCGATCCGCGTAGAATATCGCGCGCCCCGCCGAGTTTCGCGCCGCGCGGCCGATTGTCTGAATCAGCGAGCGGTCGCTGCGCAGGAAGCCCTCCTGATCCGCATCGAGAATCGCGACGAGCGATACCTCGGGAAGATCGAGCCCCTCACGCAGCAGGTTGATTCCCACCAGTACGTCGAACTCACCGAGCCTCAGGCCGCGGATGATCTCCATCCGCTCGATCGCATCGATGTCGGAGTGCATGTAGCGCACGCGGACGCCCATCTGCTGGAGGTAGTCCGTGAGATCCTCCGACATCCGCTTGGTGAGAGTCGTGACGAGCACGCGCTCGCCGCGCTGCTCGCGCAACCTGATCTCGTGCAGCAGATCATCCACCTGCCCGCGAACCGGTCGGACGTCGATCTCGGGATCCAGAAGCCCGGTGGGGCGGATGATCTGCTCCACCACCACGCCATCCGAGAGCTTCAGCTCCAGCTCTCCGGGAGTGGCTGAAACGAAGATCGCCTTCGGCGTGAGCGAAAGGAACTCGTCGAACATCAGCGGTCGGTTGTCGAGCGCGCTCGGCAACCGGAATCCGTAGTCCACCAGCGTGAGCTTTCTGGCCCTGTCGCCGTTGTACATGCCGCCGATCTGCGGCAGCGTCACGTGGGACTCGTCCACCACGACGAGCAGATCCTCGGGGAAGTAGTCGAAGAGACATGCCGGCCGCTCGCCCGCCTGACGCCCGGAGAGCGGACGCGAGTAGTTCTCGATCCCCGCGCAGGTGCCGATCTCGAGCATCATCTCGATGTCGAAGTTCGTCCGCGAATCGAGCCGCTGCGCCTCGAGCAGCTTCCCCTCGGCACGCAGCACCTCGAGTCGTTCGCCCAGCTCCGCGCGTATGAGCCGCACCGCTCTCTCGAGCGTGGCGCGCGACGTCACGAAGTGCTTCGCTGGATAGACCGCAGTGCGTTCCAGCTCCGCGATCGCCTCTCCCGTGACGACGTCGATCTTCGTGATGCGCTCGACCTCGTCGCCCCACATCTCGATCCGGACGCCCTGCTCCTCGTACGCCGGGAAGATCTCGACGGTGTCGCCGCGCACGCGGAAGTTGCCGCGCTCGAACGCGACGTCGTTGCGCGAGTACTGGATTCCCACGAGGTCACGGAGTATCTCGTCGCGCGCGCGCTTCTGGCCACGTTCGATGAGCACCATCCGCTCGCGATACTCCACAGGATCACCGAGGCCGTAGATCGCGGAGACGGTCGCGACGATGATCACGTCCTCGCGCTCCATCAGACTCGACGTGGCCCTCAGACGGAGACGATCGATGTCCTCGTTTATCGAAGCGTCCTTCTCGATGTACGTGTCCGTGGTGGGCACGTAAGCTTCCGGCTGATAGTAGTCGTAGTACGAGATGAAGTACTCCACGGCGTTGTTGGGGAAGAACCCCTTGAGCTCACCGTAGAGCTGCGCGGCCAGCGTCTTGTTGTGCGACAGCACGAGCGTGGGCCGCCCGTGCGCCTTGATGACGTTGGCGACCGTCATCGTCTTCCCCGATCCCGTCACGCCCAGGAGCGTCTGGAATCGATCGCCGCGAGCGAGGCCGGCCGAGAGCTCGGTTATCGCTCCGGGCTGGTCGCCCGCAGGGGAGAAGGGCGCGCGAAGGTCGAATTCTGCCATACTCGAAATATAACACTGCAGTCGGGGTCTGTTCGGGCTGGGACGCGACCGGATGGCTGCAGGCCGGCGAGCAGGCGCAGCGGGGTGTCACTCCGTTGCCGAGAGACGCTCCCTTCGCGTTACGTCCGTTACGCCCTTCACGCGCCGCACGGCGCGGATGACCTTCCGCAGGTGGGTGAGATTCTCCACCTCGACGAGGATGGAACCCGACACCCCGCCGTCGCCGCTTCGCAGCTCCATGCTCTTGATGTCGGTGCCCGCGTTGGTCACTGCCTCCGCGACGTCCATGTACAGTCCGCGGCGGTCGGTCCCTTCGATTGCGAGGCGAACGAGGAAGATCTCCCCTTCCATCTCCTGCCAGTCGATGTCCATCCGGCGCTCGGGCTCGGCCGAGAGGAGGAGCACGTTCGGGCAGTCGCTGCGGTGGATGCTCACCCCGCGGCCGCGCGTCACGTAACCCACGACGGGATCACCCGGCACCGGCTGACAGCACTGCGAGTAGCGCACCATGAGGCCATCCACACCCTGGATGCGAACTCCCTTCGTGCTGCCGCGCATCCGCTGCACGAGCCGCTCGAAGGCACTCGTACGCGCGGGCTGCTCCGGCGTCGCCTCCACTTCCGGGTAGATCGCGCGCAACGCCTGCGCGACGTGGACGTCGCCCTGACCGATCGAGGCTATGAGATGCTTCGCGTCGTTCAGGTTCAACGTCTTCGCGGCCACGGTGAGCGCGGCGTCATCCGGTCTGGCGAGGTTGCGCCTGCGCAGCTCGCGGTCGAGCATCTCGCGCCCGAGGCGTGCGGAGGTGCTCTGCTCCTCCTGCCGGATCCACTGGCGGATCTTGTGACGCGAGCGACCGGTGCGCACGTGCGAGAGCCAGTCGCGACTCGGCTTCGAACCGGGGGAGGTGATGATCTCGACGGTGTCGGAGTTGCGCAGTTGCCGGGAGAGTGGCGCGATCCTCCCGTTGACCCTCGCGCCCTGGCAATGGATGCCGACCTCGGTGTGCACCGCGAAGGCGAAATCGATTGGCGTCGCTCCCTTCGGGAGCTGGATCACGTCGCCGGTGGGAGTGAAGACGAAGATCTCGTCCTGATAGAGGTCGAGCTTCAGGAACTCGAGGAACTCGTCCGGCGTCTTCGCGTCGAGCTGCAGCTCCAGCACCTGACGGAACCAGCCCAGCGCGCGATCCAGCTCGTCGGCGCTCTTGGCGTTCTCCTTGTACAACCAATGCGCCGCGATGCCGTACTCCGCGGTACGATGCATGTCGAAGGTGCGGATCTGCACCTCGAAAAGCTGGCGCCCCGGTCCGAAAACCGTGGTGTGCAGCGACTGGTAGCCGTTCGACTTCGGTTGCGCGATGTAGTCCTTGATCCGCTCCTGGAGCGGCGTCCACCCGTCATGGATGACACCCAGGGCGTGGTAGCAGTCCGGGACCGTGTTGACGAGCACGCGGATCGCGAGGAGGTCGTAGATCTCCTCGTACGGCTTCTCGCGCTGCTTCATCTTCTTGTAGATCGACCAGAGATGCTTCGGACGTCCGGTGACGTCGAAGCTCTGGATCATCGCGCGATGGAGCTCCTTCTCGAGCGGCTGCGCCATCTGCGCGATGAGGCGCTCACGTTCGCCGCGCTTCTGCGCGACGAGCCGCGCGAGTTTGCGGTATTCAACCGGCTCCAGATGCTTGAAGGCGAGGTCCTCGAGCTCCCAGCGCATGCGCGCCATACCGAAACGGTGCGCGAGCGGGGCGTAGAGGTCCATCGTCTCCTGCGCGATGCGACGCCGCTTGTCCTCCGGGAGGTAGTCGAGCGTACGCATGTTATGCAGGCGATCCGCCAGCTTGATGAGGATCACCCGCACATCCTTCGCAACCGACAGAAGGAGCTTGCGGTAGTTCTCGACCTGCCGCTCCTGCCGCGACCGGAAGGAGATGTTGCCGATCTTCGTCACGCCGTCGACGATCTGCGCGATCTCCTTCCCGAACTCGGCTTCGATGTCGGCCACGGTGACCGCAGTGTCCTCGACCACATCGTGGATCAGGCCGCTCGCGATCGTGACCGAATCGAGATGCAGCTCCGCCAGAATCTTGGCTACTTCCACACAGTGCGAGACATAGTCATCCCCGCTGGAACGCTTCTGCCCCATGTGCGCGGCCTGGCCGAAGCGAAAGGCACGCGTGAGCAGCTCGGTGTCGAGCCGCTCGGCGAGCGGATCTTCAGCGAGGTTCCATCCGGGGATGACGGTGTTCAGCGCCGGTGCGGTCAAAGCAGCCCTGCCTCCGCGAAGCTGGTGTAGCGCCCACGACCGATGATGATGTGGTCGTGTACTGGAATATCGAGCAATCTTCCCGCCCCCACCAGTTGCTCGGTCACGAGGCGGTCATCGGACGAGGGCGTCGGGTCGCCGCTCGGGTGGTTGTGGATGAGGATGATGGCGGCTGCGCGCTCCACGATCGCCTCGCGAAAGACCTCCCTGGCGTGCACCAGCGAGGAGTTGAGAATCCCCCGGGTAACGGTGATATCGCGCTCGAGGTGATGCTGCGTGTCCAGTACCGCCACGTGGAACTCCTCGGCCGGAAGGTCCTGCAGGCGATCGGCGTAGCTCACGTACACGTCGCGAGGAGAAAGAAGGGGCACGCCGTCCTCGCGCAACTCGCTCGCCATCCTTCGCCCAAGCTCCAGCGCGGCATGCACGGTGACCGCCCTCGCCTGCCCCACGCCACGCATCTCCGTCAGGAGCGCCACGGGCTCCGATGCTATTCTGCGCAACGAGCCGCCCGACCTCTGCAGCATTTCGTAACCCACCGTGATAGCCGATCGCCCGCTCGATCCGGAGCCGATGACGATGGCGAGCAGCTCGCTCACGCTCAAGGTGTGAGCGCCCAGATTCCGAAGCCGCTCGCGCGGTTGTTCGGATCTGGGCATCTCTCTAATAGATAACGTCTTACGAGGTTCCAGACCAGCTTTCGTGGACACGGTGCGCCTCCCGTTGCGGATATGGAGCAAGTATACCCCCACCCGCCTCCGGAGCTGCCATCATTCCACTGCGTCTGGCTACACCTTGGCTCCGTGGCACTTCTTGAACTTCTTCCCGGAGCCGCAGGGGCAGGGATCGTTGCGACCCACGTGCGACCAGTCGGCGCTCGCAGGCGCCTCCTGCGTGAGAGTGCGCGTTCTGCCGGCGCCCACCACAGTGGGTTCCGGTTTCCGAACCGTGCGCCGCGCCGGCACCGGTGGCTCCTCCTCGGGGCCGATGTCCTCGACAGTCCCGTTCCCGTCCACTTCCCCCTCCGGAGGCACATCCTCGAGAACGCCGAGCGCGTTGTAGCGCCTGGTGGGACGATTTCCACCGGAACCCGCCGGCGCTCCGCCGCCGCCACCGCGCGCTCCGCGGGCACCGCCGCCTCCCGGCGGCGGGAGCGGCGGCGGTTCGAACACGAGCTGCACGCGGAGGAAGCGCTCCGTGAAGGTGTTGTACACGTCCGCCATGAGATCGACGAACATGTTGTACGCCTCCTTCTTGTATTCGATGAGCGGATCGTTCTGACCCCAGGAGCGGTAGCCGATGGCGGCACGCAACTGATCGAGGTCGTAGAGGTGATCCTTCCACTTCTCGTCGAGCACCTGCAGCATGACCAGCGAGAGCAGCCGGTCGCCGAATTCGTTCAGACTCGTGAGCTTCGCGTCGAACGCGGCCCGCCCCACCTCCTGCGCCGCTTCCTGTGCATCAGGAATCGTTTCGGGGACCTCTTCCGCTCTCTCTTCGAACTGCGGCACTATCAGCAGATAGTGCATCAGCAGATCCTGGCGCAGGAGCGCGAAGTCCCAGTCCTCCGCGTTCTCGAACCCCTCCAGCGCCTGCTCCACGCGACGCGCGACGGCCTTCTCCACCATCTTCACCGCCTCGCCCTTCAGCTCCTCGCCGCCCTCCAGCGCGAACGAGCGCAGCGAGTAGATGACCTCGCGCTGCTGGTTCATCACGTCGTCGTAGTCCAGCAGTCGCTTGCGCTGCTCGAAGTTCTGAATCTCGACGCGCTTCTGCGCCTGCTCGATCGAGCGCGTGATGAGCGGGTGCGTGAGCACCTCGCCCTCCTGAGCGCCCATCCGATCCATCAGCTTCGCGATCCGCTCGGACCCGAAGATTCGCATCAGGTCATCTTCGAGCGACAGGAAGAACTGGGACGCACCCGGATCGCCCTGACGTCCGGCGCGGCCGCGGAGCTGGCGATCGATTCGTCTCGACTCGTGCCGCTCCGAGCCGACGATGTGCAGCCCACCGATCTCCTCGATCGAACGCGGCTTGCCGTCGGCATCTTCGACCTCCGATTCCTTCGACTCCGTGACGCCCGCTCCGAGCTTGATGTCCGTTCCGCGGCCAGCCATGTTCGTCGCGATCGTCACCGCGCCGGGCTGCCCCGCCTCGGCCACGATCTCCGCCTCGCGCTGGTGGTACTTCGCGTTGAGCACGTTGTGGCGGATGCCGGCGCGCTGGAACATGCGCGAGAGCGTCTCCGACACGTCCACGTTCACCGTACCCACTAGCACGGGGAAGCCGAGCTTGTGGAGCCGCTCCGTCTCGGCGAGGATCGCCGCATACTTCTCGCGGCGGGTCTTGTAGATCAGGTCCTGACGGTCATCGCGGATCACCGGCTTGTTCGTGGGGATGACGGAGACCTCGAGCTTGTAGATCTGGTGGAACTCGGTCTCCTCCGTCTCCGCCGTACCGGTCATGCCGGCGAGTTTCTCGTAGAGTCGGAAGTAGTTCTGGATGGTGATCGTCGCGAGCGTCTGCGTCTCGCCCTTCACCTGCACTCCCTCCTTCGCCTCCACCGCCTGGTGGAGCCCCTCCGACCAGCGACGGCCGGGCATCGTGCGGCCGGTGAACTCATCGACGATGAGCACCTGGCCATCCTGCACCACGTAGTTGACGTCCTTCTCGTAGAGCGCGTGTGCCCGCAGGAGCTGGTGCACGATGTTGAGCTTCTCGCTCTTGAGCGCGTAGTTGCGCTCGAGCTCCGCGCGCGCCTCGAGCTTCTCCTTCGCGTCCAGCTCCGGATCGCGCTCGATCAGATGCACGGCCTCGGAGATGTCGGGGAGAATGAACGCGTCGCGATCGTCGGGCGAGAGGAAATCCACGCCGCGATCCGTGAGATGAACCGTGTGGTTCTTCTCGTCCAGCACGTACAGGAGGTTGTCCTCGATGTCGGCGAACTGCTGCCGGCTGGCCGGCTGACGACGATCCGCGATGTGTTCCAGCTCCATCTTCTGGACGGCCTGCTTGTTCCCCTGCTCCTGCAGAAGCTTCAGCAGGCGCTTGTTCTTCGGCGCGCCGAGCTGCGCCTGGTACATCCTGAGCGCCGCCTCGCGCGCCTCGTTCTGCGCGAGCATCTCTTCGGCTTCCGCGATCAGGTGGTTGGCCTGCTCCGTCTGCTTCCGCACCAGACGCCCCACCGATGCGTTGTGCTCGCGGTACGCGGCGTCGCCTTCGTTCCCTACGGGACCGGAGATGATGAGCGGCGTCCGTGCCTCGTCGATGAGAACCGAGTCCACCTCGTCGACGATCGCGTACCAGTGAGGCCGCTGCACGCGCTGGTCGAGCTGCGAGACCATGTTGTCGCGCAGGTAGTCGAAGCCGAACTCGTTGTTCGTGCCGTACGTGATGTCGCAGAGGTACGCCGCACGCCGCTCGGGTGTGCCCGGCTCGGAATCATCGATGCAGCCGACCGTGAGTCCGAGGTAGCTGTAGAGGTAGCCCATCCACTGCGAGTCGCGGCGGGCGAGGTAGGAGTTCACCGTCACCAGATGAGCACCGCGACCGGCGAGCGCGTTGAGGTACAGCGGGAGCGTGGCCACGAGGGTCTTTCCTTCACCCGTCGCCATCTCGGCGATCCGCCCGAGATGGAGCTGGATGCCGCCGATGAGCTGCACGTCGTAGTGGATCATGTTCCACTCCATCTCGTGCCCCGTCACCGTGATGGTCTGGCCCATGAGCCGGCGCGCCGCCTCGCGCACCGTCGCAAACGCCTCTGGAAGGATCTCGTCGAGGAGCTCGGCGATCTCCTTGCGCAGGTCGCCCTCCACGCCACCGCGACCATCCTTGCCGCTCAACTCATCATCTATCCCGTCGCGCTCCTCGGGGTCGGCGGTCTGCTTCTTCCGCTCCTTCAGCTCCGCGACCTTCGCTTCCAGCTCCTGCGTGCGCTCGCGTATGATGCCGCGCAGCTTCTCCGTCTGGGCGCGCAGCTCATCGTCCGATACGTCGTGGAGGCGCTCGTACTCGGCATTGATCGCGGCCACGATCGGCTGAACGCGCTTCAGCTCGCGGTCGTGCCTCGTTCCGAAAATGGATGTGAGAATTGGCTTCAGCATGTGGTTCCTCTATGTCCGTACAGACCGGCCGCCTCTATGTATTCGGCGACGGCCTCCGTCACGAATCCGTGGATGGACTTCCCGGCCTGTACACGCGCGCGGATCTCGGTGGACGACACTTCCACGCGACGCGTGCTGATCCGCCTGAAGGGCACGATATCCTGACCTTCGCTACCGCTCGCATCGCCATCCGACCGCGCCAGAACGACGACTTCGGCGAGCGACGCGATGCGCTTCGCATCGCGCCAGGTCGCGATCTCGCCGGAGAGATCATCGCCGATGAGCAGAAAACGCCGCGCCCCCGGGTACCGATCCGCGAGAGCTTCCAGCGTGTCGACTGTGTAAGATAATCCCTCTCTATCGATTTCCACCGGGTCGGCCTCGAACCGGGGATCTCCCGCGAGCATCAGCTCCACCATTCTCAGCCGCTGTGCCGCGTCCGCATTTGCCTCTCCACGCTTGAATGGCTGCACGCCGGCAGGGATGAACAGCAGCCGGTCCAGCTCGAGAAGCTCGAATGCGTCGCTGGCGGCGAGAAGGTGTCCGACGTGCGGCGGATCGAAGCTGCCGCCAAGGATTCCCAGCCGCACTCTCCCTCAGCGCCCGCGCGCCGGCGAGGTCGGCCGCGGCTGACCCGGGGATGGCGCGGCGGTGGAATCGGCGTGCTGCGGTGCTGGAACGGCGGCGCAGCTCTCCTTCGTCTCCGCATCACCCGCGTACTTCCCGCGCAGCGTCGCGCAGGTCTCGGCCACTTCCTCCTTGTAGCCGATCTTACCGTACGCCTCCACGAGGCGGAGGAGCGCCATCCGCGCATGCTCCGTTTCGGGGTAGTCCGTGGCCACGTCGTGGAAGTAGATGATCGCCGAGTCGTACGCCTTCCGCTTCATGTAGAACATCCCGGCGTCGTAGCTCTTGATGGCGAACCACTCGGTCAGCTTCCTGATCTCCGTCTGGGCGCTGTCGACGCGCGGAGAATCAGGATACGCCGCGAGAAAGCTCTGGAGGGTGGCGAGCGCAGTCTGCCCGTAATCGGAGTCGAGCGACGGCTTGCGCCAGAGCCTCGAGTACGACATGCCGGCATCGTAGGTGGCGACCGCGGACAACGTGTCCTCCGGAAAGCTCTCCGGGATTCGCGAGTAGGCCTGCGCGGCGAGGATGTACTCGTGGCGACCCGTGTGGGCCTCGCCGAGGTAGAAGTACGCCTGCGGAAGGAGCGGATCGCGCGCGGGGAGCTGATTCGTCAGCCTCTGGAAGCCGTTGACGGCATTGTCCCAGTGATGGTCGCGCAACTGCGTGAGCGAGGCCTCGAAGAGCAAGTCGTTCGAGCGATAATTCGCGGCGACGAACCTGTTTCGGTGGCACCCCGCCAGCAGCGCGAGCATGGCGACGAGCGTGATTATATGGCGCTTGTTAGCGGGCACGGACATGACCGTATTGATACCCGTTATATCCTTGACTGTTCACGGTGCGGCAGAGGGCCGGCGTTCCCGGCCGGGGCGATCGGAATGTGCGGCGCGCTCAGACACGCTTCCCCGCATCCCCGGCGGCGAACTCGCGGAAGTAGCGGATGCAGTGCTCGAGGCCCTCGCGCAACGTCACCTTCGGCTCCCACCCCAGCATGCGGCGTGCGCGCGTGATGTCCGGCTGCCGCACTTTCGGATCGTCCTGGGGAAGAGGCTTCTCCACGATCGGCGCCCCGGAGCCCGTGAGCTCGAGCACCAGCTCGGCAAGCTGGCGCACCGTGAACTCGACGGGATTGCCGATGTTCGTCGGATCGGAATCGCCGGACATGAACAGCCTGTAGATGCCGTCCACCTCGTCCGATACGTAGCAGAAGCTGCGTGTCTGCGATCCATCTCCGTACACCGTCAGCGGCTCACCATTGAGCGCCTGGACGATGAAGTTCGAGACTACGCGCCCGTCGCGCGGACGCATGCGCGGCCCGTACGTGTTGAAGATGCGGACTATCCGGGTATCCACACCGTGGAAGCGGTGGTACGCCATCGTCATCGCTTCGGCGAAGCGCTTCGCTTCGTCGTAGACGCCGCGCGGCCCGACCGGATTCACGTTGCCCCAGTATCCCTCCGGCTGGGGGTGCACGAGCGGATCGCCGTACACTTCCGATGTGGAGGCGAGGAAGAAGCGTGCGCCCTTGGCCTTGGCGAGTCCCAGAGCGTTGTGCGAACCCAGCGCTCCGACCTTGAGCGTCGGTATGGGATGCTCGAGGTAGTCGATCGGACTCGCCGGCGACGCGAAATGCAATACGCCATCCAGCTCGCCCGGGATGTACGTGAACGTCGAAATGTCGTGCCGGACGAACTCGAAGGACTGATTGCCGGTGAGATGCGCAATGTTGTCGGGATGGCCGGTGATGAAGTTGTCGAGTCCCACCACCCGATGTCCCTCGGCCAGAAAGCGGTCTACGAGGTGCGAGCCGAGGAATCCTGCGGCGCCGGTTATGAGAACTCTCACGCGGCCGCCCCGGCCCGTCCGATGGACAGATAGGTGAAGCCCAGCGCGCCGAGCTTCGCCGGATCGTAGAGGTTGCGCCCGTCGATCAGGATCGGCCGCTTCAGCGACGAGTGGATGCGCGCAAAGTCCGGATGCCGGTACTCGTTCCAGTCCGTGACCACGATCAGCGCGTCGGCGCCATCGGTGGCTGCGTAGCTGGTGTCCGCATAGGCGATGCTGTCGCCGAGCCGGCGGCGGGCCTCTTCCATCGCGACCGGATCGTGCGCGACCACGGAGGCACCCGCCCTGAGCAGATCGTCGATGAGAGTGAGCGCAGGCGACTCGCGCATGTCATCGGTCTGCGGCTTGAACGCGAGCCCCCAGAGCGCGACGCGCGCCCCGGCCACTCCGCCGTCGAGTACGTCCTGGAGCTTTTCGAAGAGTCTGTGCTTCTGCCTCTCGTTCGCCGTTTCCACGGCGTCGAGCACGCAGAGCGGAACGGAGCGCTCGCGCGCGGTGCGCAGGAGCGCCTTCACATCCTTCGGAAAGCACGACCCGCCGTAGCCAGGTCCCGGGAAGAGAAATGAAGCACCGATACGATTGTCGCTTCCGACGCCCTTACGAACGTGATCGACGTTGGCGCCCACCTTCTCACAGAGGTATGCGATCTCGTTCATGAAGGAGATGCGCGTGGCCAGCATCGCGTTGGCCGCGTACTTGGTCATCTCCGCCGAAGGGATGTCCATGAAGATGATCGGCTTGCCGGTGCGAACGAACGGCGCGTACAGCTCGGCCATCACGGATCGCGCATGATCGCTCTCGACACCGAGCACCACGCGGTCGGGACGCATGAAGTCTTCGACCGCCGCTCCTTCCTTCAGGAACTCCGGGTTGCTGCACATGTGGAACGGAAAGCGCGCGTTCGCCGCAACCGCGGCGGCCGCCTTCTTCGCGGTCCCCACCGGTACCGTGGACTTGGTGACGACCACCAGCTCGCGCTGCATGTGACGGCCGATCTGATCGGCCACCGCCAGCACGTGGCGCAGATCCGCCGAGCCATCTTCATCGGGCGGAGTCCCAACCGCGATGAACACCACTTCCGCGGCCTTTATGGCTGCGGCGACATCGGTGGTGAAGGTGAGTCGCTTCTGTCCCTGGTTGCGCTCCACCAGACTCTCGAGACCCGGTTCGTAGATCGGGAGAACGTTCCTCTGGAGTCCCTCGATCTTGCGCTCATCAAGGTCCGCGCAGATGACGTCGTTGCCGGTCTCCGCGAGGCATGCACCTACTACCAGCCCGACGTATCCCGTTCCAACTACAGTAATTCGCAAGTGAGACGGTGGGTTAGGAGTTCAGTCGAAACGCTGCCGGTCCAGCCTGTGAAGGTATCCAGCGCCCGAAGATCGGGCAATATACTGAACGGAAGAGACACGCCGGCCGCCGGCCGGCTCCGCGTTCCCGGTTGGTGCTCCGCCGGCGGCCGCCGAAGCTGCTCAAGGGAAGCGAAAACGCCACGCCGCGCTCATCGAAGCCCGCGCATAGCGGCGTGCGGGGCCTCCGCCCTCCGCGCCGTTCACGTTCGTCACGCTGATTCCCTCGAGGCGCAGCGTGACGGGGAGAATCGCATCCAGCCACTGGACGCCCACGTCGGCTCCCCAGGAGCTCTGGACCGCCGGGCGCGCAGCAGTCGTGGACGGAAACGGATCGCCGGAGTGCCCCTCCCTCGATGGCACTGGCCGCTCGTCCAGCCGGTTGGCGCCGCGCCGCGCGCGTGAAACTCCGCCTGTCAGGCGAAGTCGCCCGGAAGGCCACACTTCCCCGCTGAAGCGCGCGATGTCCGCGTCCGGACCGAGCTCCGAGCCTATCGGCTGGCCGTACTGCTGCCAGCTGTTCGCGTACGACCAGCTCAGATAGGTGAAGCTTCCGGTCCGGCGATACTGGAGCGCGACGCTGGAGGGAAGCGAGAGCGGCAGCGCGACCGAGCCGACCAGGTTCCATGCGAGCAGGTCCGGGAACACCTTCCGATCCTTCGAGTCGATCTGGATGTCATCCACCAGAAGCTCGCCCTGCAGCGACGCGCGCCCCACGCTGGCCCGCACCGAGCCGAACGCCGTGAGGTTCACACCGCCGTTTCGTCCGGCAGCCGGCGTTCCGTCGTTCTGCGTCACCTGATACACCATCAGCGGATTGGCGAATGCCAGATCCACTCCGCCCCCCTCCCTCGGAATGAGGCCGGTCTCTCCGATCGTGAGCTCCAGGCTCGACGAAGGACGGAACGTCAGCGCGTGCGCGATGAGCATGCGGTGCCAGCGCTGGCTCGCCGCGCTGTCGGGGAGTGCGTCACGCGCGGACGTGAGAACTACATCGTCCACCGAGCCGACGAGCGCGCGAAACTCGAAGCGGGTCCACGCCGCGTCCAGCACGATCCGATCGAGCGGCGGGCCGTTGGCGGAGAGTACCAGTGATTCGGCAGGATCCCCCGCGTCGCCAAGCCACGCTTCGCGTCCGCGCCCGACCGACAGCACGACGGGTCCGAGCTGCCCCGAAGCGTATGCTTCCGCGAAATCGATGACGCCGGAAGTGCTGCGAAATCGCTTCGCGCGTATGGTCGGATCGTTGCGGCGGTCCGTCTGCCCATAGGCGTCGACCACCGCCATGATCTTCGCGCCGCCGCTCCATGCGAGGCGCAGGTCGGCGCGCGCCACCAGTGGCGGATCACCCTCGGAGGTGGGACGGATGTCGCGCCAGATGGGCTGGAACTCACCGTTCTCGAGCGCAGTGGCGCGAAGTCGAAGCGCCGCGCCGAACGCGAACCCCGTGGTAGAATCGCTGCCGCGCGCCGCGCCGGCGCTGCCTCCATTGCTCAGCGCTGCCGCCTGGAAGCGTTGCAGAAGCGCATCCAGTACGGGACCAGCGCAGCGATCCACGCCACGCGCGGAGCGGAGCGCGCGTCCGATGTCGCCGATCGTGAACGGCCGGAAGGCCGACACCCGGGCTTCGCCGCAGCCACGGCGCACCAGAGCGGAGAGCTGCTGGTAGGCGGGATCGTCGAGCGGCAGCGACGAGAGAGGATGCTGTGCGGAACCGGATTTCGCCGTCACGGCGAGCGCAGCGACCACGATCGCTGCGCGAATCCGGCTCCGGGCGTTCTTCAACCGGCGGTGCGGCTGGCGCGCCGCTCCTCCGTGGCCGGGATCCTGTCGCGAACGCTGGCGAGGAGCGAGGCCTGCGGCGTGAATTCCGGGACCAGCTCCTGCAGGCGCTTGAGCGTCGCGCGCTCATCCCGTCCCATCACGGCATTCCACAATTGCTCGATGGCCTGCTCCACGGGACGCGGCGCATCGGTGCGGACTATCCTGATCTTCTCGTACCGCGTGGGCAGAGTCTCCTCGGTGTCCGATGTGAGCTGCTCGTGCAGCTTCTCGCCCGGGCGCAATCCGGTGAAGATGATCGGGATGTCCACGTCGGGCTCCAGCCCGGAAAGCCGGATCAGGTTCTTCGCGAGCGAGACGATCTTCACGGGCTCGCCCATCTCGAGCATCACGATCCGATTGCGTGCCTCTTCGAGAACCGAAGCCTGAAGCACGAGCTGCACCGCTTCCGGGATGGTCATGAAGTAGCGCGTCACATCCGGATGCGTGACCGTCACGGGCCCGCCCTCCGCGATCTGCTGCGTGAACAACGGTACGACGGAGCCGTTGCTCCCCAGCACGTTGCCGAAGCGAACGGCCACGAAGTGGTGCGTGCGCGCCGGATCCAGCGAGAGCACGAGCAGCTCGGCCAGGCGCTTCGTCGCGCCCATCACGTTGCTTGGGCTCACCGCCTTGTCGGTGGAGATGAGCACGAACTTGGCACCGAAGGCCGCCGCAGCGGATGCGGCGTTGCGCGTGCCGAACACGTTGTTGTGCACCGCCTGGGCAACGTGCAGTTCCATCATGGGCACGTGCTTGAAGGCGGCCGCGTGATACACGAGCTCGGGCCGAAGCATGCGGAACGCGCGCTCGACATCGTCCTCGTCCCGCACATCGCAGATGATGGGCATCACCTCGAGATCCGGGTGCGCGCGCTTCAGCTCCTGCTCGATGAGGAAGAGCAGATTCTCGCCGCGCTCCAGCAGACCTATCATGCTGGGCCCGTAGCTCGCCACCTGACGCGCCAGTTCCGACCCGATCGAACCTCCCGCGCCGGTTATGAGCACCCGGCGGCCGGCGATGTCGGAGCGTATCATGGATGTGTCGAGGTCCACCGGGTCGCGCCCCAGAAGGTCTTCCACACGCACCGCGCGCAGTTGGCTCATCTGCACGTGCCCCGTGAGCGCCGCGATGGCGGGGAGCATCTTGAACGGGATCTTGAGCTCCAGGCACCGATCCACGAGCCTCTGCACCTGATCGCGTGACGCCGACGGGATGGCGATGATCAACTCATCGACTGGATGGCTCTCCACTATCTGCCGGAGTGCTTCCGTGGTGCCGAGCACCGCCACGCCGTGGATGTAGAACCCCGTCTTGCGCGGGTCATCGTCCACGAAGCCGACGGGCATGTAGCCGAGGCGCGGATTGTTGTGCATCTCGCGCAGAAGCAGCTCGCCCGCGTCACCCGCGCCCACTATCATCACCCGCCGCGGGCGGGGGCCCGACGACGTGGGGCGCCGGCTCTCCCGAAGGATCCGAAGGCCGAATCTCACCCCCGCCATGAACGCCACCGTGAGGAGCGCGTCGATCACCAGAACCGAACGCGGGAAGCCGTTCGCGTTCCCCGAAAGCACGAGGTACGACGCGAACAGCACCGTCGATACGGCCACCGCCTTGAGCAGCGCGATCATGTCGCGCACGCCCACGTACGTCCACCAGCCGCTGTAGAGGCGGTAGTAGATGAACGCGCCGAGTCGAACGATCAGGAGCGGCCCGAGCGTCGCGAGAAAGAGCGAGCCGTAGCTGCCCGGGAATTCGACGTCGAAGCGGAGAACGTACGCCAGGGCGTAGCTCACCGCGACTATGAATACGTGGAGTGCGATCACCAGCAGGCGCCGATGCCTGAATGTGAGGAGAAAGCCGAGCGGCCCTGCCGCCTCGTCGCCTTCCGACTCCCCGATCTGCGTACGGTGCGGCGTCACCGAACCGTCTTCTGCCTTCGCTGCGTTACTCATCCTCGATCCGCTATTGAGCACCAGACTTCGTTGTCTGGCCATTGACGACTCACGCCGTCAGTCGGCAATACGACGCCGATCGCGGCTGCTCTTTCCCGGGGACTGATCACCCACACCACTCGAAGCGCCGCTGCCGGGACATCCAGCGGCGCTCAGCGACCGTAGAATCGCGAAACGGCTGCTATTACCTGATCCTGCTGATCGCGCGAGAGCTCCGGGTACACCGGCAGCGAGATCACTTCGCGCGCCGCGCGCTCCGCCTCCGGACAACTCCCCTCGCGATAGCCCAAATAAGCGAAGCACGGCTGCAAGTGCAACGGGAGCGGGTAGTAGACGGCACTTCCTATCCCTTCCCGCGTGAGGTGCTCACGCAGATCGTCGCGTCGATCCACCCGAATCGTGTACTGATTGTAAATCGACTCGTTCCCGCCCTCGATCACCGGGGTTCGCACTTCGGCGAATTCGGCAAAGGCGCGATCGTAGTACGCCGCGTGCTCCCGACGCGCGGCGCTCCAGCCAGCCAGGTGCGGAAGCTTCGCCAGCAGGACGGCCGCCTGCAACGCGTCGAGCCGGCTGTTGTATCCCACTTCGTCATGGTAGTACTGCTTCGCACCCCCGTGTACGCGCAGGCGACGCAGGCGCGTGTCGATCTCCTCGTCGTTCGTGACCATCATGCCGCCATCGCCGTACGCGCCGAGGTTCTTGGACGGAAAGAAACTGAACGTGCCTATCGTGGCGCGTTCACCGGCCATGTACCTCCCGCTCCCGGCATCGCGACTGGCGCCGATCGACTGCGCCGCATCCTCGATGATGGGCATCCCCCGAATCGCTGCGGCGTAGCGCTCGAGGGGCGCCATCTGACCGAAGAGATCCACCGGCACCACCGCCTTCGTCTTCGGTCCCACCGCGGCCGCGGCGGCCTGCACCGAAAGGTTGAAGGTATCCGCGTCGATGTCCGCGAATACCGGCGTGGCGCCGACGTTGTGTATGGTTCCGGCGGTGGCGAAGAAGGTGAACGGCGTGGTCACGACCTCGTCTCCAGCGCCCACGTCCAGCGCCCGCAGCGCCAGGAGCAGCGCATCCGTGCCGCTCGCGCAGCCGATGGCGAAGCGCGTCCGTGACAGCGCTGCCACGGCTTCCTCCAGCCTGCGAACTGGTTCGCCGAGGATGAACGCCTGGTCGTCCACGACGTTCAGCATCTCCTCTATGACTTCGTCTCTGATGCGCGCATGTTGGGCGCGCAGGTCCAGAAGGGGTACCGGCATCTGCAGATGGCTTCCAGTCTCGAGGTCAGGTTGTGGGTACCGCGCTACGCGCGAGCTCGTGCCACTCCTGCAGCGAACGTACGCGGAGTGGCCGGAAGCGGGTCGCGAGTATCGCGTCGCAAGCGGCGTTGGCGCCGGAGAGCGTCGTGGTGTACGGAATCCGATGAGCCACGGCGGCCTGACGCATCGAGTAGTCGTCGCGCTGGGAGTGCTTCCCCATCGGGGTGTTGATGAGCAGCTTGACCTGCCCGTTCAGAATCAGGTCGATTCCATGCGGGCGCCCCTCGTGCACCTTGAACACGAGCTCGGCCGGAATCCCGCGGCCGCGCAGATACCGCGCGGTTCCCGATGTCGCCATGAGCGAAAAACCCATTTCGTGGAAGCGGCGCGCGATCGGTACCACGGAATCCTTGTCGGAATCGTTCACCGTCACGAAGATCGCGCCCTGCGTGGGCAGCCCGTTGTCAGCGGCCAGTTCCGCCTTGGCGAAAGCGCTGCCGAACGAGTCGGAGATCCCCATGACTTCGCCGGTGGAGCGCATCTCCGGACCGAGTATGGGATCTGCCTCGCGGAACTTGTTGAACGGGAATACCGCCTCCTTCACGGAGACGTACGGCGGCACTATCTCCTCGGTGAAGCCGATCGCGTCGAGCGTCTCGCCGAGCATCACGCGCGCGGCGATCGACGCCAGCGGAACGCCGATCGCCTTGGAGACGAACGGGATCGTCCGGCTCGCGCGCGGGTTGACCTCGAGCACGTACACGACGCCGTGCTTCACGGCGAACTGCACGTTGATGAGCCCCACCACGCCGAGCGCCTTCGCCAGCGCCACCGTATGCTCGCGCATCGCGGCCAGGTCGTGCTCGCCGATGATGTAGGGAGGGAGCACACACGCCGAGTCGCCGGAGTGTATTCCGGCATCCTCGATGTGCTGCATCACGCCGCCGATCACTACGCGCTCGCCGTCGCTGATCGCGTCGACGTCCGCCTCGTAGGCGTCCTCGAGGAAGCGATCGATCAGCACCGGACGGTCCTCCGACACCCGCGCCGCCGACTCGAAGTACGACTTCAGCGACTGCTCATCGTAGACGATCTGCATCGCGCGTCCACCGAGCACGTACGACGGTCGCACGAGCACCGGATAGCCCACACGCTCCGCCACCACTACGGCTTCATCCACGCTCGTGGCCGTTCCGTTCGCGGGCTGCTGCACTTTCGTGGCCCTCGCGATCACGTCGAATCGACGGCGATCCTCCGCGATGTCGATCGCGTCCGGAGAGGTGCCGAGTATCTGCACGCCGGCCGCCTCGAGCGGACGCGTGAGCTTGAGCGGCGTCTGGCCGCCGAGCTGCACGATCACGCCGCGCGGCTGTTCGCGGTGCACTATCTCCAGCACGTCCTCGAGCGTGAGCGGCTCGAAGTACAGCTTGTCGGAGATGTCGAAGTCGGTGGAGACGGTCTCGGGGTTCGAGTTCACCATGATCGTCTCGTACCCCTGCTCGCGGAGCGCGAGCGCGGCTCGCACGCAGCAGTAGTCGAACTCGACTCCCTGCCCTATCCTGTTCGGACCGCTGCCCAGGATGATCACCGGCTGGTGTCCCGACGCCGGTGCCTCGCTCTCCTCGTCGTAGCAACTGTAGAGATAGGGCGTCGCTGACGGGAACTCTCCGGCGCAAGTATCCACCATCTTGTAGACAGGCCGGACGCCGAGCGACCAGCGCAGCTCCCGCGCTTCGCCCTCCGTTCCGCCACGCAGCCGCGCAAGCTGGCGATCGGAGAAGCCGCGGCGCTTCATCCGCCGCATGGCACGCTCGTCCACCTCGTCGAGCGCGGCGTACGTCCGCTCCTCCTCCACGAGCGAGTTCATCTGCGAGAGGAACCAGCGGTCGATGCGCGTGAGGTCGTACACCTCCTCCACGCTGAGTCCGCGCAGGAACGCGTGCTTGATCTGGAAGATCCGCTCCGGCGTGGGCTGCCTGAGCGCACCGCGCAACGTCTCGAGCGAATCGTCGGCGAGGCGGTCGTCGGAGAGCTTCGTGCCGATCTCCCAGCCGCTGCGCCCCGTCTCCAGCGCCCGCAGTCCCTTCTGCAGCGCCTCGCGGAACGTGCGCCCGATCGCCATCGATTCGCCCACCGATTTCATCTGCGTCGTGAGCCTCGGATCGGCTGCGGCGAACTTCTCGAACGCGAATCGAGGACACTTCACCACCACGTAGTCGAGCACCGGCTCGAAGGACGCGGGTGTCGTCTTCGTGATGTCGTTGACTATCTCGGCGAGGTCGTAGCCCACGGCGAGCTTCGTGCCGATTCGCGCGATCGGAAAGCCGGTGGCCTTCGACGCGAGCGCCGACGACCGCGACACGCGCGGGTTCATCTCGATCACGATCATCTCGCCGTCGGCCGGATTCACGGCAAACTGGATGTTGCAGCCACCAGCCGCCACGCCGATCTCGCGTATGATCGCGACCGATGCATCGCGCATCTCCTGATACTCGCGATCGGTCAGCGTCATGGCCGGTGCCACCGTGATCGAGTCTCCGGTGTGCACGCCCATGGGATCGATGTTCTCGATGGAGCACACGATCACGACGTTGTCCGACTGGTCGCGCATCACTTCGAGCTCGAACTCCTTCCAGCCGAGCAGGCTCCGCTCGATGAGCACCTGGCTGACCGGGGAGAGCTCGAGACCGCGTCGGACGATCTCCTCGTACTCGTCGCGGTTGTACGCCACGCCGCCACCCGTGCCGCCGAGGGTGAACGAGGGGCGGATGATGGCGGGGAAGCCGATCGAGTCGGAGAGCCCCAGAGCGTCGTCCCAGCTCCGCGCTATCCCGCCGGTGGCCACCTTGAGGCCGATTCTCTTCATGGCTTCGGCGAAGAGCTCTCTGTCTTCGGCCAGCTGGATGGCGCGCGCATCGGCGCCTATCAACTCCACGCCGAATTCCTCGAGAACGCCACGCTCGGAGAGCGCCATCGCCACGTTCAGAGCGGTCTGGCCACCCATCGTGGGAAGGAGCGCATCCGGCCGCTCGCGTTCGATCACCTTCGCAACTACATCGGGGGTGACCGGCTCTATGTATGTCCGGTGCGCGAACTCCGGGTCGGTCATGATGGTGGCGGGATTGGAGTTCACGAGGATCACCTCGTACCCGTCCTCCCGCAGCGCCTTCGCCGCCTGGGTTCCAGAATAGTCGAACTCCGCCGCCTGACCGATCACGATCGGCCCGGAGCCTATCAACAGCACGCGTTGTATGTCAGTGCGCCGCGGCACGTATCACGTCTTCGATGATGTTTTCCAGTGAATGCTCGGCCGCCCAACCTGTGGCATCGCGGAGCCTGGAGGGATCACCGACCAGGATCGGGACGTCCACGGAACGGACGAGCGCGGGATCGCTCTCCAAACTAGCATCCGTGCCGGCTATTGCGAGGATTCGCGACGCGAGCTCGCCTATCGACACTCCCTTTCCGCTCGCGATATTGTAGACTCCGCCAGCTTCGCCGCGCTCGGCGAGGAGAATATACGCCCGCACCACATCCTCCACGTGGAGGAAATCGCGGATCGGAGTGGTATTCCCCAGCGGGAGAACGCCCCCGGGAACACCGCGCAGCGCGAGCGCTCTGCGCGCCAGCGCGGGTATCACGAAGCGCGCCGACTGGCCGCGCCCACTGTGGTTGAACGGTCGTGTGGCGATGACCCTCACACCGTCGGCCCTGTGCGACTGGAGCGCGATCACTTCCTGAGCCGCCTTGGAGGCCGCGTATACGTTTGCGGGTCGCTGCTCGGCGCGCTCGCCGAGCGGCTGCACCTCGGGCTCGTGCGCTCCGTATTGCTCGCCGCTCCCAACGATGATCACCACCGGGTCCAGCGTTCCGGCGCGGCGGCGCTGCGCGAGCTGCGACAGCATCCTCGATGCGGACACCGCATTGACCGACAGCGCCGCCGCGGGGTCACTGCCGGCGGCGGGCACGTAGGAGACGCCGGCGAGGTGGAAGATCGCGTCCGGCGAAGAGTCGTCGATCGTGCGGGAGATGTCGGCCTGGCTCGTGACGTTGCACGAGATCCACCGCACTGCGCTGCGCTCTTCGGCGGTGAGGCCGCCGGCGCTAGAGTCGCTCGCCGATGGCAGCGCGTCGGCGTCGAGACGCGCGCCGTAAACTTCCCAGCCACCGCGGAGCAGGGCGCCGCAGAGCCACTGCCCCACGAAGCCCGCCGCTCCGGTCACCAGAGCGCGCAACGATCTACACCCGGGCGCGGTGCCGTTCGAGGTCCGCTTCCACCATCATCGCAATCAGCTCCGGGAACGAGACCTTCGGCTCCCAACCCAGCTTCTCCTTCGCCTTCGAAGGATCGGCCACCAGGAGGTCCACTTCCGCCGGGCGGAAGAATCGCTCGTCCTGCACCACGTAGTCGCGATAGTCGAGCCCCACCACCTCGAAGGCGATCCTGCAGAGGTCGCGCACCGACCAGGTCTCGCCCGTGCCGATCACGTAGTCGGATGGCTCGTCCTGCTGGAGCATGCGCCACATCGCATCCACGTAATCGCCCGCGAAGCCCCAGTCGCGCCGCGACTCGAGATTGCCGAGTCGGACTTCCTTCGCCGTCCCGAGCTTGATGCGCGCGGCAGCGTCGGTGACCTTGCGCGTCACGAACTCGAGGCCGCGCCGCGGGCTTTCGTGGTTGAAGAGGATGCCCGAGACCGCGAACATATCGTAGCTCTCGCGGTAGTTCACGGTTATCCAGTGGCCGTACACCTTGGCCACGCCGTACGGGCTGCGCGGGTAGAACGGCGTGCTCTCCCGCTGTGGCGACTCCACGACCTTGCCGAACATCTCGCTCGAGCTGGCCTGGTAGAATCGCGCCTTCGGCGCCGCCTTGCGCACGGCCTCGAGCGCCCTGGTGACACCGAGCCCGGTGAACTCGCCGGTGAGCACGGGCTGAGTCCATGAAGTCTGGACGAAGCTCTGCGCGGCGAGGTTGTAGACCTCGTCGGGGGAGCAGTACGCCATTGCCTCGACGAGCGAATGCTGGTCTAGGAGATCGGCGGAGACGAGCTCGATGCGATCCACCAGGTGGCCGATGCGCTCGTACGGAGTAGTGGAGCTGCGGCGCACGACGCCGACCACGCGGTATCCCTTCTCGAGCAGGAACTCGGCGAGATATGAGCCGTCCTGACCGGTGATGCCGGTTATGAGCGCTGTAGGCATCGGTGCTCAGCGCTCCGGCAGACGAGGGAGCCGCAGGCTGGCTGACGCACAGCAAAAGGGGAGCTCTGGAGCTCCCCCGTGCCTTCCGACAACCCGACTCGCTATCGCGGCAAGGGTTCTCACGCTACCTGCTTTCCTCGCGGGGCGCGCTCGATCTTGCCGGCGTTGAGGCAGCTCGTGCAGACCTTGATCTTCGTGACCTTGCCGTCCACGAGTATGCGCGCGACCTGAAGGTTGGGCTTCCAGACGCGGCGCGTCTTGTTGTGCGCGTGCGAAACGTTGTTGCCGAAAACGACACCCTTTCCGCACACGTAACAGCGTTTGCTCTGCATGGTCACTCCTGAATCAGTTCGATGCGCGCCATCTCGGCGCCATCGCCCTTGCGGTGTCCGGTCTTGAGGATGCGCGTGTAGCCACCGGGGCGCTTCGCGAAGCTCGGCCCGACTTCCTGGAAGAGCTTGTCGGCGGTGGCGCGCTTCTGCACGTGCCGTCCGGCGAGCCGGCGCGCGTGCAGCGTGCCGGACTTCGCCTTGGTGATGAGCTTCTCCACGAAGGGGCGAAGCTCCTTGGCCTTGGCCTCGGTGGTTTCGATCGCGCCGTGCTCTATGAGCGATGACGCCAGGTTCCGCATGAGCGCGAGCTTCTGCTCGCTGGTGCGGCGGAGCTGCCGTCCGGCCTTACGGTGACGCATTGTTCCCTACTCCTCTTCGTCGTCCGGCGCGGCGGCGGCGGCCCGGCTGGGAGCGGTGCCCCAATCGGTGATCCGCACCCCTTCAGGGGCTTCTTCGTACCGCATGCCGAAATTGAGTCCCTCTTTCTCCAGCAGATCGGCGATCTCCTGGAGCGACTTCTTGCCGAAATTCTTGACGTCGAGCATCTGCTCCTCGGTCTGGCGAACGAGGTCGCCGAGGGAGCGGATCTCGGAGTTCTTGAGCGAGTTCACCGAACGAACGGAAAGACCGAGATCGTCGATCGGCTTGTGGAAGAGCTCGAGCAGCCGCTCGGAATCGGCGGAGTACTCGCCGTTCTGCGGGATCGCGCCCTGCGAGTGTGGACCGAAGTTGGCGAAGAACTGGAAGTGCGTCTGCGCCAGCGCTGCCGCGTAGCTAACCGCCTCTTCCGGCGTCAGCGTGCCGTTGGTCTCTACCGTGAGCGTGAGTCGATCGTAGTCCGTGCGCTGGCCCACGCGCGTTTCGGCGACCGTGAAGTTGGCGCGGCGGACAGGGTTGTAGATCGAATCCACGCGAACGAGGTCGATCGGCAGGCCGCGCTCGAGCGGGTGCTCGTCCGCTTCCACGTAGCCGCGTCCCTTGTTCACGTACAGCTCGACGTTGATCTCGCGCTCGTCCTGGAGCGTGAAGAGGTGGTGCCGCGGGTCGATGACTCGCACCGTGCCGGTCGAGTCGATGTCGCTCGCAGTCACCGGTCCTGCCTCGGTCTTGCGGATGTGCAGGATGGCCTGCTCGAGCGAGTCGTCCAGCGCCAGCGTCAGCAGCTTGAGGTTGCCGATGATCTGGTGAACGTCCTCGACTACGCCCGGGATGGTCTGGTGCTCGTGCAGCACACCGTCGATGCGGAAGCCCCAGACGGCGGAGCCTCGCAGCGAGGAGAGAAGCATACGGCGCATGGCATTTCCGAGCGTGTGGCCGAAGCCGCGCTCGAGGGGCTGCATGCGGAATTCCGCAACGTTGGGCTGGTCCTCCCGCTTGGTCGCTTCCACGACCTGGGGGCGGACGAGCCCCGTGAGATCTATCGTCTGTGCCATTTGAAAAGAGCCTCGTTCGGTCCGACCGGACAATCGCCGGCGACGCCCCACCCCGCCCCTAACGCGCGGTGGGCCCGTGAGGGAGTTAGGGTCCCGACCTGACTTACTTCGAGTACAGCTCCACGATCAACTGCTCCTGAGCAGCGATCGGGATTTCAGCGCGGCTGGGACGCTCGAGCATCCGCCCGCTGAAGGTGTCGCGATCCACGGCCACCCACGAGAGCGGCGCGCCGCGCGACGACTGGTCCATCGCGCTGAGGATCTGAACCTGCTCCCGCGACGCAGAGCGCACGCGGACTTCCTCGCCCGGGCGAACCAGGTAGCTGGGAATGTCCACCTGCTTCCCGTTCACCTCGATGTGGCGATGCCGGATGAGCTGGCGCGCGGCCTTGCGGCTCGCTGCGAAGCCCATGCGGTAGACCATGTTGTCCAGCCGGCTCTCGAGCGCGGCGAGCAGGTTGTGCCCCGCCACGCCGGGCTGCTTGGCCACGCGCTCGAACAGGTTGTGGAACTGCTTCTCGCTCATCCCGTAGATGCGCTTGACCTTCTGCTTCTCACGGAGCTGCTTGGAGTACTCCGAAGCCTTGCGACGCCGCGCCGTGGCCTGTCCGTGCTGGCCGGGTGCGAAAGGACGCCGCTCCACCGGACACTTCTCGGTGAAGCACTTGGTGCCCTTCAGAAAGAGCTTCGTTCCTTCGCGCCGGCACTGCCGGCAGCTCGGGCCTGTATAGCGCATCGCTCAGACCCTCCGCCGCTTCGGGGGACGGCAGCCGTTGTGCGGGATCGGCGTGACGTCCTTGATCGAACGGATCTGGAGTCCCGCTGCCGCCAGCGACTGGATGGCCGACTCGCGGCCGCTCCCAGGTCCCTGAACGCGAACGTGAACGCGCTTCATACCCATGCCGAGCGCCTCGCGGGCGCACTGCTCCGCCGCAACCGTGGCGGCGAAAGGCGTGGACTTCTTGGATCCCTTGAAGCCCGCCTTGCCAGCGGACGACCACGAGACGGCGTTGCCGCGCATGTCCGTGATGGTGACCGTGGTGTTGTTGAAGGTGGCGCTGACGTGGGCGATTCCCTCGGAATCCACGACGCGCTTGCTCTTCTTGCTCGAACCACTCTTCGCAGTTGCCATTATTTCGTGACCTTCTTCTTACCGGCGATGGCGCGGCGCGGACCCTTCTTCGTGCGCGCGTTGGTATGCGTTCTCTGGCCGCGCACCGGCAGCCCGCGACGGTGGCGAATGCCGCGATAGGAGCCGATGTCCATCAATCGCTTGATGTTCATCGCCACTTCGGTGCGCAGCGCACCTTCCACACGGTAATCGCGCTCGATCGCCTGGCGCAGCAGGTTCACGTCCGCATCGCTGAGATCACGGATGCGAAGATTGGAATCGATGCCCGTACCGGCCACGATCTTGTGAGCCGCCGAACGACCGATCCCGAAAATGTAGGTGAGCCCGACCTCGACCTTCTTGTCGCGAGGGAGATCGACTCCAGCTATACGCGCCATTCGTCAGCCCTGCCGCTGCTTATGCTTGGGATTGCGCTTGCAGATGATGCGGGTGACGCCATTGCGCTTGATGACCTTGCAATGCTCGCAGATCGGCTTGACGCTGCTGCGGACTTTCACGAGTGCCCCACGTCCAGAGTAGAAAATATTCCAGTCAAGTCTTACAGATTAATCGACTTACGGGCGGCATGCAAGGTGCCCCGAGCGACGG
>JBIQLU010000005.1:41298-65374 GCA_044463985.1 Gemmatimonas aurantiaca | reverse complement strand
ATCGGCGGAACCGCCACGCACGGAGCGGCCATCAAGCTGCGCGACGCGCTGGGCCAGCCGTTGGCCGCAAACGGTCCGATGCAGCTCTGGATAGTGAGGCTGCAATGAGATCGAGACGATCGCACATCGCGGCCGCGTTGATCGTCGCTGCGGTCCTCGCCGCCTGCGCGCGGACCCCCGATCCGAGATCGGCCGCCGAGTCGGTGGCCACGCCCGCCGGCACCGATGATTCGGTCGCGCTCACGGCGGCCGAAGGCCGTGTGGTGAATTCCGGCACCGACCGGGCGCGCATCACGTCGCTCGTTTCGGAGGGAGGGACTGCAACGCTCCTCACCGGGCCGCTCATCCACGAGCTGCGTTCGCTGAACGGCGCGCAGCTCCTGGTGCGCGGCGTGATGCAGGACGCAGGCGCCCAGGGCGGCCGTTCGCTCAGCGTGCGCGACTACGAAGTGCTCGCGATCGAAGGACAGCGCCCGCATGTGGGAAAGGTGATCCAGCAGGGCGACGCGCTCTGGCTCGCGTCGAGCGACACGCTTCGCCTGGTGCCGCAGCTCGCCGCGCTGCACGACTTGGTGAACATGAAGATCTGGGTGGTGGGCGAGAGCGACTCGTCGGCTCGCGAACTGCGCGTCCAGTCGTATGGGGTGATCGCCCAGCCGTGGTGATGGCCGCGGCGGCTGGCGGGGCACACCCGGGCCTCTGCAGGGTATGTTTCGCGTACACCAAAGGGGGCTTCGGATAGTGTCGATGTTCAGAATCTTTCGGCGCACGCGTGTGCGACCGGTCATCGCGGTGGCGCTCGCGGCGGCTGCGGTGTCGCTCGGCGCGGCGTGGGCACCGGCGCCCGCGAGCGACCGCGGCGCATCAGGCGACGCGCTGGCGAATCGGATGTCGGCCATCGCCGGTGTCTACGTTCTGCAGCGCGCTTCGGGGAAGAAGCCGCCGATTCCGTTCGCCATGAGCGTGGTCGGCGGAGACGTGGCAGGTACCGTCGACGGTGCGCGCGTGGTTCTCGCGAGCGATGGGAGCTACACCAACGATATAGTCGTGACCTGGACGGAGACGCCGATGCTTCCCATCCCGGGACTCTCCGCCGATGGCAAGCCGCACACGCTCGCCGGCTCCGGCCGCTACGAGATGAAGGGCGACACGCTCGTCCTGAAACCCGCAGACATGTTCTCGCGCGGCATAGTGAGGACGGTCGCCGCCACTACGGGGGAGAAGGAACTCGATCTCGTGTCCGCTTCGGGCGGCCTGGCGGGCTCCAGGGTCCCCATCAATGCCCATTTCGTGCGCATCAGGGATTGACACGGCGCGCGCACTTCGCTTCTTTGCTACCCATGTCGCTCGACAAGCTCACCCAGGCCGCCCCTGTTTTCTTTACGGGCTATTACTACTACCGACTCTTTACGAGCCGGGAGGGGTGAGCACGAGCGTCCGTAAGTAGGTCGGCGCCGGCCCCTCCCGAAGAAACGGGAGGGGCTTTTCGCATCCGGATGTGGCGGAACCCTTTCCCAACGGGAGTGGCGTTCCGCCTTTCTGCATCAGGCTCCACGGTTTCCTCTCTTCGACAACCTCGTCTTCATCCGAACGATCCACCAACCGACGCACCCGATACTTCGATGACGCACGCTGCATATCAGGCCGGCCGATTTTACTTCGCCTTTTATTTCTACGGCTACCCCATGGGGGCCGTCGTCTCGCGTGCGCGCCGAATGTAGAACCAGGTGACGCTTCACGATGCCGACGGCCCCCGGAATCCGGGGGCCGTTTTCGTTTCTGCCCCCAGTCTCCCGGGCCAGCGGCCGCCGCTCCAAGGCATGCAGGCTCTCTCCAACTGAATCCGAATCCAACTACGCGCCACGTGACGGCGCACCTATCACCACCGGAGCTCGAACCATGTTGCACCTCCTCGAACCATCTCGATCATCAGCGACGCAGCAACGGGCCGGTACGCGTTCGGTCATCAACGTGGCGGGTCGCGTCGCCATAGGCGGGAGATCGATCGCGATCATCGCCGGTCCCTGCTCGGTGGAGGGGCGCGACATGCTGCTCGACTCCGCGCGCGCTGTGCGCGATGCCGGCGCGGTCATGCTGCGCGGGGGCGCATACAAGCCGCGCACTTCCCCCTACTCGTTCCGCGGCCTCGGCGAGGAGGCGCTCGACATTCTCGCCGATGCGCGCGAGGCGACGGGGCTTCCGGTGGTGACGGAGATTCTCGACCCGCGCCAGCTCGAGCGGATCGAGAGCGTTGCCGATGTGCTGCAGGTCGGCGCGCGCAACATGCAGAACTTCGCGCTCCTCTCGGAGGTCGGGAAATCCCGCAAGCCCGTTCTCCTCAAGCGTGGACTCTCGGCCACGATGGACGAGCTCCTCCTCGCCGCCGAGTACGTGCTCGCTGCGGGGAACCCGAACGTCATCCTCTGCGAGCGCGGCATCCGGACATTCGAAACCGCAACGCGCAACACGCTCGACGTAGCCGCGGTGCCGGTGCTCAAGTCGCGCACGCACCTTCCCGTGATCGTGGACCCGAGCCACGCCGGCGGCCACTGGGAGCTGGTCGAGCCGCTCGCGCTGGCCGCTATCGCCGCTGGCGCCGACGGCCTCATCGTGGAGGTGCATCCGAACCCGTCCGGCGCGCTCTCCGATGGTGAGCAGTCGCTCACTCCGGATCGCTTCGCGCGACTCGTGGAACGGTGCGGGGCTGTCGCCACCGCGATCGGCCGGCAGGTGGCCGTGCCGAAGAGCGGGGCAGCGGCGACAGCGAGCGTGGTGCGAGCGCCGAATGGCGCGAAGTCCGCGGTGAAGAGCGGTGCGAAGTCCGGCGTCAGGCTCGGCGCGAAGGCGGGCGTGATCGGCGCCGCTCCCGCCTCCGTCGTCCGCGACGCGTCGCGGTCCGTGGAGGAACCATGGCCCGCCTGAAAGTGCGCGTCGCGTTCCAGGGCGAACTCGGCGCATACAGCGAGGAAGCCGTACGCCGATATTGGCCGGGCGACACGGCCGAACCCGTACCCGCGCGGAGCTGCGCAGACGTCGTTCGCGCGCTCGAGAACAACGCTGTCGATTTCGGGATGCTCCCCATCGAGAACTCGCTCGCCGGAAGCGTGGTGCCCACGTACGATGCGCTGGCCGATTCGCGCGAGTGCTGGGTGGTGGGTGAGGAGATCCTGCCGATCCACCACTGCCTGCTCGCACTTCCTGGTGCGGACATCGGGGCGATAAGGCGGGTGTCCAGCCACCCCGTGGCGCTGGCGCAGTGCGGCCGCTTCCTCGAGCGGCACCGATGGATGGAGGCCGAAGCGGCGTACGACACCGCCGGCGCCGCGCGCGATCTGGCCGTGAGCGGCGATCGCACACGTGCAGCGATCGCGGGCCGTGGTGCGGCCGAGCGCTTCGGCCTCGAGATACTGGAGTCGGAGATCGAGGACCGGCCGGACAATCAGACGCGCTTCCTCGCTCTCGCGCGCCAGCAGGCCGTGCTCACGCCGGGCACCGAAGCGCGCACCGCGATCATCGCGACCACGTTGAACGTTCCCGCCGCGCTGTACCGGCTCCTCGAGCCGCTCGCGGAGTCCGGGATCAATCTCTCCAAACTCGATTCGCGACCCACGGGCGAGCCGTGGAGCTACAGCTTCTTTCTCGAGATCGAGCACCTCTCGAACGATCCGAAGCTCGCCGGCGTGCTGGCCGCGATGCAGGGGCGCGCCGAGACGCTGCGGATCCTCGGGCACTTTCCTCGTGCGCCGCGTGATGTCGGCGCGCATGCGCTGCCGCTTTCCGCGAGCGCGATGGCCCCGGCGGACCTGGCTGCCATTTCGCCAGCCGTGGACCAGCCGGCGCTGGAGGGGCGATGAGCGCGGGGGCCAGGGTGCGGGCACTGCGCGGCGCGATCACGGTGGATGTGAACGAGGAACCTCAGATCCTCGAGGCGACGCGAACGCTGCTCCGCGAGATGGTGCTCCTCAATTCGCTCGACGAATCGCAGCTCGTGAGCGTGATCTTCACGGCCACGCCAGACCTGAGCGCAGCGTTCCCCGCGCGCGCGGCGCGGGAGCTCGGCTGGATCGACGTCCCGCTCCTCTGCATGACCGAGATGGCCGTGCCGGGCTCGCTTCCTCGCTGCATCCGCGTGCTGATACACGCGGAGCTCCCCGTGGCGGCGGGACGCGGACGCCACGTCTACCTGGGTGCCGCCGCGGAGCTGCGCCCGGACCTCGCGAAGGATGCGAGCGAGACTTTGATTTCCGGTGGTCAGGTCGGTTAAAGTGCTGGTTCGGTCGCAGCTCCGAATTCGGCCGCCCGCGCCGGTTCGCCGGGCGCGGCCGCTGGTGAAACGGAGTATGGCCTTCGCCTTCGTCGCAAACTCGCAGCTCTCAGGTGGAGAGTAGCATGACGTCACAATCGCGCGCGCCGCGAACGCTGTTCGAAAAGGTGTGGGACGATCACATCGTACGCCCGTCCACGGACAGCACTCCCGCAGTGCTCTACGTGGATCTGCACCTCGTTCACGAAGTCACGTCGCCGCAGGCGTTCACGCGGCTGCGCGAGCGTGGGCTCGCGGTGCGGCGTCCCGATCGCACCGTGGCCACGATGGATCACTCCACACCCACTACGCCGCGGAACTCCGCGGGGCTGATCCCCATAAGCGATTCGCTCGCCGCCGCGCAGCTCGAGCAGCTCGCGCGCAACTGCGAGGATTTCGGCGTCGAATTGCACGAGCTGGGCGCCGATCAGCAGGGTATCGTGCACGTGATAGGTCCCGAGCTGGGGCTCACGCAGCCGGGGATGACCATAGTCTGCGGCGACAGCCACACGAGCACCCACGGCGCCTTCGGAGCGCTCGCCTTCGGCATCGGGACTTCGGAGGTGGGCCACGTGCTCGCAACGCAGTGCCTGCTCCAGCGCAAGCCGAAGACGATGGAAGTGCGCGTCGAGGGCGCGCTCCGCCCCGGCGTCACGGCGAAGGACATCATCCTCGCTGTGATCGCGAAGATCGGCATCGGAGGCGGCACGGGTCACGTCATCGAGTACACGGGTCCTGCGATACGCGCGCTCGGCATGGAGCAGCGGATGACCATCTGCAACATGTCGATCGAAGGCGGCGCACGCGCCGGCATGATCGCGCCCGACGACACCACGTTCGAGTACGTGGCGGGGAGGCCGCGCGCGCCGCACGGTGCCGACTGGGATGCCGCGCTCGCTCGCTGGCGTACGCTCCCCACCGACGACGGCGCGCGCTACGATCGCTCGGTGACGATCAGCGCGAGCGAACTGGCGCCCATGATCACGTACGGGACCAATCCCGGGATGGGAATGAGCATCGACTCGCCGGTACCAGACCCCGACTCGCTCGCCGACGGCTCCGACCGCGCGGCTCTCGCGAAGGCGCTCGGCTACATGGACATCCGTCCGGGCGAACGCCTGCTCGGCAGGCCGGTGGACGTGGTGTTCGTGGGGAGTTGCACGAACTCGCGCATCTCCGATCTCAGGCTCGCCGCGGGTGTCATGCGCGGCCGCAAGGTGGCGCCCGGCGTGCGGATGCTCGTGGTACCGGGCTCGCAGCAGGTGAAGCGACAGGCCGAGGCCGAGGGACTGCACACCATCTTCCGCGACGCAGGTGCCGAGTGGCGCGAGGCGGGGTGCTCGATGTGCATCGCGATGAACGGCGACGCGCTCGGTCCGGGGCAGTACGCGGTGAGCACCAGCAACCGCAATTTCGAGGGAAGGCAGGGGAAGGGGAGCCGCACGTTCCTGGCCAGTCCACTCACCGCTGCCGCGACCGCGGTGCGCGGAGCGATCGCCGATGCGCGGGAGTTGAGCGATGACTGAAACGATAACGCCAGTGCGCCACGTCGAATCATCGTACGTGGTGCTCGACGTCCAGAACATCGACACCGATCAGATCATCCCGGCGCGCTTCCTCAAGGTGACGGATCGGGCGGGGCTCGGCGATGCGCTCTTCGCCGACTGGCGGTATGACGCCGACGGCTCGCCGCGCGCCGATTTCGTGCTGAACAGGCCCGAGTCGCGCGGCGCCGAGATCCTCGTGGCCGGCCACAACTTTGGCTGCGGCTCGTCACGCGAGCATGCGCCGTGGGCGCTGCGCGGCTACGGCATCCGCGCTGTGGTCAGCACGCGCTTCGCCGACATCTTTCACTCCAACGCACTGAAGAACGGGCTCCTTCCCGTCACCATTCCCGCCGAGGTTCACGATCTGCTCGTGAGCTGGCCGGCAAACGGGTCGCGTCCGCGGCTCGGGATCGACGTGGCGAAGCAGCTCCTCACGCTTCCAGACGGAACCGAGGTGACGTTCCCGCTGGAGAGCTTCTCGAAGCACTGTCTCCTGGAAGGAGTCGATGAGCTGGGCTATCTGCTGAACGCGGCTGCGGAGATCGCCGCGTACGAGGAGGCACGTCCGTGACGGCGGCCATCACAGTGGACCAGGAATCGCGCGCGAGCGAACCGCGCACGGCGCGCATCACCGTGCTCGCAGGCGACGGGGTCGGACCCGAGGTAACCGCGGAAGCCGTGAAAGTGCTCGCCGCCGTGGCGGAGCGCTGCGGCCACGACTTTCGGTTCGACGATGGCCTCATCGGCGGCTCCGCCATCGACGCAGCCGGCAGATCGCTTCCGGAAGCGACGCTCGAGCTCTGCAGGTATGCGGACGCGGTGCTGCTCGGCGCGGTGGGCGGGCCGAAGTGGGATCGCACCGATGGTGGCGACCGCCCCGAGCGCGGGCTTCTCGCTCTGCGGAAGCTCCTCGGCGTCTACGCGAATCTGCGTCCGGTGGTGGCGCGCGAGCAGCTCGTAGCGGCATCGCCACTCCGGGCGGAAATACTTCGCGGTGTGGATGTGCTGGTGGTGCGCGAGCTCACGGGCGGGATCTACTTCGGCGAGAAGGGGAGAGAGCCGATGCCTGGCGGCGGCGAGCGCGCCTTCGATATCTGCAGCTACACGACCGGCGAGATAGAACGCGTGGCGCGCGTAGCAGGCGAGCTGGCGCGGGCGCGGCGGAAGCGCGTGGTGTCGGTGGACAAGGCGAACGTGCTCGAGACGTCGCGGCTCTGGCGCTCGGTGGTCGCGCGCGTGATGGAGAGCGAGTTCGCCGACGTGGCGCTGGAGCACATGCTGGTGGATTCGTGCGCGATGCATCTCATACGTCGTCCGGCCGACTTCGATGTCATCGTTACGGAGAACATGTTCGGCGACATCCTCACGGATGAGGCATCGATGCTCGCTGGCTCCATGGGTGTGCTGCCATCCGCCTCGCTCGGCTCGGGCGCCGAGGAAGCGGAGCTGGAAGGTGGCGTTCCTGCCAGGGGGCCGTCGCGGATGGGTCTGTACGAACCGATCCACGGATCGGCGCCCGACATCGCCGGAAAGGGGATAGCGAATCCGGTGGGTGCCATCCTGAGCGGGGCGATGCTGCTGCGCCATTCGCTGGGACTCGCGCACGAAGCGCGGTTGATAGAGAGCGCCGTGGACGCGGCGCTGAACGATGGAGTGCTCACCGCGGAGCTCGCGCCGCCCGGCGCGCGCGCGTGGCGAACGGCCGAAGTGGGCGACGTGATCGCAGAAAGAATCGCGGCGGGCACTTGACAGGTCGCTGCACGCGGTACATAGTGCGCGGACCCTCGCGAGACGAGATCTCGCGGAGGGGAAAGCAAAAGAGTCTCACGCCACACCGACACACCACGGAATGCTCACGGTAGCCCCGCAGCTCCTTCTTAGCCTTATTAGCGTCGTCCTCCTCCTTATTGGAGTGGACGTCGTTGTGCTTGGGAGAAACGCGGGGTGAAGTAGAGCGGACTGACGAGTTCCGAGCCCCTCCCGAGCGAAGGTGAGGGGCTTTTTTTTCGGCGATGGCCCCTCGCGAAATGGCGGGGGGCCTTCTCTTTGACGGAGCAGCGCCTTGCAGGCGCACGCTCCGCCGCCAGCGCCGAGCAGGAGCAACAAGGTGCGCCACCCCATGCGCAGCGACGCGATCAAGCGCGGTTTCGACCGCGCTCCGCACCGCAGTCTGCTGCGTGCCACCGGCCAGATACGCGACGCCGGTGACTTCGACAAGCCGTTCGTCGCGGTGTGCAACTCCTACGTGGACATCGTGCCGGGCCACGTCCACCTGCGCGAGTTCGGCACGCTGGTGAAGGAGGCGGTGCGCGAGGCCGGCGGGATCCCGTTCGAGTTCAACACCATCGGTGTGGACGACGGGATAATCATGGGGCACGCCGGCATGCGCTACTCGCTCCCGTCGCGCGAGCTCATCGCCGACTGCGTCGAGACCATGGCGCTGGCGCACTGCTTCGACGCGATGATCTGCATCCCGAACTGCGACAAGATCGTGCCAGGGATGCTGATGGGAGCCGCGCGCGTCGACATACCGACCGTGTTCGTGTCCGGCGGCGCGATGCAGGCGGGCGTGGACCGATCGGGCAGGAAGATCGATCTCATCTCGGTGTTCGAGGGAGTGGGCGCGCACGATGCGGGGCTGATAGACGACGCGCGCCTCGAGGAGCTGGAGACGTTCGGCTGTCCCACCTGCGGAAGCTGCAGCGGGATGTTCACGGCGAACTCGATGAACTGTCTCTGCGAGGCGCTGGGGATCGCTTTCCCCGGTAACGGGACCGCACTGGCGCGCACCCCGGAGCGCGAGGCGCTGGCGCGGCGCGCCGGCTCGGCCGTACTGTCGCTGCTGGAGCGCGGGGTGAGCTTCCGCGACATCGTGACCGCCGAGGCGATCGACAACGCGATGGCGCTCGACGTGGCGATGGGCGGCTCCACCAACACGGTGCTTCACGTGCTCGCGCTGGCGCGCGAGGCCGGCGTCGACTATCCGATCGCGCGCTTCAACGAAGTCGCGGAGCGGGTGCCGCACCTCGCCAAGGTATCGCCTGCGTGGGATGGCGACCGCCAGTGGCACATGCAGGATGTGCACGCGGCAGGCGGAGTGCCCGCCATCCTGCGCGAGCTCTCCGGGAAGCCCGGGGCGCTGCACCTCGACGCGATCACCGTCACGGGCGAGCCGCTCGGTGCGACGGTGGCCGCCGCCAGAAACGCGAATCCGGCGTGCATCCGTCCCGCCTGCAATGCGCACTCGGAGCGGGGCGGTCTCTGCGTGCTCTTCGGATCGCTCGCACCCGATGGCTCGGTGGTGAAAGTCGGCGCGGTCGAGCAGCACCAGATGACGTTCCGCGGGCCCGCGCAGCTCTTCGAGTGCGAGGAGGATGCGATCACCGCGCTGCGCAAGAAACAGATCCGCGCCGGCTCGGTGGTGGTGGTGCGCAACGAGGGGCCGCGCGGCGGACCGGGAATGCGCGAGATGCTCACGCTCACGAGCATGCTCAAGGGAATGCCGCTCGGCGATCAGGTGGCACTGATAACCGACGGGCGCTTCTCCGGAGGAACGCGCGGACTGTGCATCGGACACGTGTCTCCCGAAGCGTCGGAGGGCGGTCCGATAGGCGTGCTGCGCGAGGGTGACATGATCGCCATCGACCTCTCGGCGCGATCGCTCGACGTCGAAGTATCGGAGGCGGAGCTGGACCGGCGGCGCACGGAGTGGGTCGCGCCGTCGCCGAAATACACGCGCGGATGGCTGTCGCGCTACACGAAACTGGTGACCAACGCAAGCAACGGAGCCGTACTCGTATGAGAACCGAACGATGACCCCCGCGGAAGCAGCCACACTCGAAAAGCCACGGACCGCGGGCCGGCGCGCCGCCCCCACGGAGCATGGCGATGCACGAACTGGCGCTCAGATCATGTGCGAAGCGCTCGTGCGCGAAGGAGTGGACACGATCTTCGGCATCCCGGGTGGGGCGATAATGCCGTTCTACTTCGCGCTCCCGGACTACGACGGCAAGCTGCGCCACGTGCTCTGCCGGCACGAGCAGGGCGCAGGACACGCCGCGGAGGGGTACGCGCGCGCCACCGGGAGGGTCGGTGTGTGCGTGGGAACGAGCGGCCCGGGCGCGACGAACCTCGTGACTCCCATCGCCGACGCATGGATGGACAGCACGCCGCTGGTCGCCATCACGGGCCAGGTGTCGAGCACGATGCTCGGCAAGGACGCGTTCCAGGAAACCGACATCACCGGAATCACCACGCCGATCACGAAGCACAACTATCTGGTGACGCGCGCCGGCGATCTCGCGTACGTGTTCCGCGAGGCGTTCCACCTCGCGCGCACCGGCCGGCCCGGTCCGGTTCTCATAGACGTCACGAAGGATGCGCAGCAGGGGCGCGCCACGCCGCGCTGGGACACTGAGCTCCGACTTCCGGGCTACCGTCCCACGTACGAAGGGAGCCGCTGGCAGGTGCGCAAGGCGGCGGAGCTGCTCCTGCGAGCGGAGCGGCCGCTGGTGATGGCGGGGAACGGCGTGATCCAGTCGGGTGCCGCGGCCGAGCTGCGCGCACTCGCCGAGCGCCTCGGAATACCGGTGGTCACCACGCTGCACGGACTCGGCGCGTTCCCCCAGGATCATCCGCTGAGCATCGGGATGCCGGGGATGCACGGCTGGGTGCACGTGAATCGCGCGATCCAGGAATGCGATGTTCTCCTGAACGTCGGAGGGCGCTTCGACGATCGGGTGACCGGGAAGGCGTCGACGTTCGCGCCGCGGGCGGAGGTCATCCACATCGACATCGATCCGTCGGAGATCGGGAAGAACGTGCGCGTGGCGGTTCCGATAGTGGGAGATGCCCGCAAGGTGCTCGGCGCGCTCGTGCGCGAGCTGCACGAGGGCGACGCGGCCGCGGTCGATCATGGCGAGTGGCTCGAGCACATCCGCGCGCTGCAGGCCGAACACGAACCGCGGCAGGCATATCGCCGGCGGCCGGACACCACGCCGCTCGCGCCGCACGACGTGTACGACTCGCTCGATCGATCGCTGCAGGAGCGCGGCAGCTACCGCGTGGTCACCGACGTGGGCCAGCACCAGATGTGGGCAGCGCAGCTTCTCGACTGGCGGCGTCCGCGCACCCACATCACCAGCGGCGGATGCGGCACCATGGGCTTCGCGGTGCCGGCGGCGCTCGGCGTCGCGCTCGCCTGTCCCGACGAAACCGTGTGGGTGGTGGTCGGCGACGGCGGCTTCCAGATGACGAATCAGGAGCTCACCACGCTCGTGCAGGAGGGAGTGCGAAACGTGAAGGTGGCCATCATCAACAACGGCTACCTCGGCATGGTGCGCCAGTGGCAGCAGCTCTTCGACGGCCGCCGTTACAGCGGTACGCCGCTCACCGGCCCCGACTTCGCGCGCCTCGCCGAAGCGTACGGCATTCTCGGACTCACGGTGGAGCACGCGCGCGATGTCGACGCCGCGATCTCGACTGCCTGGTCGCACGACGGCCCCGTGGTAATCGACTTCCGCGTGGAACGCGAAGCGAACGTGTTCCCCATGGTTCCCGCCGGAGGAAGCATCGGAGAGATGCTGGTGGGGGAAGGGATAAGTGCAGGAAGCAGAGAGCAGGAAGCAGGAACTGCACACCTGCCGGGGTCATCCCCGCAGGAGGGGGTGCCCGGGTGACGCGGGAGATGATGGATCCCCGCTTTCGCGGGGATGACGGTGATGATGTGCACTTCCTGCTCTCTGCTTCCTGCTTTCTGCTATCTCGAAAGATGATCCAACCTCAATATGGAGCCCAATAAATGCCCCACACACTCGTAACCCTGATGCAGGATCGACCCGGCGTGCTGCACCGGGCGGTGAGTCTGTTCAGAAGAAGAGGTTTCAACATCGAGAGCCTCGCGGTCGGCCACAGTGAGACGCCGGGGGTGAGCAGGATGACCCTCGTCGTGGAGGCGGACGACGTGGAGCAGGTGGTCAAGCAGCTCTACCGGCTGGTCGAGGTGCTGAAGGTGACCGATGTGACAAGGCAGCCGAGCGTGGAGCGCGAGAGCGTGCTGGTGAAAGTGCACGCGCCGGCGGCCAATCGTGCGGCGATCCTCGCGGTCGTCGAGGCGTTCGACGCGCGGACGGCCGATGTCGGAACGGCCACCATGATCATCGAGATGACCGGGACACCGTCGACGGTGGAGCAGTTCGTCACGGTACTCCGGCCGTTCGGCATCAAGGAGATGGCGCGCGGCGGCACCATCGCCATGTCGCGTGGAACCCAGCAGCAACTCAGGCAGCGGCGCAGACTGCGCAGCGTAGCCGCCGCGTCCGCGTACGAGTACGCCGGCGCTTTCCCCACCACGAACCAGGAAGAGCCCACGGCGCAGGCCGACGGCGTCGCCTGAGGAGATCCGAATGACACGAGCTTACTACGATGCCGACGCCGACATCGGCCGGCTGGAAGGGCGGAGCGTAGCGATCATCGGCTACGGCAGCCAGGGACATGCGCACGCGCTCAACCTCGCCGACAGCGGAATCGACGTGCGGGTCGGACTGCACGAGGGATCGCGGAGCAGGGAGAAGGCGGAGCGCGCCGGCCTCCGTGTGCTGGACGTGGGCGATGCAGTCGCGGAAGCGGACATCACGATGGTGCTCACTCCCGACACCGTCCAGGGTTCGCTCTACTGCGATTGCATCCTTCCCAACCTCGCGCCCGGGAAAACGCTCATGTTCGCGCACGGGTTCAACATCCACTACGGCCAGATCACACCGCCCGCCGGAGTGGACGTCAGCATGGTGGCGCCGAAGGCGCCGGGCCACCGCGTTCGCGAGGTGTACGTCGATGGCTTCGGCGTTCCGGCGCTGGTAGCGATCCATCAGGATGCATCGGGCCACGCGCTCGACGATGCGCTCGCGTACGCGCGCGCGCTCGGCTGCACGCGCGCCGGCGTGATCGAGACGACCTTCCAGGAAGAGACCGAGACTGACCTCTTCGGCGAGCAGGCCGTGCTGTGCGGCGGAGTGTCTGCGCTGGTCAAGGCCGGCTTCGAGACCCTGGTCGACGCCGGCTATCAGCCGGAGATCGCCTACTTCGAGTGCATGCACGAGCTGAAGCTGATCGTGGATCTCATGTACGAGGGCGGCCTCGAGTACATGCGCTACTCGGTGTCGGACACGGCCGAGTACGGCGATTACATTGCCGGCCCGCGCGTGGTGGACGACCGCACCCGCGCGACGATGAGGGAACTCCTCTCCGAGATCCGCGACGGCACCTTCGCCAACGCCTGGATCGCCGAGAACCGCACCGGCCGCCGGAACTTCGACACCCTCCGCCAGCGTGAAGCCGGCCACGAAATCGAGCGCGTGGGGAAAGTGCTTCGCGAGAAAATGGCGCGCGGGAAGAGCGAGAAAGCAGAAAGCAGAGAGCAGACGGCAGAAACTGCATCGGTCGCCTGACCGGGACCATCATCGTCATTCCCGCTTTCGCGGGAATGACGATGGACGGAATGCAGTTCCTGCGTCCTGCCCTCTGCTCTCTGCCATCTTCCCCCGCCCCATCCCCGACCCCCAGCCCACCCCCCCCCCATGTCACGAATTCGAATTTTCGATACCACGCTCCGCGATGGAGAGCAGGCGCCCGGCTGCACGATGACGCTCGAGGAGAAGCTCGAGGTGGCACGGCAGTTGGCGCGACTCGGTGTCGACATCATCGAGGCGGGCTTCCCCGCGGCGTCGCCGGGTGACTGGGAAGCCGTGCACACTATCGCTCGCGAGATCGGCACCGCCGATGGACCGGTCATCTGCGGACTGGCCCGGGCGAACCAGGCGGACATCGACAAGTGCCACACCGCCACCTCGGGGGCGGCGCACCGGCGCATCCACGTCTTTCTCGCCACGTCGGACATCCACCTGGAGCACAAACTGCGCATGACGCGCGCGCAGGTCCTGGAAGCTACGGCGTCGATGGTTCGCTACGCGAGATCGCTGTGCGAAGACGTCGAGTTCTCGCCGGAAGATGCCAGCAGGTCGGATCCCGAGTTTCTCCACGAAGTGCTGCGCGCGGCGGTGGAGAGCGGCGCGGGCACGCTCAACATCCCCGACACCGTCGGTTACGCCACGCCCGAGGAGTACGCGGCGCTGATACGCGGCATCTGCGAGAGCGTGGCAGGTGGTCGCGAGATCACGGTGTCGACGCACTGCCACGACGATCTCGGTCTCGCCGTGGCCAACTCGCTGGCGGGCGTGCGTGCCGGCGCGCGGCAGGTGGAGTGCACGGTGAACGGGATCGGCGAACGCGCGGGGAACGCGTCGCTCGAGGAGGTCGTGATGGCGCTCCAGACGCGGCGTTCGTACTTCGGTGCGGAGAGCGGCGTGGACAGCAGGGAGCTGGCGCGCACGTCGCGGCTCGTGTCGTCGTGCACCGGCGTGCACGTCCCGCCCAACAAGGCGATAGTGGGCGCCAACGCGTTCGCCCACGAGGCGGGGATCCACCAGGATGGAGTACTCAAGAACCGGCTCACCTACGAGATCATGAGCGCCGAGACCGTGGGGCTCGACGGCAACATTCTCGTGCTCGGGAAGCACTCGGGGCGGCACGCCTTCCGGAAGCATCTCGCAGCGATGGGTTACGAGCTGGCCGACGAGGAGCTGCGCCACGCATTCGCGCGCTTCAAGGAGATCGCCGACCGCAAGAAGATCGTCGATGAGCGCGACATCGAGGCGATCGTTTCCGGCGAGGCGCGGCGCCCCACCACTATCTACTCGCTGGAACACGCGGCCGTGACGTGCGGAACGCATCTCATGCCCACCGCGATCGTGCGTCTGCGCGGCCCGGATGGGAAACTCCGCGCTGGTTCAGCACAGGGGAGCGGCGCGGTGGATGCGGTGTGCCGCACGATCCAGGAGATCATCGAGGCCGACGATCCCGATGGCGGAAGCGGCGGCGCGGAGCTCGTCGAGTTCACCGTGAACTCGATCACCGAAGGGCTGGACGCCGTGGGCGAAGTCACGATGCGCCTCAAGGAGCGCAAGGCGACGGTCGAGCGCGAACCTTCGCAGCGGATCGCGGCGACAGGCGATCGCCGGGCCCACGTCTTCAGCGGCTACGGCGTGCACACCGACGTGATCATGGCGACGGCCGAGGCCTACATCGGCGCGCTCAACAAACTGCTGCTCGCACGGCGGGAGCGGGAAGGTGAGCGCGAAGCGGCACCGCGGCGGCAGGCCACGAGGAGTGCGAACGAAGCACGCGCGGCCGCGGGCTGACCGAACCGGTCAGCGCGACGCCAGATACTCCTTGTAGGACTCCGGGATCACCACCACGTGGAAGTGCGCGGGGTGGTGCTCCTCCGTGGCCTCGATGTCGCCGCGCTTCTCGATTATCAACAGGTTGCGCCGCAGCCAGCGAAGGCACTTCGAGTTGCGCGGCTTCCGGAAGTCCACGGCGATCCCTGCGGGATGTACCGAGTACTCGGAGCTGTTGGCGGGCTGCATCGACTCGGGCCGCACTGCGCTCGTTATCACCAGCTTCTCTCCACAACCGCGATGGTACTGCGCGGCCAGGCGGCGCACGAAGGTGAGCGTGGTGCGAGTGACGTACGGGAAGCTCACGTCATGCGTCACGTAGTCCGGGCTCGCCCCGAGCTTCACGAGATATCCCTCGTGCAGCCGGCGCTTCACGTCGCGCGATGTGCGCGAGAAGGGAAGGTCGTGGATCGTCGCATAGTGGAACGGCTTGTGGACCGCCCGCGATGATCCCCGGAGCGACTGCGCGAAGGAAGTACCGGCCGTGCCGGTGAACGTCAGCAGCGAAAGCGCTGCCGAAGCGACGAGTGCACGGAGCACCAGACGGAACGCGCCGCGCTCGGAAGCGTGGCGGGACGATGGCTGATCCTCGTGGAGGGGCGTTGCGGAGGGAGTGGAACGCATGCTGGTATGACTGGCGGCAAGCTGGGCGGCTGCGGCGCCGCGCGAACTACACTGCTATGACGAAGCAGCTTCGCTGAAGCTACAGCGGCGTTCGTTTTCGCGCTACCTTCGCGCGCGCCGGACTCTCTTCCCTCTGCTCTTCCCTCTGGCGCACCCCAGCGCCGTCCGACTGCCGCGGATGGCCGTTGCCCGCACCATGACCGACTGGTTTTTCTGGTCCGGTGCTTGCTGCATTGGCAATTGATCCACACAGTGCGAGGTAAGTCAGCATGTCGGCAGACACGGAGTACCCTTCCACGTCGCGCGCGACGTCCGCGCGTGCCATGAGGCCCGGGGAAGGTGCGCTGGAGCGCGCGCGCGAGGCCATGGAGCTGCTGCTCGGCCCGATTCACTCTCGCCCCTGCGCGGTACGCTACTGGGATGGCAGCGAGGAGCTTCCCGACAGCGAAGCCACACTCGGCAGCCAGCAGAACAGGGCCACGGCGGCCCGCTTCACCCTGGTCCTCCGCTCTCCCGGTGGGCTGCGACGGATGCTCTCTCCACCCTCCGAGCTGCATTTCGGGGAAGCCTACGTGCGCGGCGACATCGACATCGCCGGTGACATCGAAGCCGCCGCCGCACTGGCCGAGCAGCTTCGCGCCCGCCTCGGCACGCCGCGGGAGATCGCGCGGATCGTGAGCTGCGTGAGCCACCTTCCGCGCGGCCACGAGGCTGACCTCGAGAAGCTGCATCCACGACGCGAGCACCCGCACGCGATGGGGCACAAGCACTCCAGGGCGCGCGACCGCGAAGCCATCCAGTCGCATTACGATGTCGGCAACGACTTCTATTCGCTCTGGCTCGACAGATCGCTCGTGTATTCCTGCGCCTACTTCCCGAGCGGGGATGAGGATCTGGACACGGCGCAGTACGAGAAGCTCGATCTTCTTTGCCGTAAACTTCGACTCGCGCCGGGCGAGAAGCTCCTGGACATCGGCTGCGGATGGGGTGGCCTCATCCGTCATGCCGCCGCGAACTACGGCGTCGAGGCGCTCGGCATCACTCTGAGCGAACGCCAGGCGGCTCTCGCGCGCGAGCGCATCCGCGCCGATGGTCTGGAGCGCCACTGCCGCGTGGAGCTGCGCGACTACCGCGATTTCCCGAGCGACGCGTCGTTCGACAAGGTGGTGAGCGTCGGCATGTTCGAGCACGTGGGGCGCGCCGAGCTCCCCAACTACTTCCGGCAGGCGGCGCGGCTCACGCGTCCGGGTGGCCTCTTCCTGAACCACGGAATAGTGCGCGCGCGCGACCACGACGATGGCTGGCGGCGCCGGATCCGGCGTCTCATCTGGCGAGAAGGCCAATTCATCGACCGCTACGTATTCCCCGACGGAGAACTGGTACCGCTTGACGAAGCGGTGCGCGACGCCGAGGGAGCCGGACTCGAGACGCGCGACGTGGAGACTCTTCGTGACCACTACGCGCTTACACTCCGTCAGTGGGTGCGCAGGCTGGAGAGCGCGCGCGACGCGGCGGAGAAGCTGGTGGGCGCTCAGGCGTATCGGGTGTGGCGCCTCTACATGGCCGCGTCGGCGTACGCCTTCGCGAGCGGAAAGCTGAGCCTCGCGCAGGTCCTGCTCGGAAGGCCGGATGGGCGCGGACACGTGGAGATTCCGCGTACGCGCGCAGACATCTATTCTTTGGGGCATGGAGTGGGCGCGCATCACGCTGCAGCGTGACAATGAGTGATGAGTCCCCGACGGACGCGCGCTGAGTGCGTCCGCCGGGCACTCGCGCGCGTCGCGACCGTGCTCGTACTCGCCGCGTGCGCAACCGTGCCGCTGGCCAGCTACCGTGGTCCGCTCACCGACCACTTCGACGGCACGCACTTCCACAATATCCAGCCATTTCAGGAGCAGGCGGTGCAGGACGTCATCGCCTGGCAGTTCCGGCGCGGGCGTGGCGAATGGCGACGCGAGAACTCGCCGCCCGCTCCGCCGCCGCCCCGCAAGGTGGGCGGCCGCGAGATTCGCGTGACGTTCGTGAATCATGCCACTGTGCTGATCCAGATGGATGGCCTGAACATCCTCACCGACCCGGTGTTCTCGGAGCGCGTGGGGCCCGCGTCGTGGTTCGGTACGCGAAGATACCGCCCGCCGGGAATACGCTTCGACGATCTCCCGCCGATCGATGTCGTACTCCTCAGCCACGACCACTACGATCACTTCGACATTCCGACGCTTCGGCGTCTGGCAAATCGCTTCCATCCGAAATTCGTCACCGGACTGGGGAACGTCGCGCTCCTCCGCGCCGCTGGAATCGGCGGCGGCGAAGAGATGGACTGGTGGCACAGCCTGCCGCTGGCCGATGGCGTGAACGCGCGCGCGGTCCCGGTGCAACACTGGTCGGGGCGCACGTTGAGCGACCACTGCGAGCGGCTGTGGGCGGGCTTCGTGATCGAAGGAAGGAGTGATACCGTGTTCTTCGCCGGCGACACCGGCTGGGGCCGATTCTACGACCTGATCCATCGCAGGTACTCCCGCTTCCGGCTCGCGATCCTGCCGATCGCGCCATTCAAGCCTCGCTGGTACATGCACCGCAAACACGAATCGCCCGCCGATGCGGTGCATGCCGCGCAGCTTCTGCACGCTGAAACCAGTATCCCGATCCACTGGGGCACGTTCGAGCTCGGTGACGACGGCCAGCACGAAGCAGTCGACTCCCTGAATGCAACGATCTCGGAGCTGCCGGAGCGGTGCAGGCCGAAATTCGCGGTGCTGAACAACGGCGGCTCACTGGAGGTACCCGAGATCGCCGATGGCGAGCAGTTGATGTCGGCCGCAGACTCGAGCTGCGTGCCGGCCAAGGCCGAGTCGCGTCGCAGCGCGTGGTGAAGCATGGAAGATTTCGCCGAACATCGAATCCGCATCGAACGCGCCGCGCGATACTACACGCTGGGTGATTCCGCGCGGACGCCGCAGGAGCTCTGGTACGTCATCCACGGCTACGCGCAGCTCGCTGCCCGCTTCCTGCGCCGTTTCCGCCCGCTCGACGACGGTACGCGGCTGGTGGTGGCACCCGAGGCGCTTTCGCGCTTCTACATCGAGCGTCCGGGGCGCACTCACGCCGAGACGCCGGTGGGCGCTTCGTGGATGACGCGCGAGGATCGGTTCTCGGAGATCGATGACTACGTCGCCTACCTGGACGCGCTGGATTCCGAGATCCGGAGTGCATTCGACGGTGCCGTGGCGCGGGTGACGGTGCTCGGCTTCTCGCAGGGCGCCGCCACGGCGGCGCGCTGGGTCGAGCGCGGACGCGCGACCACGCATCGACTCGTTCTATGGGGCGGTCTTCTCCCGCCGGACCTCGATCTCTCCACACACGCCGATGCGTTCCGTGGAGTCGAACTGATAGTCGCGGCTGGCGATGCCGACGCACACGTTCCGCCCGCGGCGCTCGCGGAGCAGCGCGAGCGGCTCGCGCGCCACGCCATTCGTGCGCGCGAGATCGCGTACGCCGGCGGACACGAGATCACATCGGCAGCGCTCGCCGAGGTCGCCGCCAACCCGTAGCGCGCCCGCCTGCCCACTCCGTCACTCGCCACGCCGCCCACTCCGTCGTTCCCGCGAAAGCGGGAATCCATGTTCCGTCGAGATGGGGTCCGACCCCATTATCACTGGAGCTGCCTTAACGTTCGCTGGGCGCGAGCGTCAACTGGTTCACGAGGGCCCCGCCGTATGCAGGGTCCCACCACACCAGGAGGCAGCGAATGTCGCGCATTTACATGATCGCCATCGGGGCCGCGCTCTGCGCCGGCGCCGCGGCCACTACGAACGCTCAAGCCACCACACCGGCCGCAACGTCGGACACGACGGTCGCCGCGAAGCAGCACGAGCGGCGCCCGACGCGGCATCGTCCGATGCAGCGCGGCGCCATGCAGCGCGCGGACCGGGCACTGTTCAAGGGGATCGATCTGAGCAGCGCGCAGAAGGCGCAGCTCGACTCCGTCCGCTCCAGGTATCGCAGCGAGTCCAGGTCGCTGCGCGAGCAGATGGCGCCCGAGATGAAGAACGCGCGCGCGGCTCGGCAGAGCGGCGACAGCGCGAAGATCGCCGAGGTACGCCAGAGCATGGCAGCCTCGCGCGAGAAGATGACGAACCTTCACAAGCAGGAGATGTCGGAGATACGCGGCGTGCTCACGCCCGAGCAGCAGAGCACCTTCGACTCGAACGTGAAGACGATGCAGGATCGGATGCAGCGTGCGCGCGATACGCGTCGCGATCGCCGTGCCGGCTCTCCGTCCGGAACGTCCGGCCAGTAGACGCCACACGAAGGTTCATCACTGAGCAGTGCAGCGAGCGCGGCCGGCGATTCTCCGACCGCGCTCGTTGCATCATGGCGCTGCGAGCTCGCGTCACGCAGTGCGCCACTGTTCGTTCGCGGTCACCTCGTCCCACAAGCGGACGGCGCGCGTTGCGGCCGCCGCCCCGCGCCGATTCATAAATCATTGCCACGCACCGATCTGCGTCGCGGTGGCGTGTGGCGCGACTTTTCCTTCTGGTGCGAGGCAACGCTTTGCGTTCGGGCGGTATCTAATTCGTTGAGTCAAGGCCAGCACACGACGGCGGCTGGCGCGATTTTCCAGGAAGTGGAGGGTGGGGAAGTATGCGGGCAGCGGCCGTTCCGGCGCAGTCATCCAGCGTTGACCAGCGAGCTCTCCTCGAGCGCGAGCTGGGTGCCCAGTTCCAGGTGGTACGCCTCCTGGGACAGGGCGGGATGGGCGCCGTGTACCTCGCACGCGACCTCACTCTGCACCGAGCCGTCGCCCTGAAGGTGCTCGCGCCGGAGACCCGATCCACCGAAGAAGGGCGCGAGCGTTTCCGTCGCGAAGCGCGCATGGCGGCGCAGCTCTCCCACCCCGGCATCGTCCCCGTATTCGCCTTCGGCGAGACGGAGAATCTCTCGTACATAGTCATGCACTACGTCGAGGGGGAATCGCTCGGGGACCGGCTGCGCAGGGAGCAGCGCATCGGTGCTGACGAAACACGGAGAATCCTGGTGGAGCTCGCGTCGGCGCTCGACTACGCGCACTCCGAGGGCGTCGTGCATCGCGATCTCAAGCCCGAGAACGTGCTTCTCGAGCGGACCGGACGCGTGATGCTCGCCGACTTCAGCGTGGCGGTGCGCCCTTCGTGGGAGCCGAAGCCCGGCGAGATGCACAGGGCGTTCGGCACGCCGCACTTCATGTCGCCGGAGCAGGCCGCCGGTGAGCTGGACATCGACGGGCGCAGCGACCTGTACGGGCTGGGCGTACTGGGCTACCTGATGCTCACCGGCACTCTCCCCGTGCGCGGACGGAGCTTCGCCGAGATCGCGGCGGGTCACATGACCGGCGCCATCCCCCGGCTGCAGGGCCTCGTGGCCGGAGTGCCGCGCGACCTGGCTGCCGCCATCGAGCGCTGTCTCGCCAAGAGCTCCGCGAGCCGCTGGCGGCACGCGCGTGACCTCGGCGTGTTCCTCGCACCCCGCTCGTCGCGCGTGGCCTGGGCGCTGGGCAGCGCGCGGATGATCCGGGCAGCTTCGCTCGGCGCCATGATCGGCGCGCATCTCCTGCGCGTACTGCTCGGCCGAGGCGCCTGAACTCCTCGCGAGCCACGCCGGGCGCCGGGCGATGCTCCCTGGGCGGCCCGTATGACTCCGGACGGGAGTCGTTCGTCAGCAGACAGGAAGCCGTCGGGGAGCCGCGCCCAACGCTTCCGAGCCCCCAACCGTCCTCGGCAACATCGGTGCTCGACAAGGGTATTTCCATCAAGGATGAGACTTCCTCGCGTACGTACGCTCGCGCCGCTGCTGGTGCTGATCATGCTCGCATCTTCATGCGAGCGTATGTCCGTGGGTCCGGAGATCGCCGGCGAGCTGCGGGCGGGGCGCGGGTACGCTGATTCTCTCGTCTCGGAAGCGCGTGATCCCTTCTCCGCGCCGTACGCGCCGACCACCGCTATCGCGCTCGGCTACCTCGAGCGGCAGCGGCTCGGCCTCGGTTCTCCCTTCCGCCTCATAGACTACGCGCTGCGCGACCCGCGGCTCGCCAATTCGACCCGGCGTGCCGTCGCGTGGGCGCTGCTCGCGCGCACGCTCGACGGCGACGGATTCGCGATCGAGCCGGCAGCGCTCGACTCGCTCGACGCTCCACCTCCGCTGGGGAATCACGTACCCGGTAGCGCGCATCTCGCGCTAGTCGAGAAGACGGTGCGCGACGCGCACGACCCGAGAGCGGGGGAGCTCGCGGTGCGTCTCGCGTACGCGTTCGCGGCCGCGGAGCACAGGGTGAGAGCGAGCGCGCCACTCACGGCGGCATCGGCGGCGGCGCTGGTGCGTGATCGCGAGCTCGCGAGCCAGGACGCGCGCGACCTGCTGCGAGAGGCGTGGGTACGTGGCGAGGACCCGCTCACGCTGCTGGTGGATTGGCGCGTGGCGCGCCGTTTCCGCGTCGAGCAGCCCGCCATGGAGACGCTCGCGGAGAGCAGCGAGCTGGAGGCGATGGAGCTGGCTCCGCGTGTCGCGGGGAAGATCGCTCAACTCGGAAGCGAGGAGGTGGCGGCCGCCGCAGAGCATCAGGAAGCGGGTGATGGGTCGCTTCTCGGCGCCGCGGCATGGCGCCTCGCGCAGGTGGCGCATGCCACCGACGCTCCGCCGCAGACACCCGTCGTCGTATCGCTCGCCGGCGCTCGGGGCCGGATACTCGGTTCCGGATCGCTCTCCACGGAGGCGCGCGACGCGCGTGCCCGTTTTCTCGAGCGCACGCGCAACGAGGAAGAACTCGCCGCCGAGCACGCGCTGGTGCAGCGCATCGCGCCTGGTGAGAGCGTAGCACGCGCCACGCTCGCCGCTGCAGTGGCGCTCCGCGCCTACGCGCAGGAGACGCCGTGGTTCCAGGGCGACGGCGGTCCCACCGCGCGCCAGCTCTTCGATGCGTACGGGCTCGCGTCGGTCACGTTCGATCCGGGCACGCGCGAAGCGTGGAAGCCGTACTACCTCACGATGCTGGCCAGCTCGCTCCGCGATCTCGAGCGCGTGGTTCCGTCGCTCGATCTCACCGGGCTGCACATCCGCTTCGGTGAGAGTCCGATGCACGATCTCGCGCTGGCGCTGCACGACCCGCGCGAGCGCACCATCTACCTGCCGCTTGCGACTGGCGCGGGCACGATAGCGCACGAGATCGCGCACGACATCGACTGGCAGGCCGCGCGCACCCGCTATGCGATACGCGGCGATTACGCCACCGACCTCGCCGTGCGCGACACGCGCGGCAGCCGGCTCGCGGCGTCGATGCGCGGCCTGCGTGCCGCGTCGGTCGCGGCGGAAGACGGTCTGGCGGGGAGGGCGCGCAGCGAGCGTCCCACGGAGGTTTTCGCCCGCGGACTCGACTGGTTCGTGGCCGTCTCGCTCGCGCACGAGGGTCGCACCGACGGCTATCTCTCTTCGGTGCAGGATGACCTGCTCACGGGCTACGTGACGGTGACTCCGCCGGACGTGACCGGCCAGGCCGGTTCGGCTCTTGTGAGCGCGCTCGACGACGTCGCGCCTCCCGGACCGGGCCTGCGCGACTGGTTCCTCACGCGCTACGGACCGCAGCGATCGCTCACGCCGTACGACCTCGTGCGGCGCGTCCTCGAGACGCCCCTGCCGGCGGGCGCCGAGCCGGATGCCGAGTCGGTGGAGACGCTCGAGCGCCTCGTACGTCCGGTCGCGCGCGCGAGAGACGAGATTCTCGCGCAGGTGGATGCCGGGAGCTGCCGTCCGGGTGAGGCGCGCGACGATCAGGAGACCGTGCGTGCGCGCCGTCTCCTGGTGGAGTACGCGGCGAAGGCACGCGCCACGGGTATCATGCGCGAGAGGGGGAGCATCATAGCGGCACCCGAGACGTGGCGCTGGGCCGCGGTTGCGCCTTACACCGCGACGCAGCCTTTCCTCTTCGACGATGCGCTGCGCAACGCGCTCGTGGGCGAGGTGGCGGCGCGCGTCGAAGCGCTGGGCCACTTCGATCCTGACGCCGATGCGCCGCTGAGTGGCAGCTACTCCTGCACGTCTGCCCGTTCCTGAATGCCGCCCGGCACGGACCCGATCGCCGAGCTCCAGCTTCTCATCCGCTCGCGCTATTCGCTTATCGAGATAACCGGCGCTGAAGCGTCGAGGATCGAGGGGGTAGTGGAGCAGCTCGCAGCCGCTCTGCAACTTCCGCTGTTCACGTGGACCAGCTCCAGGGGGCTGCGACGATCCGGACTGCGCAACTCGATCTACGACACCGCGAGTCCGGAGAAGGCGCTGGC
>JBIQLU010000005.1:21747-41198 GCA_044463985.1 Gemmatimonas aurantiaca | reverse complement strand
CTCTCGGCGAGCGATCTGTCGCTCGTGGTCGGCGCGAAACGCGAGATGGTGGAGCGGGACGGTCTTCTTCAGTACTTCGCCCCCGAACGATCGCTGAGCGAGGTGGTCGGGATCGACGGACTCGAGGCCTGGCTCGCGGAGCGGCGCAGCATACTCGCGGAACCGGAACGCGCAGCCGCTTTCGGCCTCTCCTTTCCGAGAGGGATCCTCCTGCTGGGCGTCCCGGGGTGCGGAAAGAGCCTCTGTGCCAAGGCCGTGGCGCGCGACTGGGGGCTGCCGCTCCTGCGGCTCGACACCGGAGTGCTGTACGACAAGTACGTGGGCGAAACGGAGAAGCATTTCCGTACGGCGTTGGCCACGGTGGATCGCCTGGCGCCGGTAGTGCTCTGGATCGACGAGATCGAGAAGGCGTTCGCCGCATCGGCAGGGAGCGAGGACGGCGGACTCTCCACGCGAGTGCTCGGCGGTTTCCTCTCGTGGATGCAGGAGCGGAAGAGCAATGCATTCGTGGTCGCGACAGCGAACGACATACAGCGGCTGCCGCCGGAGCTGTTGCGCAAGGGACGCTTCGACGAGATTTTCTTCGTGGATCTGCCGGACGCCGTGGCCAGGCGCGAGCTGTTCGCGCTGTATCTTCGCAAGCGCGGGCAGTCCGAGGCAGCTTTCGATCTCGCGGCGCTCGCGGATTCGTCTCGCGGCTTCAGCGGTGCCGAGATCGAGCAGGCAGTAGTCTCCGCTCTCTATGGCGCATTCTCCTCCAGCGGTGAGCTCTCCACCGATGCGATTCTCGACGAGCTGTCCAGAACCAGACCACTTTCGCTCGTGATGGGCGAGAAGCTGGACGCGTTGCGCGCGTGGGCGCGGGTTCGCACGGTGCCCGCGGCGGGCGCCGTCGCGACGAGCTGATTCCTTCCGCATGACGACCACCGCGCGCTACGAGCAGCAGGTGGACATCGAGACCCCCGAGCAGGTGGTGGTCTCGTATACCCTGGCTGGCGTTGGCGCCCGCAGCGCGGCTGCGCTCATCGACTATGCGATTGTCTGGACGCTGATCATCGGCTTCTGGACGCTGCTCGTCATGCTCGCCAATTCCATCGCTCCCGATCCGGCTCACAGCGCGGACACGACCAACACCCAGATGTCGGGAGCGGTGGCGATTTCCATAGTGCTCCTCGTCTCGTTCGCGATCCAGTGGGGATACTACGTTCTCTTCGAGGCGCTCTGGGACGGACAGACGCCGGGGAAGCGGCGTCTGGGGATCCGGGTGGTGCAGGACGGCGGCTACTCCGTGTCGTTCTCCGCCTCGGCCGTGCGCAACATCGCGCGGGTGGTGGACATGCAGCCGGGTTTCCTCTACTCCGTGGGGATCGCGAGCGCCGTGATCTCGAAGACGGGGAAGAGACTCGGCGACATGATGGCCGGCACCATCGTCGTGCGCGAGCGCCTGCGGAAGGGCGCACGGCTCGATTTCGGAGAGGGCACCGGCGCGCGCGAGCTCGTCGCGACGCTCTCCGATTCCGATTTCGTCCTGCTCGATCGCTTCGTGGGACGGCTGGAGTCGCTGGAAGCCGAGCGGCGCGCGATCATCATAGCACGACTCGCGCAGCGCTTCGGCGCCGAGCTCCGTCCAGAAGGAAGCGCGCCGCTCACCGCGCTTCTCGCGCTGCACGAGCGCGAGAAGCTCGCGCGCGCTTCGGGCGCAGCTTCGCGCGGCTCGACCGGCGCGGAGCGTGAGCGAAACGCGATAGTGGCGCGCGGCGCCGCGCGGTGGAGCGCGTTCGCCACGCTCCTCGCGCGGGCGCAGAAACGCGGATTGCGATCGATGTCGGAGGCCGAGGTGGGCGAGTTCGTGTCGAGCTACCGCGAGACCGCGGCCGACCTGGCGAGACTGCGCACGGCATCGGGCGGGGGCGATCGCAGCCCAGCGATTGGCGACGACGCGCTCTTCCGCGTCAGCCGACTGGTGGCCGCGGGGCACAACCTGCTCTACCGGCAGCGCCGGCTCTCGGGGCGAGTGATCGCCAACTTCATGCTCGTGAGCATGCCGCGCGAGCTGCGCCGCTCGGCGCTCCCTATCGCCGGCGCCGCGCTCCTTCTGTTCGGACCGATGGCCGTGACCTACGGTCTGGTGACTGCGAAGCCCGAGCTGGCGGAGCGACTCCTTCCGCCGGGGATGATCGATCGCGCCGAGGAGGGCGCCGCGCGGGCGGCGAGTGGCGACCGCACCTATATCCCGATGAAGGACTTCGAGCGCCCGGTCATGGCGAGTCAGATCATCTCGAACAACGTCCAGGTCACCTATGCCGTGTTCGCGTTCGGCATCACGGCGGGGATACTCACCATCACGATGCTCGTCTTCAACGGCGTGAGCATCGGCGCCGGCCTGGGACTCTACGCCAGCAGGGGAATCTTCAACCAGATCGGCGAGTTCGTGCTGCCGCACAGCGTGTTCGAACTGAGCGCGATATGCATCGCGGCAGGAGGCGGGTTGCTCATCGCGTCCGCGCTCATCGTGCCCGGAGAACAGACGCGCGGCGAGGCGCTCGTGGTGCGCGGGCGCCGCGCGATCCGCCTCATCGCCGTCTCCACGATGCTTCTCATCTTCGCAGGAACAATCGAGGGTCTCGTCTCTCCGCGCACCGACATCCCGCTCTGGGTGAAGTGGTGCATCGCCGGAACGTGCGCCCTGGCGCTGGCAGCCTACGTGTCGCTCGGTCGCGGCGTGACGGAGGAAGAGCAGGGCGAGGAGTTCGCCTACAGCGAACCGCGCGCCTTGATCTCGAGATAGCGGTTGATCACGGCCGGCGTCATCGCTGCCGGCGACACGTCGATCACCTGGACACCGGCAGCGCGCATCCGCTGGAGCGCGTCTTCGCGTGCCGCCACGAGCTCCTCCGCGGCGGCGCTCTCGAAGAGCCGCGCCGCCGATTCGTGTCCCACTGGAACCGCTGCGTCGACGAGATGGTCGTTCCGCAAAGCGACGACGAGAAGAACGTGGCGCGCCGCGCTCCGCGCGGTATGCGCGATGAGAGCGCGCGAGGCGCGCGGGTCTACCACGTCGGTGAAGAGGACCACGAGCGAGCGCTTGCGGTGGCGCTCGGAGAGCAGTCGGAACGCAGTGGCGTAGTCGGGCTCCGCCATCGACGCCGTGGCCGAAAGGGACGCGAGTCTGATCCGCTCGAGCGCCTGCTTCCCGCGCGATGCCGGCACGAATGCCCTGACGTCGTCGTCGAAGATCATCAGTCCCACGTTGTCGTGCGCACGCGTGGCGATCGTGGCGAGCAGCATCGCCGAAGAGAGCGCGTGCTCGAAGCGCGGGATTCCCTCCGATAGCTGCGTCATCATCCGCCCCGAGTCGATCGCGATCAGAACAGTCTGCCCCTGCTCGACCGTGTACTCGCGGCTGATCAGCTTCCGTCTCCGCGCCGTGGCCTTCCAGTCCACGTGGCGTGGATCGTCGCCGGTCACGTACTCGCGCAGACTCGCGAAGGTCGTGCCCTCTCCGCGGCGGCGGATGTTGCGGAGGCCGGCGTCGCGCAGACGGTGCTGCATCGTGAGGAGGCGGAGGCGGCGCAGCCCGGCCGTAGATGGAACCACGAGTACGCTGTCGCGCGGCTCGTACCGGATCGAACGGCGCAGCAGGCCGAGCCGGCCATCGACTCTGAGAACCACGGGTCCGAGCCCCCAGTCGCCGCGCTCGCCTCCGCGAAGCTCGAATGGAATCACGACCGCGCTCCCCGGCGGGATCCGCTCGTCGCCTCGCCGTGCGCGCGTCACGTTGAGGCTGCGCGGAAAGCGATCGAAGATGCGGATCGTCAGCGTGCGCCGCGCGCGCGATGTGATCCGGTAGGCTCCCTCGATGCGATCGCCGAGTCCGATCTGCTCGGGGAGCTCGCGCTGCACGACCACCTGCCACGGCGCCGGCGTGCTCAGGGCATCGACGACCGCAACTATCACGATCAGAAGCAGCGTCGTAGCCACGATCGCGGCACCGTGCGCGGCGCCGCCTAGGAGCCACGCCGGAGAGAGCAGAGCGATGACGACGGCTAGTCGCGCCGTTGGGACGAACGCGGTCACCGCGCGGAATGCCTTGACGATCGCCGCGCGGAGCGCCTCGAAGATGCGATCCTCGAGATGCCGCTGTTCGGTGGGAGGGGACGTGCCTGGAAGTGGCGTCTCCGTACCGCCGGTCGGATGCTCCGTTGCTGCGGCCGTCGCCGGTGCGGCCGGTGCGGTCACTGCGGGGCGGTGACGCGCGTGAGAACCGCTTCGAGCACCTCGTCGCTCGTGCGACCTTCCACCTCCACCTCGGGCGAAACTATCACGCGGTGGCGCAGCACGGGGAAGGCGAAGTCCTTGACGTCGTCGGGCGTCGCGAAGTCGCGGCCGGCCAGGAGCGCGGCCGCGCGGGCCACGCGAAAGAGCGCCACGGTGGCACGCGGCGAGCCGCCGAGCATGAGCGCGGGTTCTTCACGAGTCGCGCGCACTATCGCCGCGATGTACGCGCGTACCTCGGGCGCCACCTTCACGCAGTCTGCGGCGCCGCGCAGCTCGCTCAACTCGGCCTCGGTTGCAACCGGCTGTGGTACGGCATCCGCCGCGCGCTCCGCGTCGAATCCGCTGGAGTAGTTGTCCAGCATCGCGAGCTCCGCCTCCAGAGCGGGGTAGGGCACCCGGATCTTTAGCAGGAATCGATCGAGCTGCGCTTCCGGGAGCGGGTAGGTGCCCTCGTACTCCACCGGATTCTGCGTGGCGAATACCGTGAAGAGTTTCCCCAGCGGCCGCGCGACGCCGTCCACCGTGACCTGGCGCTCCTGCATCGCTTCGAGCAGCGCCGCCTGGGTCTTCGCCGGCGCCCGGTTTATCTCGTCCGCGAGCAGCAGGTCGCAGAAGATCGGGCCCGCGTGGAACTCGGCGGTGGCGCCTCCGTCGCGCAGCACGTTGATCCCGGTGATGTCGGACGGCATGAGGTCCGGCGTGAACTGGATCCGTCCGAAGCGTGCGCCGAGCGCGCCGGAGAGCGCACGCACGAGCAGCGTCTTCGCCGTGCCCGGCACTCCCTCGAGGAGGGCGTGGCCACGCGCGAGGAAGGCTACGAGCGCTTCGTCGATCACCGAGTCCTGGCCGATCACCCGCTCGGAGACCACCTGGCGAATGCGTGCGACGAGCCCCTGTACGTCGGCCGCTGACATCATTGTGCTATGGTCCTTTCGATGTGATGGATTGCCGATCCGACCTCGACCCACTCCGAGGCGGCGACCGGCCGTGCGAGTGCGCCGCGAATGCGTTCCACGTCGCCTGCGAGCTCGGGATCGTGATCCACGACCGCCGTAAGGTAGCCGTCATCGTCCAGCGATCGCGCGGCACCGAGCGGACGCCTTCGTCGCAGCCCCTTCAGCAGTCGCTGCGTGCCAGTGCGCGTAGCCTCGACCTGTTGATAGGCGCGCGCGAGCGCACCGACGTGCTCCAGCGGCGAGCGTCGTTCGATCGAACGACGCTTCAGCGGCGCGATGGGCCGCACGGCGTACGCCAGCAGAAGTACGAGCGCAGCAGCCAGGAGCTGCAGGAAGGTGCGACCCGGCGCCGTGTGCAGCAGGGCGTCGCGCACGGTACGCGGCATGCTCGTTCGCTCGCCGAACCCCTGATGATATTCGTCGAAGACGAGCGGTCGTTCCTGTGCGGGGTCGAGCCACTCGAAGAGCCGCACTGCCAGCAGTACTCCCGCGCCGCGCCGCGCGACGACGTTGCGCACGAAGTTGACGTCGGCGAGTGCGACGACCTCGCCCTCTCCAACGTTGACGGACACGATGGCCGGAACTTCGGCAGTGTCGATCTCTACGTACGCGAGCGCGATGGCACGATCCCACACCGCGGAGTCGACCTCGAGCGCGTAGTCGAAGCGACCCACGTGCATCGCCGCGCGAGCCACCTCTTCGGCGAGCTCCTGTGCGGCGCCCGCGGAATCGGGCCCGCTCACTACGGTGGCGCCGTAGGTTCCCAGGTCCGATCGATGAATGCCCAGCGAGTCCGCGAGTGGCGTGCCCTCGAACGGCGTCACCACCGCGCTCGCGCCCGCACGCACCGCGCGAAGGAGTCGCGCCGTCTCGACGGCGGAGAGCTGCTCCCTCGGCGCGAGTATGAGATACGTGGCGTCGGAGGCGAGCGCGGTGTCCATGGGAGCGGTGCGTCGCTCGACGGTCCACCCCAGGCGTTCGGCGACTTCGTAGATCCCCTGTGCGCCGAACGGACGCGTGCTGAAGGTCGTGATGGTGTAGGAGCTCGTGGGACCGTTCCCCGCCGGTGTGAAGAGCAGCGTCGCGATGAGAAGGAGCGCCGCTACCGCGAAGATGTAGCGCGGCCTGAGCCAGCGCGAGGCGCGTCGCTCACTCATCGCTCATCCCTCGCTCCGCGCTCTTCCGGCTGCCGGCGCCGCCAGCGCATGGAGCCGGTGGTAGCGCTCCTCGTCGCAGCTCCCCACGCCGTAGATCACCGTGTCGTACGATCGGGCGAAGTCGCGGAAGGCAGTGAACAGCGACGACGATCGGCCGCGCAGCTCGCGCACATAGTCGCCGGCCGTCTTGGAGGGGTGCAGTCGTATCTGCCCCGCGCGGGCGGCGTTGTCCAGGATCGCGGCGTACAGCGCGTGTGCCGCGCTCGTGAAGTCGCCCTGCGCCGAGAGCTCCTCCGCGGCCGACCATGGATCGCGTCCCGCTCGCCTGAGCGGTGAGCTCTCCCACGTCAGCGCCGCCGCGTCGAAGTTGCGCCGCTCGTGCCACAGATAAATCGCGCGAGCGATGATCGCCACCACCAGCGCCACGAGCAGCCCGATCACCGTCCAATAGAGGAGCGGTGATCTCCTCAGCATCCCGGCGAGCGGCCTCACGAATGCCCACACCCTCAGCAGCATGTCGAACACCCACCCCCAGAACCGCTGCCAGAGCGAGAGCCGATTGTACACTCCCTGACTGAACACCGAATCCGAAGCCGACCGAATCAAGGAGTCGGAGAGGGCTTGGGGAGGGAGCAGAAAGCGGGAGAAAGGAAACAGGACACAGGAGACAGGAAACAGTGACTGCACACGGGCACCGTCATTCCCGCGAAAGCGGGAATCCATGTTGGGTGGAGTAACATGGATCCCCGCTTCCGCGGGGATGACAGCTATCGCGGGCAGTCGCTGTTTCCTGTGTCCTGCGTCCTGTTTCCTTATTCTCACTTCCCCACCACCCCCTCCAGCCCGCCCGCGATGAGGGAGGCGATGTTGGCGATGATCACGGGGCGGGCGGCGGCGCCGGGGGTGACGAGGTACTTGGGCTCCCATACCGGGTGGAACCATTCCTTGAATTCGCGGACTCCGTGGAAATTGTAGAAGCGTTCACCGTGGCCATAGATGGCGGTGCCGAGCTGATTCCACAATGGCGTCACGGTCGATGCGTGGAGACCGGACAGAGGTGCCATCCCGAGGTTGAACCAGCGATAGCCGTTCTCCCGCCCCCACGACATCAGCTCGGTGAGCAGGAAGCGCATCACACCCGGGGGAGCCGCGCTGGAGTAGCGCATCAGGTCCACCGAAAGCTCCGCCTTTTCACCCGACTCCCACAAGTTCGCGAACGCAACCGTCTCGCCGCCTCGCTGGACGAGCGCGGCAGGGTAGCGCAGTACATAATGCTCGTCGAAAAAGCCGAGCGAGAAGCGCTTCTCTCTCGTGTGCTTGCTCTCGAGCCATTCGTCCGAGATCTCGCGCAATCGCGGTAGCATCGCACGCACGCGGTCGGGCCCGACGACCTCGAAGGAGCAACCGTCCTGCACGGCGCGTCGCCACGCACGACGAAGGTTGCGTCGCTCGGGGCCGTCCAGCGAAAAGTGCTCGAGCTCCACGCGCGCCTCCTCGCCGAGCTTCACCACGCTCAGGCCGAGGTCGAGGTAGAGATAGAGTTGGTGACGGCTCGCCTTGTAGAAGATCGCCCACCCTCCATGCTTGTCGCACAGCTCGACGAAGCGCTGAGCGAGCGGCGCCATCTCCTCGGGTGGTGCGACGGGATCGCCCATCGCGACCCAGCTCCTCCCCGCAACCGAGTACATCACGAAGCCCGTCTGCGTATCGTTCACCAGAACCGTCTTGTCGCCCAGGAAGACGAGATTGGCCTCGGCGTCCGGCGACGCGCGCACCACGGGGGCGAGCGCGTTCAGCTCATCGTCGGAAGGCAGTGTGCGGGCCGGGCGAGCGGGGCGCATCAGCCGGGCCACTGCCACTATGGTGAAGAGTGCGAGAACGCCGGCAGTCGCGCGTACGAAGCGCGGCGCCTGCGCGCGCAGCGAGAAATCCCAGAAGCGCGCCGCTCCGACTGCCGGATTCCCGTACGAGATCACGCCGAGCGCGACGGAGCCGAGTACCACGAGCAGGATCGCCACCACCCAGCCGCGCGTGAAGCGCTCCTCGGTAACACTCGCCTTCCGATAGAAGTAGCGTCTGCTGGGGATGAGCGCGGCCAGCATGAGCGAGAGGAGGATCGCCCCTTCGTAGTCCAGCTCCTTGAGCAGCGAGAACACGATCCCCGCCGCGAGCAGCGCCACTGTAAGGTGGAATGCCGCGTCGAGGCGGCGCTGGATTCCGCGCGCGAGGATCAGCAGGCCCGCGCCAGCCACGCTCCCGAAGAAATGCGAGACCACGATCACCGGGAGCGGAAGCACGTCGTGCAGCCAGCCGAGTCGCCCGGCGCGTGCCGGCGTTGCGCCCGAGAAGAGGAGGATCGAGCCGGCGAGGAAGGTGGTGATCGCGAGGATGCGCGGAACGACCGCCGGCGCCACGTGCCCCGACACGCGCAGGAGCCGCTCGAGCGGCTGCCTCTTGCGCAGCAGGAAGACCACCACGGCGAGGGCGGCGGCCAGTATGCTCGGTACCAGGTAGTGGACCACGCTCGCGTAAGCTCGGGCCGGACCCGGTCCGCGGCAATGGGGCCGTACCTTGTTACATCCCCCGTCGTGCTGACATTCTTGAATGCAACGTGCGACCCTCCCGCCGGAGACGCTCTCCGGATCGCGGGCGGCCACGCTACACCCGAGAGGAACTTTCCAGATGAAACGCCTGGCACGCGTGCTACTCGCTGCTTCCGCACTCGCTTCGCTCCCGGCGCCGGCGTCGCGCGCACAGGTGGCGCAGGGATCCTTCGCCTACTCGCCGGGGAGCTCGCGATATCGCATCACATCCGTGGTCACCCGCTCGCAGGAGTACGCCGGACAGCAGTCGGAATTCAGGATCACCAACGAGCAGCAGGTGAGCGTCGATCTCACCCGTGGCTCCAGCGACACGCTCGGCTTCAGATTCACGATCGACTCCAGCCGGGTGGACGCGGAGCCTCAGATTCCACTCCCCGATGTATCGCGGCTGATCGGCACCACCGTCAGCGGCACCATGTCGCCGCACGGCAAGGTGTACGAGATGACGTCCAACGCCGCCGACAGCGATGCGGATGCGCGCAACCTGGTGGAAGGGATGCGGCGCTTTCTCCCCCCGCTCCCCGAAGACGTGGCGGTCGGCAGAAGCTGGACCGACACCACCATCAACACGGTGTCCGGCAGTGGCGGGACGCTGGACATGACGGCCATCACCACATCGAAAGTCGTGGGTGACACCACGGTGCGCGGCGAGTCAGCGTGGCTCGTGCAACGCAGTTCGGTGATGTCGATCCACGGCACGCAGAATCAGGCGGGGCAGGAGCTGCAGGTGGAGGGGGATGGAACGGGGACCGGCACCCACCTGCTGGGGTCGAACGGCGTGTATCTCGGTTCCACCGCGGTTCAGCGGATGAACATGAAGATCACCATCCCTTCGACAGGTCAAACCGTGCCCGTTTCGCAGGTCGTGACGTCTATAGTGGAGAGGATCCGCTAGCCCGTGCGCCCACCACTATCACGATGAGACCGCGAAATGTCCGACACGGAGCGAATCGACCGTCTGGAAGGTGTCGTTCGAGCCCTTAACCAGCAGCTCGTGGAGCTCCGGGCAGAAGTCGTGGCGCTCGGGGGGAGGGCGCGTCCGGCCGCGGCCAGCGCTGCCGCCGCGGCGTCGATCCCGACTGCGGCGCCTGCACCGAAGGCAGCGACGGCAGCGGCACCGAAGTCGGCACCGTCGGCGCAGCCGACGTCGCGCGCGGTGTACGAGAATCTGTCGAAGCTGAATTTCGAGGAGCTGATCGGACGGTACGGCACCATCGCGCTCGCCACGCTCGCCCTCCTGGCCGGGATGGGTGCGTTCCTCACGTGGGCAATCGCGCACGGGCTGCTCGGCCCGGCGCAGCGAGTGATACTCGGCGGACTCGGCGCGGCGGGCGTGGCCGCGATCGGGTGGTGGCTCCGATCCAGAGGTACGCTGCGCTTCGGCAACACGCTCCTCGCCATCTCGCTGGCGCTGGTGCATCTCGACCTCTGGGCAGCGGGCCCGCGCCTGCACGTGATCCCTTCATCGGTGGCGCTCGCAGTCACGGCCGTCGCATCGGTGGCGCTGGCGATGCTCGCCCTGCGTACCGAGGAGGAAACGCTCTTCTGCGTCGGCTTCGGCGGCGCGCTGCTCGCGCCTTTCGTCACCTCGACCGGGGGCGGGAGCGCGGTGGTACTGGCCACGTTCGGGTTTCTGGTGATCGCCGCGAGCATCGCCGCGCTCGAGAGCCGGAGCTGGCGCATCGCCACGGTACTGGCCGGCGTCGGCTGCTTCGTCTACTCGAGTGCGGCGCACGGTCTTCTGAACGCTTCGTCGCCGTGGGCGGAGCGCACGATCCCGATCGTGCTCGCGCTCGCCTGCGCGGGTGCGGCGCTGGCGTGGGGTGCGCCCGACTCGCGCGCGCGACTGGCGCTGGGATTTCTCGTCGTTGGCGCGGCGGCGCTCATCGGGTCGCGCCTCACGGGACCCGTAGCGCCCGCCGCGGCGGCGCTCGGTGTGATCGGCACGGTGGCCGCACTCGCCGCGCCCCGGCGCGGCCCAACACCGGGACCGTGGAAGTTGGCAGCGAATGTCTTCCTGCCGCTCGGCTTCCTCATCGCTGCGGTCACGCGGCTCGCCGACGCGACTTCGACCACCGGCGCGTTGATGGCCACCATCTGGGTGGCGATAGCCGGCGCCGCAGCGATGCGCGACGAATCCGAGCGCGATATCCATCTGGTCACGGCATACCTGGCCAGCGCTTTCGCGATCGTCCTGGCGTCGAGCTCGCACCTGTGGTTCTGCGCCGTGGCGCTCGCGGCGCACGCGGCGCTCGCTTCGCTGGTCATGGCCAGGCGCAATTCGGCGGAACTGGTTGCACCGATCGCTTTCGTTCTCGCAGCCACGGCGCTGCTGGCCTTCGTACTTCTCTTCGATCGTACCGCGTACGAGTACAGGCCGTTCCTCACGCTTCCATCCGTGGCGGCGCTGGCGTGCACGCTGGCGATCGCAGTTTTCGCGCGCTCGTGCGGGCGTGTCACGAAGCTCGATCTGGCGATAGTGGCTCCGCTTCCAGCACTCGCCGCTTTCATGTGGATCCGCACGGAGCTCGCGCACGCGTTCTCGCGCGACATGTCGGTCTTTCTGCTGATCCTCTACTACGCGCTCGCGGGAATCGCCGCCATTTTTTATGGTCGTCGGCGCTCCTACCCTCAGGCTCGCGCGGTCGGGCTGGCGCTCGCGTGCTACGCCGCGCTCAAGGCGCTCGTTCACGCGTGGACGCTATCGGCGATCGCGCTTCGCGTGGGGGCGTGTCTGCTCGCCGGTGCCTTCGTGGCGCTCGTGGCGTACTGGTATCGCGAGGAGTGAGCGAGCCGCCGCCGCGCATTACGCGGGCGGCTCAGCCGGGTTGCCCCACGCCGCTCCGGTTGCTCGTGGCTGTCATTCCTCGCCGCGCCGCAGTCGCTTCTTCTCGCTCTGCCTTCGCTTGTCCCTGAGGCGGGCTTCCTTCGCGGCACGCGACGGGCGCGTCGCGACGCGTTTCCGCGGCACAGCGAGCGCGCGGCGGAGGAGCTCCACGAGGCGCGCTTCGGCTGCCGCGCGGTTGCGAAGCTGGCTGCGATACTCGCTCGACACTACGCGAACGTAGCCGGCAGCATCCGTGCGGCTCGCCAGCCGCTGACGCAGGCGGTCGCGCTGTTCGTCGGAGAGCGCGCGCGAGTCGCCGAGGTTCCAGAGCAGCTCGATGCGCGTGGACGAAGTGTTCACGTGCTGGCCGCCCGGCCCGCCCGAGCGGGTGGCGCGGAATTCGAGCTCGGAGCGGGGGAGCGACAGCTCGTCGCTCACCTCGAGCACGTCGCTCACGCCGATGCCTTCCCGTCGTGCGCCGCGCGGTGTACGCGCAGCGCGGCCACCCTGCGTCCCTCCATCGCCACGATCTCGAGCTCTCCACCCGGGAACGGTACCCGGTCGCCTACGGTCGGGAGCCGCCCCAGCCGCGAGAACACGTAGCCGCCGAGCGTGGACCAGCTTCCGTTCGGGATCTGCAGGTTGTGGTCGTTGCGGACGTCGATGAGAGAGAGAGAGCCCGAGAGCTCGAGCACGCCGTTCATCTCGAGCGCTTCGCGCGCGGCGACATCGTACTCGTCGGCGATGTCGCCGATGACTTCCTCGACGAGGTCCTCCATCGTCACGATTCCCGCGGTGCCGCCGTACTCATCGAGCACTACGGCCATGTGCGCGCGCGTTCTGCGCAGATCGTCCAGAACACGCTCGGCCGCGCGCGTGTCGGGCACGTACAGCGCCTGCCGAACGAAGCGCTCCAGCGAGAACGGCTCGGCGCCGTCGTGCAGCCAGAGGTCCTTGGCGAGGAAGACTCCCGTGACGTCGTCGAGCGACTCGCGGTACACCGGATAGCGCGAATAGCGCTCACGGCGCACCACTTCCCACACCTCTTCCTCCGTGCTCTCCAGCGGCAGCGCCACGATCTCCGTGCGCGGACGCATGACATCGCGCACGCGCTTGTTGTGGAAGTCGAAGACGCCCGCGAGCATCTGCGAATCGGTTTCGTCCAGCAGTCCGTGCGCGTGCGTCTGCATCACCAGCAGCCGCAGCTCCTCCGGCGAGTGCACGCTCGAGCTTTCCGCCACCGTGTGCAGCCCGAGCAGCTTCAGGAACGCGTTGGCGGCGCCGTTCAGCACGGCGATGAACGGGCGCATGACCCAGGTGAATGCGCGCAACGGTCGCGTTACCCACACGCTCACCCCCTCCGGGTTGAGCAGTGCCATCGACTTCGGCGCGAGCTCGCCCAGCACGATGTGGAGGAACGTGATGAACAGGAACGCGACGGTGATGGCCGCGGCGCTGTGCGTCACTCCCGCGGCCACGTTCATCCCGGCCGCCTGGAAGAGCCGGTCGAGGAGCGACGCGACGGCGGCCTCGCCGATCCAGCCGAGCGCGAGCGAGGAAAGCGTGATCCCGAGCTGGGTACCGGAGATGTAGCGGTCGAGGTGCTGGAGCGCGCCCTGGACCACCTTGGCGCCGCGGTCACCCTGCGCGGCGCGCGAATCTATGCGGCTGCGGCGGACGCCCACGAGGGCGAATTCCGCGGCGACGAAGAATGCATTGGCAAGCACGAGCACGAGCACGGCGAGCAGGCGCAGCGCGATCGCGCCCATGGTGAGCTGCTCCGTCGGGCTATCCACGTAACTCCTCCAGAGCGTTGATCGTCGAAGATATAGCAAAATGCAGCGGTCGGCGCTCTCCCGGTATCGCAGGATGCAAGAGTTCTTCCGGGGCGCAGGTCGCCGCGCGCCCACGGCACGTGGCGCCTCCAGGTTCCAGGGTTTCGAATGTTCGAGCCAATTCGCGTTCTCCGCTGGCTGTACATAGGACGATTGTCGCTTGCGTTCTCGGTGTTTCTTGCCGCGCTCTTCGCGTGGCAGGACGCCGAGTCGCACTCCACGATGATCGCCTCGCTGGCCATCGTGACCGCGCTTGCCTTCACCGTCGCCTCGAGCTGGTACGGCGCGCTCCGGGGACCCGAGTCTCCCAGGCCGGCCGGCCGCGCGTTCTACTCGATGCAGGCGGTCTACGACGTGATCCTGGTGACCGCCGTGGTGCACGTGACCGGAGGTGGCCAGTCACAGTTCGCCGCTCTCTACATACTCGTCACCGCCGCGGCGTCGCTGCTCCTCCCCGCGACGAGCGCGCTGCTCATCGCCGCCTTCGGCATCGCTCTCTACACGGGAGACGTGCTCCTCTCGCAACATGGCGCGGACGATCTCAGCGTGTTCCTCCAGATCGGCGTCTTCGCCGCGGTAGCTCTTGGCGTAACATACCTCTCCGCGCGCCTTCAGGAGGCCGGCGGCGCCCGTGAGGAGCTCGAAGCGCGCCTGGCGCTCGCCAAACTGCAGGCGGAGGACATTCTCCACAACATACGCAGCGGCATCATCACCGTCGACTCGAACGGTATGCTCATATTCGCCAATCCGAGCGCTGGCGGCCTGCTCGGCTTCGACAATACGAGCGCGCGCGGCCACACAGTGCAGGAGCTCATCGCTGTACCTTCCCCTGGTCTCGCCGCCGCGCTCGAGCGTGCCGTGAAGCAGCGCGAACGCGTGACCCGGGGTGAAGCAACCATCACCCTGCACGGCCGCGCCGTGTCGATCGGATTCACGACTACCACGATGATGGCCGCCGGCTCGCCGGACCAGCTCTCGGCCACGGTGATCTTCCAGGACATCTCCGACAACAAGCGGCTCGAGGAGCTGCGCATGCGCACCGAGCGGCTCGAGGCTGTCGCCGAACTCAGTGCATCGCTCGCGCACGAGATCAAGAACCCGCTCGCGTCCATACGCAGCGCTGTGGAGCAGCTCGCCCTTACCGCGGGTGCCAGCGACGACGAGCGCACGCTCGGCCGGCTGATCGTGCGCGAGTCCGATCGCCTGTCGCGGCTCCTCTCCGAGTTCCTCGACTTCGCGCGGGTGCGCGTCACGCGCGGCGCCCTGGTGGATTTCGGCGGGATCGTGCGCGCCGCGGCGAGCCTGGCGGCCGGGAATCCGGATGGCGAGAAGAACGTCACGCTCGAATGCGACATCCCCGACGAGCCAGTGCTCATCGAGGGCGATGAAGACCTGCTGCATCGCGCCGTCTTCAACGTCGTTCTGAACGCGATCCAGGCATCGCCCCGTGACGGCACAGTCTCGGTCGTCCTTTCGGAGCTCTCCGCCGATCAGCTCCCTCGCGGCGTCCTCTTTCCGGAAGACGCCATCGCGCTTCACGTCCAGGATGAGGGCCCTGGCATCCCCGCCGACCTGAGAGACCGGGTGTTCGATCCATTCTTCACCACCAAGGCCGGCGGTACCGGTCTCGGGCTACCCATCGTCCACCGTGCAGTGGACGCACATCGAGGTGTCGTGTTCGTGGACAGCTCCGTGCGCGGCACGCGCTTCTCCGTGCTCCTTCCGCGCAGCCGCTTTGCAGAGGCGGAGGCAGCATGACGACCGCGACGCCGCACGGCGGCGTGAACGTGCTCGTGGTCGACGACGAGACCGGAATACTCGAGACGCTCGGCATCCTCCTCAAGAAGGAGGGATTCCAGGTTCGCACCGCGCTCGGTGGACGCAAGGGACTCGAGGAGATCGAGCAGCGCGCGCCGGACGTGGTTCTCACGGACGTGCGCATGCCTGGCGTGTCGGGCCTGGAGGTGCTCTCCAGCGCGCGCTCGCACGATCCCGACGTGCCGGTCATCCTCATGACGGCGCAGGCCGATCTGCGCTCCGCCATCCAGGCGGTGAACGAGGGCGCCTATCACTACATCCAGAAGCCCTTCGTAAACGATGAGATAGTGGCGATACTCCGCCGCGCAGCGGAGCATCGCTCGCTGCGGGTCGAGAATCGATCGCTTCGCCAGGAGATCAAGCGGCTGGACAGGAGCGTGAGCGGCGTTCCCGTGGGACGCAGCGAGGAGTGGCTTACCGTGCTCCGCCTCGCCCAGACCGTCGCGCCCACCGATTCCACTGTGCTCATCCAGGGTGAATCCGGGACGGGGAAGGAGGTGATCGCTCGCTACATCCACGACCTCTCCTCGCGCGCAGACGCCTCCTTCAGCTCGATCAACTGCGGAGCGCTCCCGGAGAGCCTTCTCGAGAGCGAGCTCTTTGGGCACATGAAAGGTTCCTTCACGGGTGCCGTGAAGGACAAGACCGGGCTCTTCGCCGCCGCTGCCGGCGGTACGTTCTTCCTCGACGAGATCGGCGAGACCACGCCATCCACGCAGGTGAAGCTCCTGCGCGTGCTGCAGCAGCGCGAGGTGATCCCCGTGGGCGGTACCGAGCCCGTTCCCATAGACACACGCATCATCGCGGCAACCAATCGCGAGCTCGAGGAGGAGATGAAGCGCGGCGGCTTCCGTGGCGATCTGTTCTACCGCCTCAACGTGTTCGCGCTGCATCTACCGCCGCTGCGCAGACGGCGGGAGGACATACCGCTGCTCGCCGACGCTTTCCTCAAGCGCTCGGCGCGCGCCACGGGCAGCGAGCCGAAACACCTCGACGAAGCTGCGATCGAGCTGCTGCGAGCGTACGACTGGCCCGGCAACGTGCGCGAGCTCGAGAACGCACTGGAGCGCGCCGTGATTCTCACGGATGGCGAAGTGATCGGCGAGAGCGCGCTCCCCGAGCGGGTCGTGGAACGGCGCGCCGAGCCGCTCGTATCCGATCGCGAAGGGAGCGCGAATCCCTCGCTGGAGGCGATCGAGCGCGCGTACATCCTGTGGGTGCTGCAGAACGAGGGCGGACAGAAGAGTCGCGCTGCGGAGGTGCTCGGCATCGACGTATCCACCCTCTATCGGAAGCTGGCGCGCTACGGAGTCGAGGTGTGATCCGTTCGCTGTCGATGCCGGGAGTGCGTGCCCGCGGCCCGCGTGTGTCGGCGCCGAGAGTCTACACGACGCTGCGAGCGGAGGTTCTGCTCGGGCTCGCCGTGCTCGGCACGGCCGCGCTCGCGCTCGCGGCGCTCGACCTCATGGCGCTGCGCGCGCTCGTCGACAGCGGGAACGGCGCCCTCTACCTCGCGCTGCTCATAATCGGGAACGTGGTGTTGTTCGTCGTGCTCGGCTCGCTCCGGCTGCAGCGGCTGGTGGTCCGGCCGATCGACGGCGTGGTGAACGCGGTGGAGGCGATCGCCAATGGCGATCTGTCGCGCCGCGTTCCCCCGGGCGAGACGCGCGAGCTCGCGCGCCTTTCACACAGCGTGAACCGGATGACGGGCCGCCTCCTCGCCGAGCAGGCGCAGCGCGCACAGCTCGAAAAGGTGGCGAGTGTCGGCAGGCTGGCGGCCGGCGTGGCGAACGGGATCGACGAACCGCTCGCAGCCATCGCGGTGCACGCTCTCACCCTGCGCGAATCGGTCGGCGCAAACCCGCACGCACTCGAGGCGGTGGCGGCCATCGAACGGGAGCGCGCCCGGATCGACGGAATAGTGAATGGCATGCTGGACTACGCACGCGCCAGGGAGCGTGTGTCGCTCCCGATGAATCCCAACGACGCCGCACGCAGCGCGGTCCGACTGCTGTCGGAGCACGGAGCGTTGTGCGGCCTGCGCGTCACGCTGAAGCTGAGCGATGAGCTTCCGCCGCTCGACGGCGATCCGCACGAGATGGAGCAGGTGTTCGTCAACCTGCTTCTGAATGCGGCCGACGCGCTCGCGGGCGACGGGGCGGTGACGGTTCTCTCGGAACGAATCTCCTTCGCCGCACTGTCCGGCGGCGCGCCGCGTCGGGCCGCCGACCCGGAGGACTTCGCGGTGGTTCGCGATCAGAGCGCGCGCGTGCGCGCGTGGCTGCATTCGGCCGGCGAACCGGGAGAAGTCATCCGGATCGTGGTCGCGGACACCGGGCCGGGCGTCCCGTGGGAGCAGCGCGAGCGGGTCTTCGACCCGTTCTTCACGACGCGGGAAGCAGGGAAGGGAACGGGGCTGGGCCTCGCGCTCGTGGCGCGCATCGTCGAAGGACTCGGCGGTACGGTCTGGGTCCGAACCGCGCGTGAAGGCGGCGCCGCGTTCGTCATCTGCCTCCCGATAGCCGCGCCGGAAGAGCCGGACGAAGCGGTGGAGGTCCTGTACGATCCGCAGCCGATGCCAGTGCCATGAGGATTCTCGTCATCGACGATGATCCAGACGTGCAGGGCGTCGTCCGCAGCGCGCTCGCCGCGGACGGACACGAAGTGCGCGCTGCCCGCTTCGGCGACGAAGCGCTCATGGCGCTCGACGAGTTCAGCCCGGACATCGTGCTCTGCGATCTTCGGACGCCGGAGACGGACGGGCTGGAGTTCGTGCAGACGCGCGCCGTGCGCAACGGCAGGCCGCTCGTGATCGCCATGAGTGAGGGAGACGATCGCGATGCTCCGATTGCTGCGATGCGACGCGGAGCGTACGACCACATTCGCAAGCCATTCGGCGACGAGGAGCTCGTTCGGTGCGTGCGACGGGCGGCCGAGCACGAGCAACTCCGCTCCAGGGTGCGACGCCTCGAGTGGGAACTAGGCTCTCTCAGGGAAGTAGAGCTCGTGGGTGAGAGCACGGGCATCCGCGCGGTGGTCGAAGCAGCACGCAAGGTGGCGCGGCATCAGTCTACGGTGCTCATCACAGGCGAGCGGGGAACGGGGAAGGAGTCGATCGCGCGGCTCATACATCAATCGGGGCCGCGCGCGAAGGAGCCGTTTGCGAAGGTGAAGTGCGACGTGCTTCCGGACGTCCTTCTGGAGAGCGAACTGTTCGGACACGTCGCCGGGTCGTTCGCGGGCGCGGTGGCCGACAGCACGGGCCTGTTCGAGGAGGCGGATGGGGGGACTCTCCTCCTGGATGAGGTCGGAGAGCTTCCCGCCACGCTGCAGGTGAAGCTCCTGCGGGTGCTGCAGGAGGGCGAGGTTCGTCGCATGGGGTCGAACGGCTCCCGCAAGGTGGATGTACGCGTGATAGCCGCGACCAGCCGCGACCTCGCCGCGGATGCAACGTCGGGTCGTTTTCGCGAGGATCTGTACTACAGGGTGAACGTCGTGGGTGTGCGACTTCCGCCGCTGCGCGAGCGGCGCGACGACATCCCGTCCCTCGCGCTGCACTTCGTGCGAAAGCACGGCGCACGGCTCGGCTTCGCGAACGCCTCCATCGAACCCGATGCACTCGTCCAGCTCGCCGACTATAGCTGGCCGGGGAACGTTCGCGAACTGGAGAACGTCGTCGAGCGCGCGCTGGTGATCTCCGGTGGCACCATTCGCAGCGGCAAACTCGCGGAGCTGGTTCAGCGGCCGCGCCGTGTTCCCGACGGGTCATCGGCCGAAGGAGATCTCTCCGTCAAGCGACGTACGGAGGAGCTCGAGCGACGGCTCATCAGGCGTGCGCTGGAACGCACGCGCGGCAATCGCACACGTGCCGCGCGACTGCTCGACCTCTCGCATCGAGCGCTGCTCTACAAGATCCGCGACTACGGTCTGGGCGACTGAAAGAGTCCGGTACTCGGAGGGCGCTTTCGGTGATGCTC
>JBIQLU010000005.1:15751-21647 GCA_044463985.1 Gemmatimonas aurantiaca | reverse complement strand
CGAGCGCAGCCATCTCTTCCGGAGTGCTGCACTATGCTGAACCGCACGCATCCGGCCGGAAGCACGCTCCTCGAGCTCCTCTGCGTGCTGGTGCTGCTGTCGCTCCTGGGCGGAGCGATCATGCGGCTGGTCGTGAGCCAGCGGCGCTTCCTGGATGCCGCGAGCCTCACCATGGAGGTCGCGCGAAGCGTGCGTGAGGGCGCCGAGATCCCCAGGGAGGAGCTTCGCGCCGTGTCGGCTTCGTCCGGCGGCATCTACGAGCTTGCCGATGACCATCTGGACTTCCGTTCACTCACTGCGTCCTCCGTGCTCTGCACGATCGACAGCTCGCGGAGTGTAGTCAGCATACCCGCGCGGCTCGCGTGGAGCGCGCTCACGTCGTGGGTAGCAGCGCCGCGGGAGGGCGACACGTTGCTCGTTCTCGATTCATCCGCCGATACGGATCCGCCCACGTGGAAGGTGCACACGCTGCGGTCGGTGCCAGAGCCCGGAGGGCGCTGTCCCGTGGCGACGGGTCTCGCGCGCACCGCTTCCGAGGAGAGCGACGCGCTCACATTCGAGGTCGCGCCGCCTTTGGAGCACACCATCGAGGCAGGCGCCGCACTTCGCGTATTTCGGCGCGCGCGGTACGAACTGTATCGGGCGGGCGACGGACGGTGGTACCTGGGATATCTCGACTGCGCGCCGTTCCGCGCGACGCCGTGCAGCAGCGTTCAGCCAGTGAGCGGTCCATACACGGCTGCCGGAATTCGCTTCTCTTACCGCGACTCCTCCGGAGCTACCACAGTCGACCCGAAGCGGGTGGCGCGCATCGAAGTGCACGCACGGGCGGAGTCGCGCGTTGAGCTGCGTGCCGGAGGATTCGCGCGCGGCTTCCGGAGCGAGTCTCTCGCTGCCGTCGTAGGCCTTCGCAACAGGTGATGCAGATGCGTGAGTCGACAGGCAATATCGTGGCGGCGAGGAATCGTCCGGGTGCGGCGCTCGTCATGGCGGTCGTGGCGATGGCGGTACTCGGCGCGCTCGTTGCCGGCGTGTTCTTCGCCGCGCTTCGCGAGCAGCGCGATGGTCGCGACGGCCTGAACAGAGTGACGGCGCTCGCTGCGGCCGAGTATGGATTGGCGCCGACGCTTTCGCCGAGCGTGTGGCGACGATCGTGGAACGTGACTGCCAGCCGCGGTCCCATCGCGCAGATGGTCTATGCGCCGATGGCCGGCTCGAGCGACAGCGTGCGCGTCTGGAAGCTGACACGCAACGGCTTGCTTCTGCAGTCGAGCGGAACGTCTGGCGTCGCCGATGCGCGGGCTTCGCGGCGCATCGCGCTCCTGGTCGCGCTCCGCATTCCATCGTTGGCGATGATGGCAGCGGCTATCGCGTCGGCTGGCATTACGGCCTCTGACTCCTCTCTCATCTCCGGCCGCGATACGGCGCCCGACGGGTGGGATTGTCCACCGCCGGGCGACACGCGCCCCGCCGCGGTGGTGCCGGACTCTCTGCTGGTGAGCGACGCAGGTTGCACGAACGCGCCGTGCATCGACGGGCTTCCGCCTGTTGCGAGCGACTCGCTCGCCGGCACTCCGGGGCCGTACCAGCGGCTGGGCACACTCACGCGCGACTCCATCGCTGCCGCGGCCGAGCAGCTCGCTCCCGGTGCAGTGTATCACCAACCCGCGCCGGCGGTCGATGCGCTCGGCGAGTGCGATCCCGCCGCGCCAGGCAACCTGGGCGACCCACTCCTCGAGTTGGGAATTCACTCTCCGTGCGCGGACCACCTTCCGGTGCTGCACGTACCCGGGAACATGCGCATCGAGGGTGGTGCCGCGCAGGGAATGCTGCTGGTGGATGGCGACCTCGCGCTCGCGGCAGGAACGCAATTCAGTGGCGTGGTGCTGGTCGGCGGTGTGCTCGAGGTCACAGACGGTTCCAGCCTCGATGGCGCTGCCCTCGCTTCGCGGATCACGGTGCACGGCGGGTCGCGATTGCGCTACTCGAGTTGTGCAGTCGAACGCGCGTTGCGGGGCGCCGCCGAGCCAGTCATTCCACGGGGGATGGCGTGGTCGGAGATGTACTGAACGCCGTTACCTTGTTCGCCGCCGGTCGTGTCTCAGGTAGCCAAAACGCCCGCTACTGGGACAGTTGGACCACGCCAGTGGCGCGCAACGGAAATATCAGCACTACACATCGCGAAACCATTCGCGAATCCCCGTCACCGCATGGCCACAGCTATGGCTCTTCTGGGTCGCAGGAAAACGACAATAGGGCTCGACATCGGATCGGGCCTCGTCAAGGTCGCGGTCATCGATCATGGCAAGGGTGAGCCGGAGCTCACCAGAGTGGCGATCGTTCCGCTGCTCGCCGACGCGATCGTGGAAGGTGAGATCATGGACCCGGGGATCGTGGCGGAAAGCGTTCGCGCCGCGCTCTCGGCGACGGGAGTCAAGCCGAAGACGGTCGTCACCGCCGTCGGTGGTCGCGACGTGATCATCAAGAAGATCCAGATCGATCGCGTGAAGGAGCAGCAGGCGCGCGAGCTGATCAGATGGGAAGCCGAGCAGCACGTTCCGTTCGACATGGAATCGGTGGAGCTCGACTTCCAGATACTCGATCCCGATTCGGAAGGGCTCGAGATGAGCGTGCTGCTCGTGGCAGCCAAGCGCGATCTGGTGGAGAGCAAGATGCGCATGCTCGCCGATGCCGACGTGGTACCGAGCACGGTGGACGTCGACGCGTTCGCGCTCCACAACGCCTTCGAGGTGAACTACCCCGATGCGATGTCCGGCGTGGTCTGCCTCCTCAACATCGGGCACGAAGTCACGAACATCAACATCATGGATGATGGCGTGCCGCTTCTCTCGCGCGACATCACCGTCGGCACGCGTCGCTTCCGCGAGGACCTGCAGCGCGAGCGCGGTCTGAGCGCCGATGAGGCCGACGCACTGCTCCAGGGTTACGATCGCTCGCCGCACCTCGACGCGATCATCGAAAGTCGCGGCGAGGAGCTGGCGGTCGGGATCGAGCGTGCCGCAGCGTTCCTCGCGAGCTCGTCGCGCAACGTCAACAAGCTCGCCGCGGTCTACACGTGCGGCGGCGGTGCGAGGGTGCCGGGGCTCACCGAGTCCCTCGCGGCTCGGCTGGGGATGCACGTCGAGCAGGCCAACCCTCTGCAGCGCCTGCGTGTACGTGACGGCGCCTTCGATTCGCTCGTCATCGACGATGTCGCTCCACTGCTCATGCTCCCCATCGGACTGGCACTGCGCCAGGCCGCCTGATCTTCCTCGGAAGGCGCCTCAATGATCGAAATCAATCTCCTCCCAGGCAGCGGGAAGAAGGCTCGGAGCAAAGGGGTCGGGGTGAATTTCTCCGAGCTCGCTTCGGGCTTCGCCTCCAGGGTGAAGGACCCGTGGCTGCTCGGCGCTGTCGGCTCGGCGGCGCTCGCCGCCGTTCTCGTCGGCGGAATGTACTGGCAGCAGAACACCCGCGGCGCCTCCCTCGAGGAAGAGCTGCGGGTCGCGCGCCAGGATTCCGTGCGCTTCGCCGCCGTCATCAACGAGAAGAGAAAAGCCGAGGCCCAGCGCGATTCCGTACTGCGCCAGGTCTCGCTCATCAAGTCGTTCGACGACAAGCGCTACGTCTGGCCGCACATCATGGATGAGGTGAGCCGGGCGCTCCCGCCGTACACCTGGATCACCTCCATCACGCAGACCAACACCACCACGATGGCGGCTCCGGAACCGGAACCGCCGAAGGGGAAGGGGAAGAAGGCGGCCGCGGACGCGGACAGCGTCGTCTCCCCAGCGGTGCAGCTTCGCATAGTCGGGAACACCGTGGACATCCAGGCGCTCACGCGCTTCATGCGGATCCTCGAGTCGTCTCCCTTCATAGAGAAAGTTCAGTTGGTCAAGTCGAGCCTGACCCAGGCGGATGGCAAGCAGGTCACCGAGTTCCAGCTCGACGCTTCGTATCAGCCGCCGGATCAGTCGGCGATCACTGTCGTACCCGTCTCCCTCTCGGTGAGGTAACGATGCTCGGAATGCCCAAGGGGCAGCGTGAGCAAGTACTGCTGCTGGTCTGCATGGTGGCATTGGCCGCCGTGGGACTCTACTGGTACATGGTCTACCAGCCGCGTGCAGTGGAGCTCGGCGAGCAGCAGACTCGCGTGGAGACGCTGGTATCGATGAACGACAAGGCGAAGGTGGAGATGTCGCGTGGAAGCCTCGCCGACATTCGCCGCGAGCTCTCCGAGTATCAGAAGAGCCTCGCGCTGATCCGCTCGCTCGTACCCAGCGGAAACGAAGTGCCGGCCCTGCTGGAGCAGGTCTCCACCGCAGCGCGGCGCGCAGGTCTCGACGTGGCGAGCGTGGATCCGCAGCCGGTCATCGCCGGCGGCGATTACGACACCTATCGCTACGGCATGTCGATAGTCGGCGGCTACCACGAGCTGGGCCAGTTCTTCACGAACGTCGGCTCGCTCAACCGGATCATGCTGCCGATGAACGTGACGCTCACCGCACCCAGAGACGGGGGCGCGCGTTCTGGCGCACACAAGGCGGACGTCGCGATGATCGAGGCGCGCTTCCAGTTGCAGACGTTCATCACCAGGGGGCTGAATGCCGACGCCGACGCCGATGTCCCGGTGAGAGGAGGTAACTGATCATGACAGCCAAATCGATCCTCGTAGCCGCCGCGGCGGTTTCGCTCGCGACGACGTTCGCGACGCAGGCGAGTGCGCAGTCGATGTCGACGCTCACGCACGCCAAACGGGCTGCGTCGAACGCCGTTGCCGCTACGAACGAGCACACCGCCAGGGAGCAGATGGTAGGAAGCGTGGCTGGTGAGACGAAGCCCGCAGCCGCGACGAGCAGCGCCGCGAAGTCGACGCACGACAGCGCTGCCGCGAGCGCCCCGGCGAAGCGCAGCGGCACGGCGACTCGCGCCGCCAGCTCCGCGCCGAAGGCCGCCGCCTCCGCGGCGAGCGGCGCGCATCCGAACGATGCGCGCGCGAATGACGCGCCGGCGAACGACGCGCCTGCGAAGGCGACCAGGCCTTCCGGATCGGCGAAGACGGCGGCGAAGCCCGGCGACACACCGGAGAAGGGGCAGACGCAGGAGATCACGCTCATGCGCGAGTCCTTCACCTACGAGGCCGGCGGACGTCGCGATCCCTTCGTGTCGCTGATCGCCAACGGCGATCTGCGCCCGATGATCTCCGACCTTCGCCTGGTGACCGTGATCTACGCGCCGCAGGGACGCTCGGTGGCGGTCATGCGCGATGTATCCACGGATGAGCAGTACCGGGTGACTGCGGGCCAGACCCTCGGACGCATGCGGGTCGCCAGCATCTCGCCCAAGGCAGTGACGTTCACGATCGAGGAATACGGCTTCAGCAGGCAGGAAGTGCTGGCACTCAACGATACCACGAAAGCGAGGTCGCAATGAAGCGGGTCTCTGCGCTGGTTGGAGTGATGCTCCTTGCGCTGGGCGCGCATGCGAACGTCGCTCATGCAATGACAATCGAAGGACGCAGCGGCGGCGAGGTCAGGTCGCTCAGCGTCATACCGGCCTCGGGCCGTGCCGAGGTGGTGGTCGCGATCTCCGGCTCGGTGAGTGTGCAGGATTTCTCGCTCGGTTCGCCTCCGCGGATCGTGCTCGACCTCCAGGGCGCCTCGCTGAGCGCGCCGGTCCGGATGTACGACAAGATGGAGCGCGGCGGAATCACCAACGTTCGCGTCGCTCAGTATCGCGATGACGTGGTTCGCGTCGTGATCGATCTCGATACCGACCGCGAGTATCGCCTCACCCGTACCGATGGCGAAGTTCGCGTGGCAGTGGACGGCGGCGAGGATGTCGGTTCGTTCGCCGCGTGGCGGACGAATCCGGAGATCAGCGGAACGGTGGCGAC